>NZ_BRYH01000020.1:0-216902 GCF_054772055.1 Lacrimispora brassicae | reverse complement strand
ACTGCTTTTGGTTTTTATTTCTATTATAGTTGATCAGGCATCCGGCCTTTACGATTTCCCGTTCTTCCGGGGTCATATCAGCAATGTGCAGTTTTATTTCATCAATGGGATTCCCTTCCTTATTTTTTACCACATAAGCGGGAATGTGCTTCATATCGCCGTCAAGAGCGGTGCGGATTCCAGGCACATAGATGAAATCCCCTACTTCAAAATCCGGTTCCTCATCCAGAAGGAAGGGGAGCATTCCCCAGTTCATGACATTGGAACGGTAACGTTTTGTGGCATATTCATTGGCAATATTGGCGAGACCGCCCAGCACTCTTTGGCAGCTTGCTGCTTGCTCCCGGGCGGAACCGTCTCCCGGTTTTACCGCATACATCATGCTTCCGATCTCTGTTTCCCCTGCATTCAGCTCCGCCTGGTCCAAGTAAGCGCTCAGTGCTTTAAATGCGGATTCCAGCGGCTGATCGGCTTTTAAGGGGCTGTTTCCGGCTTTTCTTATTTGCTCCAGTTCATTTACTTTTTTTGAACGTTCCACGTATTCCGGGTCACGGCGGGACAGTGTAAATTCCGCAAGGCCAAGAGGGTTGGAACGGTAGGAAGAGGTTTCCCCGGAAGGGATCAGCTCATCGGTGGTAGTAACAGGATCCATGATCTTTGAGCATACCCGCAAAATAATGTTTTCTGTCAGAGCGCTCATAGCCGGCCAATCCTTGATATTGGGGCCGTAAATTAAGGGAACCTCAGGCTGGGCCTTTCCAAAGCCCTGATATACCCGCCTTTCATAGGAAGAAAGGTCAAACTCGTAAGCGGGAACGCGGTAATCCTCTCCATAGCCTTCCGAAGAGGTCAGATAACCGCCGTTTGCTGCCGTTGCTGCAATGGAGCGGGCATCCATAAGGGCGACACAGGAAATCTGTCCGCTTCCCGGCTTGGAGCCTTCCCTGTTGGGGAAGTTTCTTGTGGTGTGGCGGATGCTTAAGGAATTGTTGGAAGGCGTATCCCCTGCGCCAAAACATGGGCCGCAGAAGGCTGTACGAACGGTTGCTCCGGCTGCCATCAGTTCTGAGATGGCTCCCTTTTTCACCAGATCCATGTATACCGGCTGGGAAGAAGGATACACAGATAAATTAAAGAAGTCATTTCCGCAGTTTTTACCCGTCAGAATATGAGCCGCGGCCATGACGTTGGAGTAGTTGCCTCCGGCGCAGCCTGCGATCACTCCCTGCTGGACCATCAGCTTTCCATCCACGATCTTATCGGTGAGGGAAAGGATTGCCTTGGAACTTCCCACAATGCGTGCCGCTTCTTTTTCCACAGTCCGGAGAATGTCGCCCAGGTTTTCGTTCAGCTCGTTGATCTCATAAGTATTGCTTGGGTGGAAGGGCAGTGCGATCATGGGCCTGATGGTGCTTAAATCCACATAGACGACTCCGTCGTAGTAAGCCACTTCCCCAGGATTCAGTTCCTTGTAGGAATCTCCCCGTCCATGAAGGTCCAGATAGGCCTTTGTATCCTCATCAGTTCTCCAGATGGAAGAAAGGCAGGTGGTTTCCGTTGTCATGACATCCACGCCGTTCCGGTAATCCGTATCCATGGAAGAAACTCCAGGTCCTACAAATTCCATGATCTTGTTCTTTACATAGCCGCTTTGAAAAACAGCTCCGATAATGGCCAGGGCCACATCATGAGGACCAACCGAAGGAGATGGGCTTCCTGTAAGATAAATGGCCACAACCCCTGGATAAGACACATCATAAGTGTCCTGGAGAAGCTGTTTTACCAGTTCTCCGCCGCCTTCTCCCACAGCCATTGTTCCCAGGGCTCCGTACCGGGTATGGCTGTCAGAGCCAAGGATCATGCGCCCGCAGCCGGCCATCATTTCCCGCATGTACTGATGGATGACAGCAATATGTGGCGGAACAAAGATCCCGCCGTATTTTTTTGCGGCAGAAAGTCCGAATACGTGGTCATCCTCGTTAATGGTGCCGCCAACTGCGCATAAGGAGTTATGGCAGTTGGTCATAACGTATGGAATAGGGAATTCCTTAAGCCCTGATGCCCTGGCGGTCTGGATAATCCCTACAAATGTAATGTCGTGGGAGGCCATGGAGTCAAAACGGAGCTTTAAATGATCCATGTCATCCGAAGTATTGTGTTCCTTTAGAATGGAATAGGCGATGGTTCCCTTTTTGGCCTCAGCCTGATCTGCAGCCTTTCCTGTAAGGGCAGCCACTTTTAAAGCTTCCTGTTCCGGAACCAGTTCCCTTCCATGAACAAGATAAGCTCCGCCGTCATACAATTTCACCATATGCTATCTTTCCTCTCTTTTTTTGTAGGAAATGGTTTCTCCTACGTATTTTGTTGCCGGACGCATGATTCTTCCGTCGTACAGCTTGTTTTCGATATTGTGCGCCAGCCAGCCTGCCATACGAGAGCAGACAAACAGAGGCGTATACATATCTTCCGGTATCTGTAACATATTATAAGCGAAACCGCTGTAGAAGTCCACATTGTTTGACAGGGTTTTTCCGTTGCCAGCCAGGCAGGCTTTGGCAACCTTCTCAAATTTTGTCAGGAATTCATATTCATCTTCCCTGTTTTTCTGTTTGGCAAGCTTTTCGCAGCAGACCTTTAATAAATCCGCTCTGGGATCGGAGATCGTATAAACCGCATGGCCAAGCCCGTATACAAGGCCGGAATTGTCATAAAAATCCTTTGCAAGGATTTTCTGGATCACACCCTTCATCTGGGTTTCCGTTGCCTTTAACCCGATTTCCTTTTCAATGGCTTTGATCATTTCACTGCAGCAGATGTTGGCGCCGCCGTGCTTTGGTCCTTTTAAAGAGCCGATGGAAGCGGAAATGGCCGAATAAATATCGGTTCCGGTGGAAGATATTACCACATTGGTAAAAGTAGAGTTGTTTCCGCCGCCATGGTCTGCGTGGATCATCAGCATCACATCCAGTAAATTTGCTTCCTGCTGGGTAAAGGCCCCATCCCTGCGCAGCATGTAGAGGATATTTTCTGCCATGGAATATTCCTGCTTCGGATAATGTATGATCAGGCTGTCTCTGTCATAGTGATGAACCTTGCTCTGGTATGCATAGACGGAAAGGGAAGAAAGCTTTGCCAGGATGTTGATTCCCTTTAAAAGTGTCTCATAGGGATCCACATTATCCGGCTCCTCGTCATAATCGTAAAGGGCCAGGATGTTCCGCTGAAGGCTGTTCATCAAATTGCGGGAAGGGGTGCGAAGCATATTTTTTTCCAGAAACTCATCAGGAAGAAGGTAGTTCTGGCTGAGAGTGGATGTAAACTCCTTTAATTCCTTTCTGGATGGAAGATAGCCAAAAAGGAGCAAAAAAGAAGTCTCTTCAAACCCGTAACGCTCATTATTCTTTCCGCTTACCAGATCGCCGATCTCGATTCCGCGGTAATAGAGCTTGCCGGGAACATTGACCTTTTTCCCGTCTTGAATTTCATAGCCCACTACGTCAGATACACGGGTGAGGCCAACCCGGACCCCGGTGCCGTCTTCGTTGCGGAGTCCTTTTTTTACATTGTGTTCCTTAAATAAGTGGTTTGGAATATCCGTGAAATTTGAGGATTTGCCAAAGGTTTGTGCGATAAAAAAGTTATTCATGGGACAATCTCTCCTTTTTTTAGTTAAGCCACAGCCGTAAGAGCAAGTATCCGTTTATAGAAAAGCAGCGCAAAAGGATCTCTCCGGCGCTGCCTCCATTGGCAAGAATGTGACTTTTTTTATGTTGTTTGGTAGTTTACCATGGAAAAGTATCAAAGTCAATAACTTGTTATAATCACAACTAAAATATTGTTATTGCATTAGGAGGGCGACTGACCTGTTATATGAGAATGGAAAAACCGGTTTTAAGATTTTCAAGCATATTTTTATGGTTTCCTCCACATTATAAGAGAATACCAAATTTAGAGTAAAACAGGAGGTCTTTAAGGTGAGAGAGCATCAGTACAACAACAACCGGAAGAATGAAGAGCCGGATAATAAGCAGAATGAGTCTTCCGGCAATACAAACAAGGAAACCCTTGATGAAAAAAAGACGGAAAAAGATATTGAACAAAAAGAGGATGAAAAGCTGGAAGAATATGGCCAGATGACTTTGGATGACAATGCGAAGAAGCGGAAAATCCATCTGATTTCCATTATTGGAGAGGTGGAAGGCCATGAGAACCTGTCCGGCAACAGCAAGACAACAAAATATGACCACATCCTTCCGAAATTGGCTGAGATTGAAGATGACGATTCGGTGGAAGGGCTTTTGGTTCTCTTAAACACCTCCGGCGGTGATGTGGATGCCGGCCTGGCCATTGCGGAAATGATCGCTTCCTTAAGCATTCCAACCGTATCCCTGGTCCTTGGAGGAAGCCATTCCATTGGAGTTCCCCTGGCAGTTTGTACGGATTACTCCTTTATCGTACCAACCGGAACCATGATGGTACATCCGGTGAGGATGACGGGAATGGTGATCGGTGCTTCCCAGACTTATGAATATTTTGAAATGATACAGGACCGGATCTTAAGCTTTGTTTCCAGCCATGCAGAGATCGCTTATGACCAGTTAAAGCGCCTTATGCTGAATACGGAAATGCTCACCAGAGACTTAGGTACCGTACTGGTAGGCGAGGAAACCGTAAAGGAAGGCCTTATTGATGAGGTGGGCGGCATCAAGGATGCTTTGAGAAAATTATATGAACTGATGGAAACTGCTTCCTGTTAATCGTTGCAATTCTCCCGATTTTTTTGTATACTGTTACCAACGGATAGAAGGGGGAAGCATTGTGCCTGAGACAACGAAGAAACGGACAACAGCGAAAAAAGGGAAAAACGGGAATACAAAAAGCACCGGCGCCAAAAAAAATGTGGTTTTGCCGGAACCAGAATTCATCCATTCAGAAGTAGTGATCATTATGTCATTTCTGGCCGCGGCCATTCTGTTTTTAAGCAACTTTCATTTGTGCGGCATGGTGGGAGATTTTCTGCGGAGCGTGCAGCTTGGCATATTCGGAAGTGTGGGATATATTGCCCCTGTGCTGATGTTTGCAGGAACAGCATTTTACATCTCCAATCAGGGAAATCCCAGGGCCACTTTTAAACTGGCGTCTTTTATATTGGCGCTGGTTTCTTTGTGTGGATTTTTACAGCTTCTTTTTGGAGCAAAGACCGGCCAGGGAATGGGACTTGCCGACATTTATTTTGACGCCGCTGCAAGCGGAAGAGGAGGAGGGATTATTGGCGGCCTCCTGGCCGAAGGGCTTACCGCTGTGATCGGGGTTGTTGGAGCTTATCTGGTAATAGGAGTCCTTCTTATTATATCTGCGGTCTGTATTACGGAAAAATCTTTTGTGGATATCGTAAAAAAGGGGAGCGGAAAGGCGTACCGCCATGCCAGGGAAAACGTGGACATGCACATAGAGATCCATGCAAAGCGCCAGGAAGCCCGCAGGCAGCTTTGGGAAGAGCAGAAGCTTCGGGGCGTCAATCTGGATGCCACAAAGCTGGAGACGGTCCAGGAGGAAAGCCTTTCCAAAGAACTGTCTGACGAGCTTCCAGGAAGCCTTGGAGATGATATTATGGCCCAGGCAGACCGGCTGTCTGCCGTTACCTCTGCAGAAACGGCCGAACCTAATCCGGCGGACATTTTCCGGGGCAGCATTTCGCCAGTCGTGGAAAATGAAGAGGATACCGTTCCTTTTGATCCTGACAGGGGAGCTGTACCATTTGCAGATACACTGGGAGAGTCTTCCATATATATGAAGAAAGAGATGAGAACCTTAAAGGAAATGGAGGTTGTGGAAGAGGACTGCTATCCGACGGAAGAGAATGACACCTTTTCCATTCCAGAGGAACCAAAGCAGGTGGTCACCGCTTCCGGAAAGATCATAGAGACAGATACGGAAGCCCTTCAGAAAAAACTGGAAAAGAGACGGGAAGAGGTCGCAAAGGAAGACGATTTAATCGTTATCCAGGAAATAAAGCAAAAACAGGAGATCGTAAAGAAGGAATATAAGTTTCCGCCTCTTTCTCTTCTTAAAAAAGGGAAATCAGCGGTCTTTTCCGACCGGGAATACAAGGATACTGCCATCAAGCTTCAGCGGACCCTTCAGAATTTCGGCGTCGGGGTTACGGTTACCAATATAAGCTGCGGACCTTCCGTAACCAGGTATGAGCTTCATCCGGAGCAGGGGGTGAAGGTCAGTAAGATCGTAAGCCTTGCAGATGATATTAAATTGAGTCTGGCGGCTGCGGATATCAGGATTGAAGCTCCCATACCGGGAAAATCGGCGGTGGGCATTGAGGTGCCCAATAAAGAAAACCAAATGGTATACTTACGGGATATTCTGGAGGTGGACGGTTTTCAGAAACATTCCTCCAAAATTGCGTTTGCGGTGGGCAAAGACATCGGCGGCCAGGTGGTTGTGACTGATATTGCAAAGATGCCCCACCTTTTGATCGCCGGAGCCACTGGTTCCGGTAAATCCGTTTGCATCAACACCTTGATCATGAGCATCATTTTCAAGGCGGATCCGGAGGATGTGAAGCTGATCATGGTGGATCCAAAGGTGGTGGAGTTAAGTGTTTATAATGGGATCCCCCATTTGCTCCTCCCTGTTGTCACTGATCCTAAAAAGGCTTCCGGAGCCCTTAACTGGGCGGTGGCGGAGATGACAGACCGTTATAATAAGTTTGCCCAGTATAATGTCAGGGAGATCAAGGGATACAACGAAAAGGTAGAAAGCATAAAGGATATTGAGGATGAGGATAAGCCTAAGAAGATGCCTCAGATCGTTATCATTATTGACGAGCTTGCGGATCTGATGATGGTAGCCCCCGGAGAAGTGGAGGATTCCATCTGCCGTCTGGCCCAGCTTGCCAGAGCGGCGGGAATTCATTTAGTCATCGCCACCCAGCGCCCATCGGTCAATGTCATAACAGGGCTGATCAAGGCCAATGTTCCATCCAGGGTGGCCTTTGCAGTATCTTCCGGTGTGGATTCCAGGACCATCATTGATATGAACGGTGCGGAAAAGCTTCTTGGAAAAGGCGATATGCTGTTTTACCCTGCAGGCTATCCAAAGCCCATGCGGGTTCAGGGAGCTTTTGTATCAGATTCCGAAGTTTCAAAGGTAGTAGATTTCTTAACAGAGCAGGGAATGACCGCAGATTATAATCCGGAAGTGGAAAGCATGATCGCTTCTGTGCCTGTAGGCGGAGAGGCGAAGGGCGGCGGAAATGACCGGGACGAATATTTTGTCCAGGCCGGAAAATTTATCATTGAAAAGGACAAAGCATCCATCGGCATGCTTCAGAGAATGTTTAAAATAGGCTTTAACCGGGCGGCCCGGATCATGGATCAGCTTGCAGAAGCCGGTGTGGTAGGGGAAGAGGAAGGAACCAAGCCCCGTAAGGTATTGATGAGCCTGGAGGAATTTGATGAAATGATTTCCCAGGGCTATTAAATAAAACTGTATCATTTACATAGAAGGAGGACTGGGAAATGAAAACAGATATCGAAATCGCCCAAGAGGCAAAAATGCTGCCTATTAAAGACGTGGCTGCTTCCTATGGGATCGGCGAGGATGAATTGGAGCTTTACGGAAAGTACAAGGCAAAGCTGACTGACAGCCTGTGGGAACGGGTCAAGGACCGTCCTGACGGCAGGCTGGTGCTGGTGACCGCCATTAATCCCACCCCTGCAGGGGAGGGAAAGACCACCACTACCGTAGGTCTTGGCCAGGCATTGGGAAAAATGGGGAAAAGAGCCATCATCGCCCTTCGGGAGCCTTCTCTTGGTCCGTGTTTTGGCATTAAGGGCGGAGCGGCAGGCGGCGGATATGCCCAGGTCGTTCCTATGGAAGATTTAAATCTTCATTTTACCGGTGATTTTCATGCAATAACCTCGGCCAATAACCTGCTTGCCGCCTTATTAGACAACCATATCCACCAGGGCAACGCCCTTGGAATCGATACCCGCCAGATTCTCTGGAAACGCTGTCTTGACATGAATGACCGTGCCCTGAGAAATACTGTGGTGGGTCTTGGCTCAAAAGCGGAAGGCTTTGTGAGGGAAGATCACTTTGTCATTACGGTGGCATCGGAAATCATGGCAATTCTTTGCCTTTCAAATGATATGGAAGATTTAAAAGAACGGCTGGGAAGGATCATTGTGGCATATAATTATGCTGGAGAGCCTGTGACCGCCTCTCAGTTAAATGCAGTAGGAGCCATGGCTGCTTTGCTAAAGGATGCCTTAAAGCCTAATCTGATACAAACGCTGGAGCACACCGGCGCCATCGTTCACGGCGGCCCCTTTGCAAATATCGCTCATGGATGCAACAGCGTCCGTGCCACCAAGACAGCCTTAAAGCTGGCTGATATCGTTGTGACGGAGGCAGGGTTTGGTGCGGATCTGGGTGCCGAAAAATTCCTGGATATCAAATGCAGGAAGGCCGGATTAAAGCCGGATGCCATTGTGCTGGTTGCAACAGTGAGGGCTCTTAAATACAACGGCGGAGTTCCAAAGGACCAGTTAAAGGAAGAAAACTTAGAGGCCCTTGAAAAAGGCATCGTCAATCTGGAAAAGCACATTGAAAATATGATGAAGTACGGCGTTCCGGTCATTGTTACCTTAAATTCCTTTATCACCGACACTGAGGCAGAGTACCGGTTTGTACAAACGTTCTGTGAAAAGAGAGGATGCGAATTCGCTTTATCCCAGGTGTGGGAAAAAGGAGGAGAGGGCGGCATAGAGCTGGCAGAGAAGCTCCTTTATACCCTGGAAAATAAGGAAAGTAATTTTGCACCCATTTATCCTGATGAAGTGGGGCTGAAAGATAAAATTGCCACAGTTGCAAGGGAAATCTACGGTGCTGATGGGGTGGCCTATGCCCCGGCAGCCTTAAAAGCCATAAAAAAATTCGAAGAAATGGGCTTTGGTAATCTTCCTGTGTGCATGGCAAAGACACAATATTCCTTATCCGATGACCAGACCAAGCTCGGCCGGCCGGAAGGCTTTGACATTACCGTGCGGGATGCTTATGTATCCGCAGGAGCCGGGTTTGTGGTCATTCTGACCGGAGCCATCATGACCATGCCAGGTCTTCCAAAGAAGCCGGCCGCAGATAATATTGACGTAAATGAAGATGGAGTAATCACCGGATTATTCTGATTGGGAGGTTTCTATGAAGTTTAAAGAATGGCTAAAAGACTTAACATATGAGGTATTGCAGGGAAGCCTTGACGTGGACGTGGAGGATGTGATTTATGACTCCAGGAAAGCCCGGAATGGAGTTGCATTTGTCTGCATGAAGGGCACCAGAACCGACTCCCATGAATTCATACCTCAAGTGGTGGACGCTGGGGTACAGATTCTGGTGGTAGAACGAAAGATAAAACTCCCGGATGGCGTAACTGCCATTCTCGTACATAATGCCAGAGAAGCGCTGGCGCTCTTATCAGCCGCCAGATTCAGCTATCCGGCCAAAAAAATGGTGACCATCGGCGTGACAGGAACTAAGGGCAAGACCACCACCACCCACATGATCAAGACGGTTTTGGAGGCCTGCGGAAAGAAAGTGGGGATGATCGGAACCACAGGAATTGTCATTGGCCAGGATGTAACACCTACGATGAATACGACTCCTGAGTCTTATGAGCTTCACCAGGCGTTCAGCCATATGGCTGAAGCAGGCTGTGAATATATGGTCATGGAGGTTTCCTCCCAGGCCTTTAAGATGCACCGGGTGGATGGAATCTGCTTTGATTACGGGCTGTTTACCAATATTTCTCCTGATCATATCGGACCGGATGAGCATGATGATTTTGAGGAATATCTTTTTTATAAATCCCGGATTTTTTCCTGCTGTAAAGTGGGCATCATGAACGGTGATGATGAGCATTGGGCTGAAGTGGTAAAGGATGCCTCCTGCAGGATCTATTCCTTTTCCATGGAGAAAAAGGGTACGGACTTTAAGGCAGAGGCCATCCGCTACATCGCCCAGCCTGATTTTGTAGGGCTGGAATTTGATATCACGGGTACCTGTGAGCTGTCTGTCCGGGTGAATATTCCGGGACGCTTTAACGTTGCCAATGCACTGGCCGCGGTCAGCATTTTAAGCTTTTTAGAACTTCCCAAAGAGAATATCTGTCATGGACTGGAACATCTAAATGTGAACGGGCGTATGGAAATTGTATATGCCTCTGAAAAGTGTACGGTGATCGTAGATTATGCCCATAATGCGGTCAGCATGGAAAGTCTGCTTACAACCCTACGGGATTATCATCCCAGACGCCTTGTCTGTGTCTTTGGCTGCGGCGGAAACCGTTCCAAGGACCGGCGGATTTCCATGGGAGACAGCGCGGGACGTCTGGCGGATTTTACCATCATTACTGCGGATAATTCCAGGTACGAAAAAACGGAAGATATTATCGCAGACATCCGGGGAAGCCTTGAAAAGACCGGAGGAAAATTCATGGAAATTCCGGACCGCAGGGAAGCGATCCGCTACAGCATCACCCATGCCCAGCCCGGCGACATGATCGCCATTATTGGGAAGGGACATGAGAATTACCAGGAGATGAACGGAGTCCGCTACCATTTTTCAGACCGGGAAGAGGTCTTAAAAGCGGTGGAAGCCCAGCTTTCAAAGGAAGCTTAAATAGAAGGCAGCGACAATAAAAGAAATGCCGGAAGCCGTAAAAAATGCGGCTTTCGGCATTTCCACGGTAGACGGCAGATGGAACGCTCTTTGGGCATACCTTTATGCCCAAAATGCGTGGCAGGAAAGATGAAAGTGATGTGCGCACCAGGCGCACATGGAACGGAGGAAGCAATGGTAAATATGAGGGTAAAGGAAATACTTTCAGCCACAGGCGGAAGGCTTCTTTGCGGAAGTGAGGATACGGTCCTGGAGCACATAAGCATTGACTCCAGAACCATGAAAGGGAATGACCTGTTTGTCCCCATCATCGGAGAAAGGCAAGATGCCCACCGCTTTATCGGGCAGGCATTTGACAATGGGGCGGCGGCAGCCCTTACCAGCCAGAATGACACCATGGACTCAGCCAGACCATGGATCCGGGTGGAGGACACAAAAAAGGCTCTTCAGGATATTGGCAGCTATTACAGGGACCGGCTGACCCTTCCCCTGGTGGGAATTACGGGAAGCGTGGGAAAGACCACCACAAGGGAAATGGTAGCCTGTGCCCTGTCTGCCCGTTATTCCGTCTATAAGACGCCTGGAAACCATAACAGCCAGGTGGGGGTACCCATCACCATATCGGAAATTACACCGGAGGATGAAATCGGAGTCATTGAGCTGGGGATGAGTGAGCCAGGAGAACTGACTGTCATTGCAAGGATCGCAAAAATCCAGATGGCCGTGATCACCAACATCGGAGTGACTCATATTGAACAGCTTGGCACCCAGGAAAACATTTACAGGGAAAAGATGACCATCCAGGATGGGATGACGGAAGGCGGAATTCTGTTTTTAAATGGAGATGACCAGTTTTTAAAAGCCACAAAAGCAAAAGAGGGCTGCAGGACCATTTATTACGGAACAGGGGAAAATTGTGATTACAGGGCTTTGGATGTCCATTTGAAAGAAGGTTTTCCTGCTTTTACGGCGGCTTTCGGCCAGAAACGGATCCCAGTGCGCCTTACGGTAATGGGAAGCCATAATGTGTTAAATGCCATGGTATCCCTTGCGGTAGCTTCTGAATGCGGGATTCCCATGGAGGAAGCCGCAAAATGCCTTGAGGAATTTACGGGTTTTAAGAACCGGCAGCAGATTTATCATACCGGAGGCATGACCATCATTGACGATACATACAACGCCAGCCCGGTCTCCATGAAAGCGGGACTGGAGGTTTTAGGTTCCATAACAAAGGCGGAACGAAGAATCGCCGTACTGGCCGATATGAAGGAGCTGGGAGAAGAAACCCGGTCATATCATTATGAAATCGGAGAATATATTGCAGAACATCCGGTATATGAGGTTGTGACTCTGGGAGAGCTGGCAGGGGAAATTGCCAGGGCGGTGAAGGAACATGCCCCTCATATCCTGGTGAAGGAGTTCCTGGAACAGGATCCCCTGGTGTCTTATTTAAAAGAGGAATTAAAGGAAGGGGACTGCGTGCTGTTTAAAGGCTCCAACAGCATGAAGCTCGGCCCGGTGGCAGAGAAATTTTACAGGGACTGACAATCCCGGAATTTGAGGAAATACCCTTTGGGTATACCTTTATGCCAAAAAGCATGGCGGAAAAGAGGAAACACCCTTTGGGTATACCTTTATGCCAAAAAGCATGGCGGAAAAGAGGAAACACCCTTTGGGTATACCTTTATGCCAAAAAAGCATGGCGGAAAAGAGGAAACACCCTTCGGGTATACCTTTATGCCAAAAAGCATGGCGGAAAAGAGGAAAGCAATGGCGGAACGATTTGCCCGGATTATTATTGATATTTCCCATGAAAAGGTTGACAGAACCTTTGATTACCGGATTCCGGCCGGGCTTCTTGAGGAAGTGGCCGTTGGGTCCCTGGTTTTGATTCCTTTTGGAAAAGGGAATTCCATGCGGAAAGGATACGTGGTCGGCATTGCTGCCCATGCGGATTATGATCCGGATAAGATTAAGGAGATAGCAGGGATCGTAAAGGATGGCATATCGGCGGAATCTCTGCTTATTTCCCTGGCATGGTGGTTGAAAGAGCAGTATGGCTCCACCATGAACCAGGCATTAAAAACGGTGCTTCCGGTGAAACAAAAGGTGAAGCCCAAAGAAAAAAAGGTGCTTAAAAGCCTTCTGGACCCTTCCCAGCTTTTAAAGGCTTTAGAGGAAGCGGAAAAAAAGAGCTATAAGGCCAGAGTACGCCTCTTTCAGGCATTTTTGAAAAATCCTGTAATTCCCTATGAAATTGCGGTCAATCAGATGAACCTTTCTGCCGCCACCTTAAAGCCGGTCATTGAAAAGGGATATGTAAGCCTTGACTGCGAGGAGGTTTACAGAAATCCTGTTAAGACAAAGGCAAAAGAAGGAAATGAGGTGTGCTTAAATGAGGAACAGCAAGCCATCGCAGACAGCTTTTGCCTGGATTACTCCCAAAATATCAGAAAAACCTATTTGATTCACGGCATCACAGGAAGCGGTAAAACGGAAGTTTACATGGAATTGATCCAAAAGGTCATAGAGGATGGAAAGCAGGTGATTGTTCTCATTCCGGAAATCGCCCTGACTTACCAGACGGTCCTTCGTTTCTACGGAAGATTCGGAAAGCGGGTGTCCATCATCAATTCAAGACTGTCGGCAGGAGAACGGTATGACCAGTTTGAACGGGCAAGAAACGGGGATATTGATATTATGATCGGACCCCGGTCGGCTCTGTTTACTCCCTTTTCCCATCTCGGCCTGATCCTTATAGACGAAGAGCATGAAGGAGCATATAAAAGCGAGGTGTCCCCAAGGTACCATGCCAGGGAAGTGGCTGTGAAAAGAGCCTCCATGCAGGGTGCCTCCCTGGTGCTGGGCTCGGCAACGCCCTCCCTGGAAGCTTACACAAAAGCCCTTCGGGGAGAATACCAGCTTTTCCGCCTGACGGAACGGGCGAAAAAAGACAGCCGTCTGGCGGCAGTATCCGTGGTGGACTTAAGACAGGAGCTTAAGGAGGGCAACAAATCCATTTTCAGCAGAAGCTTAAAGGCCCTGATCCAGGACCGGCTGGAAAAGCGGGAACAGGTCATGCTGTTTATCAACAGGCGGGGGTATGCCAATTTTGTATCCTGCCGTTCCTGCGGCGAAGCTATTCGCTGCCCCCATTGTGACGTGACCTTAACACTCCATAATAACAGCAGCCTTGTATGCCATTATTGCGGATATTCCATAGCCATGCCGGACCGCTGCCCATCCTGTGGTTCTCCTTACATCGCCAATTTCGGAGTTGGGACCCAGAAGATCGAACAGATGACCAAAAAAATGTTCCCGGCCGCCAGAGTCCTGCGGATGGATTTGGATACCACCTCAAAAAAAGGAGGCCATGAGGAGATACTCACTGCCTTTTCTGAGGGTGAGGCGGACATTCTCATCGGCACTCAGATGATCGTAAAGGGCCATGATTTCCCAAATGTGACCCTGGTAGGGGTAATGGCTGCGGACTTGTCTTTAAATACACCGGATTACCGTTCCGCAGAGCGGACCTTCCAGCTTCTTACCCAGGCGGCGGGAAGGGCCGGTCGGGATTTTCGAAATGGTGATGTGATCATTCAAACCTATAGCCCGGAGCACTACAGCATTGTGACCGCTGCAAACCAGGACTATGAGGCGTTTTACCATCAGGAAATGGCATACCGCCGTCTGATGAAATACCCTCCTGTAAGCGGCCTCTTAACAGTCCAATTTGCCTCCAGACAGGAGAACTGCTTAATCGAAGCAGCGTCAGCGGCAGCGGATTTCATTGGTCCCCTCGGGGAGCGGGAAGGGATACAGGTCATCGGCCCTGTAGAAGCTTCCATTTACAAAATTAATGATATCTATAGAAAAATTTTATACTTGAAACAGGAAAACTATGATATACTAATAAAAATCAGGGATCAGATCGACAGTTTTTCAGAAGGCCATCGGGCGCTGTTTGATCAGGTGATGGTCCAGTATGATTTTTCATAAATGAGAGGATAAAGGAAAATGGCAATTAGAAAGATTAGAACCATTGGAGATGAAATTTTAAGAAAGCACTGCAAACCTATAAAAGAAATCACGCCAAGGCTTACCGAACTGATCGGGGATATGTTTGAAACCATGTACGATTCCAATGGAGTTGGTCTTGCGGCTTCTCAGGTGGGAGTCTTAAAGCAGATCGTTGTGATAGACGTAGAGGATGACAACCAGTATGTTCTCATTAATCCGGAAATCCTGGAGACAAGAGGAAGCCAGACCGGGCCGGAAGGCTGCCTTAGCGTACCTGGAAAATCAGGAACGGTTACAAGGCCTGAGTACGTAAAAATAAAGGCTTATGACGCTGGTATGGAGCCTTATGAACTGGAAGGGGAAGGGCTTTTAGCCAGGGCAATCTGCCATGAATGCGATCATTTAAACGGTGATTTATACGTAGACAAGGTGGAAGGCGAGCTGGAGGATGTTACCCTTGATGAGGAAGAAGGAGAGGTTGAAGAATAATTATGCGCATCATATTTATGGGAACGCCTGATTTTTCCGTTTCAGCTCTTGTGGCTTTAAAGGAAGCCGGGCATGAAATCCTTGCGGTAGTTACCCAGCCGGACAAACCCAAGGGAAGAGGAAAGGAAGTCCAGATGACTCCTGTTAAGGAAAAAGCACTGGAATACCACATCCCCGTTTACCAGCCGGTCAAGGCCAGGGATCCGGAGTTTGTTAAAGTCCTGAGGGATATGGCTCCGGACTTGATTGTGGTGATTGCTTTCGGCCAGCTCCTGCCGAAAACCATTCTGGATATACCTAAATACGGCTGTGTGAATATCCATGCATCTCTGCTTCCCAAATACCGCGGTGCATCTCCGATACAGTATGCGGTCATTAACGGGGAAAAGGAAAGCGGGGTCACCACCATGATGATGGCAGAATCCCTGGATACGGGAGATATGCTGGATCAGGAAGCCGTTGCTTTGGATGAAAAGGAGACCTTTGGCAGCCTTCATGATAAGCTGAGCGGGATGGGAAGCAGGCTTATTTTAAAAACCATTCAGAAACTGGAAGAGGGAATTGCTGTTCGCACCCCCCAGGATGATTCCAAAACCTGCTACGTAGGCATGATTAAAAAGTCCATGGGAGATATTGACTGGTCTATGGATGCAGTATCCATTGAACGCCTTATCAGGGGCTTAAATCCATGGCCCAGCGCCTATACGACCTGGAATGGAAAAGTGATGAAACTGTGGGAAGCAGAAGTGATAGATAAGGAATATGAGGGAGCCTGGGGCCAGGTGGCAGAGGTGGGCCGGAATTCTCTGGTCATAAAGACAGGGAAAGGCGGCATATCCATCCGCAAGCTGCAGTTGCAGGGAAAAAAATGTATGGATGTTGATGCGTTTCTCCGCGGGTATCCCATTGCGGAAGGAACCATTTTAGAGCGCCTTGCGGGCAGGAAAGAGGAACGCCCTGCGGGCATACCTTTACACCCGATAAAGCGGGGTGGACCCTGCCCGGAAAACGTGGGCAGGAAAGAGGAACGCCCTGCGGGCATACCTTTATGCCCGGAAAACGTGGGCAGGAAAGAGGAAAGGGGAGTCTGATTATGTATTATGGCGGTATGATGGGATATTACCTGGATCCGACCTGGATCCTGGTCATCATCGGAGCAGTTTTGTCCATGGCGGCATCTGCAAAGGTGAGCAGTACATTTAACAAATATTCAAAAGTCAGAAGCATGTCCGGGATGACTGGGGCGGAGGCTGCAAAACGCCTGTTAAATTCCCAGGGAATCTACGATGTTCAGGTAAGGTCTGTAGGCGGGCAGCTTACGGATCATTATGATCCCAGAACGAAAACTGTTAATCTGTCGGATTCTGTTTACGGCTCTACGTCAGTGGCAGCAATCGGCGTTGCCGCACATGAATGCGGCCATGTTATGCAGGACAACACGGGTTATATCCCCCTTAAGCTTCGGGCAGCCATTGTTCCGGCAGCCAATATTGGCTCCAAGGCAGCACTGCCCCTTATCATTCTTGGTGTCATCATTGGGGGAGCCGGTTCTCCACTGGTTAATGTGGGGCTGATCCTGTTTTCCCTGGCTGTTATTTTCCAGTTGGTTACCTTGCCTGTGGAATTTAATGCTTCCAGCCGGGCGGTCACTCTTCTTGGCCAGGTAGGAATTTTAGGCGACCAGGAATTAGGATATACCAGAAAAGTGCTGGGTGCGGCTGCCCTTACCTATGTGGCGGCGCTTGCGGCCACGGTTCTTCAGCTTTTGAGGCTGGTTATCTTATTCGGAGGAAGAAGGAATGATGACTAAGGAGGCGGACAGCAGGGAACTCGTGCTGGATATCCTGTTGGAGATCCTGGAGCGGGGAGGTTACAGTCACATCATTCTGCACCAGGCCTTAAATAAATATCAGTACCTGGACAAATCAGAGCGGGCCTTTATTTCCAGAATCGTAGAAGGAACGGTGGAATACCTGCTTCAGATTGATTATATCATTGATTCCTTTTCCAATACAAAGGTCCGGAAGATGAAGCCGGTAATACGCACTATTTTGCGCATGTCGGTTTACCAGCTTGTTTATATGGACCGTGTTCCGGATTCTGCCGTGTGCAACGAAGCGGTGAAGCTTGCCGTGAAACGGAAGTTTACAGGATTAAAAGGCTTTATTAACGGCGTGCTGAGGAATATTTCCAGAAATAAAGAGGGCCTTACCTGGCCCGATGATTCCATCCGTTATTCCATGCCATCCTGGATCGTATCTATGTGGGAAGAAACCTATGGCAGGGAAACGGCAGTCACTATGATGGAATCCTTTTTAAAGAATAAAAAGACGATTGTCCGCTGTAATTTTGCAAAGGCTTCCAAAGAAGAAATTCTGCAGTGCCTTAGAAATCAGGGGGCAGAAGTGAGTGAGTCCGGAATTTCGGAAGCAATGCTTTGCATTGAAAAATATGATTATTTGGAAGGGCTGGAGGCATTCCAAAAGGGATATATCCAGGTGCAGGATCTAAGCTCCAGCTTTGTAGGTGAAATCGCAGACCCGAAAAAGGGCGATTATGTCATTGATGTCTGTGGGGCTCCGGGAGGAAAGAGCATCCATATCGCTGATAAGCTTGACGGAACGGGCATGGTGGAGGTTCGGGATCTAAGCCTCTATAAAATAAGCATGGTCCAGGAAAATATTAAGAGGTGCGGCTTTTCAAATATCCGCACAAGGGTTCAGGATGCCCTTGTTTCTGACCCGGACTCTGTTGGGAAAGCGGATATAGTCATTGCCGATCTGCCCTGCTCCGGGCTTGGGATTATCGGAAGAAAGCCGGATATCAAATACCGTATGACGCCGGAGGCCTTAGAATCCCTGGCTGCTCTCCAGAGGGAGATCCTGTCAGTCGTCCAGGCTTACGTAAAGCCGGGGGGACGGCTTATTTTCAGTACTTGTACCATAAACAGGAAAGAAAATGAAGAAAATGCCCAGTGGTTTCTTGATCGTTTTCCATTTGACTGCATTGATCTGAAAGGCAAACTGGGTGAGAAGCTGAATTTGACCGCAATAAAACAGGAATCCCTCCAGTTTTTGCCGGGAATCCATCCATGTGACGGATTCTTTATTGCGGCATTTGAGAAAAGACAGAGCCTTTAAGGCATACCCTTACACCCGATAAAGCGGGGTGGGCCCTGCCCGGAAAACATGGGCAGAATAGAGGAAATTTAGAATGGATAAGATAGATATAAAGTCTTTGGATATGAAGCAGTTATCTGCTTATGTGGTAGCCATTGGAGAAAAACCATTCCGTGCAAAACAGCTTTATGAATGGATGCACCAAAAACTGGCTGCTGATTTTAATGAAATGACCAATCTTCCTAACTCACTGAAGGAAAAGCTTTTTCAGCAGACAGAGCTTACAACCCTTACCGTTGTGGAGGAAAAGATTTCAAAAATAGATGGAACAAGAAAATATTTATTCGCTCTTTCTGATGGGAATGTGATTGAAAGCGTTTTGATGAAATACAAGCATGGAAATTCGGTCTGTATTTCCTCCCAGGTGGGCTGCCGTATGGGCTGCCGGTTCTGTGCTTCCACTCTTGACGGTCTGGAAAGAAACTTAAGTCCATCTGAAATGCTTGAACAGATATACCGGATCCAAAAGATCACAGGGGAACGGGTTTCCAATGTGGTGGTCATGGGCTCTGGAGAACCTTTGGATAATTACGATCATCTGGTTCAATTCATTGGCCTTCTTACAGATGAAAACGGGCTGAATATCAGCCAGCGCAACATAACCGTATCTACCTGCGGCATTGTTCCCGGAATCCTTAAGCTGGCGGAAAAAGATCTGCAGATTACTTTGGCGTTATCTCTTCACGCTCCAAACGATGAGGTCAGAAAAACCCTGATGCCTGTGGCGAACCGTTTTCCTCTAAAGGATGTGCTGGATGCCTGCCAGACGTATTTTGAAAAGACCGGACGAAGGCTTACCTTTGAATACAGCCTGGTGAGCGGTGTCAACGACAATTTAAAAGAGGCCTCCGCTCTGGCTGCCCTTTTAAAAGGCCAGCACGGGCATGTGAATCTGATTCCGGTAAATCCGATTAAGGAACGCAATTTCGTACAGTCAGACCGGAAATCCATAGAAGCCTTTAAAAATCTTCTTGAAAAAAACGGAATAAATGTTACTATAAGAAGAGAAATGGGCCGGGATATTAACGGCGCCTGCGGGCAGTTGAGAAAGAGCTTTTTAAATCAGGAGTCAAATGTTCCGCAGTAAACCAGGTGGTATTGACCCTTGCAGCATTTGCCGGATGCAGGAATCAAGATTCCTTCGCCTGGCTCATTGCTTACAGAAATAAAGAGGAAGTGAGAATGAAACGATGAAGGCTTGCGCTATGACGGACACCGGAAGAGTCCGTACGGCCAATCAGGATTATGTCTATGCCTCAACAGATCCTTTGGGTACACTGCCCAATCTTTTTTTGGTTGCAGACGGCATGGGCGGTCATCAGGCCGGGGATTATGCTTCCAGATACATTGCCGAAAATCTGGTGGCTCACTTAAAACAGGCGGATTCGCCTCAAATTGTTCCGCTTCTTCGGGAGGGGATCCTAAAGGTCAACGGTTTGCTGCACCAGGAATCCATGAAAAACACAGAACTAAACGGCATGGGTACGACCTTGGTGGCGGCAGTGATCGAGGGCTCTACCATGTATGTGGCTAACGTTGGAGACAGCCGCCTGTATCTGGTAAGGAACCGGATGCAGCAGATCACAAAGGATCATTCCTACGTGGAAGAGCTGGTATCTTTAGGCCAGTTGGAACGTGGAAGCCGGGACTACCGGGAAAAAAAGAATATTATAACAAGAGCGGTTGGTACAGAGGATAAGCTGGAGATTGATTTTTTTGAAGTCAGCCTGGAGCCGGGAGATTATGTGCTCATGTGTTCCGATGGACTCAGTAATATGCTTGAGGACGCTGAGATGGAAGAAATTATCTGCTCAGAACTGGAATTGCCGGAAAAGGCAGAAAAATTAATTACAGTAGCCAATGACAATGGGGGAAGAGACAACATAGCTGTTGTATTGATTGAACCACAAATTGGCAGGGAGGTAAGCTTATGATCTTGAGACCGGGGACATTTTTACAGGACAGATATGAGATACTGGACCAGATTGGTTCCGGCGGGATGTCAGATGTGTATAAGGCCCTGTGCCATAAATTAAACCGCCCTGTCGCAATTAAGGTATTAAAGGAAGAGTTCAGTTCGGACAGCGGCTTTGTCAGCAAATTTAAAATGGAGGCCCAGGCGGCTGCCCGCCTTTCCCATCCCAACATCGTCAATATCTATGATGTTGTGGACGAAGGGACCCTCCATTACATTGTCATGGAACTGATCGAAGGCATTACTTTAAAAAATTATATAACAAAAAAGAGTTGTCTTGATGTTAAGGAGGCCATCGGCGTTGCAATTTCTGTTGCACAGGGAATCGCGGCTGCCCATGAACAGGGGATCATACACCGGGATATCAAGCCTCAGAATATTATTATTGCCAGAGATGGAAAGGTAAAGGTTGCTGATTTCGGAATCGCCCGGGCGGCTACTTCCCAGACCTTAAGCGCTACTGCGGTAGGATCTGTCCATTACATATCGCCGGAACAGGCAAGAGGCGGTTACAGCGATGTCAGAAGCGATATTTATTCTCTGGGAATCACCATGTATGAAATGGTAGCCGGCCGTGTCCCGTTTCAGGGAGACAATACGGTGACCGTTGCCCTGGCCCATTTGGAAGACCCCATTACACCGCCCAGCTTCTATAATGAGAGCATTCCGGTAGGGCTTGAAAATATCATTTTAAAGTGTACCGAGAAAAAACCGGAGTACCGTTACGGAAGTATGCAGGAGGTCATCTCCGATTTACGGAAGGCGCTTGTTAATCCTGACGGGGATTTTGTCCAGTATAATTCCCAGGTGGATGATTCCCAGACGGTCATTATTGGAAAGCCGGAGCTGGAGCAGATCCGTTCCGGCCGGAAGATACAGGCAGATCCTGTGGCCGGCCGGAATGGAGGCAGGAACCAGGAGCAGAGACCGGACCGACGCATGGAAAAAAAACCTGACCAGCAAACGGGCAGCGGCAGAACCAGAAAACAGGATTCCGAGGATGATATCAATCCAAAAATAGAGCGGCTTTTGACCGCTGCAGGTGTGGTTGTTGCCATCCTTATTGTGGTGGTACTGATCATTGTATTCTCCAAAGTGAGCGGTTTATTCCGTTCCGGATCCCCCAAAGAGACGGAATCAACGGCGGAGATTTCTACGGAAGAAACCTTAAGCGACAAAAAGGTAAAAATGCCCAGCATTGTAGGATTGGCAACGGACATTGCAGAGCAGAAGCTAAAGGATAACGGCGGACTGTATATGAAGGTTAGCAATTATGTATTTCATGACACCGTTGACAAAGGGGATATTGTATCCCAGGACCCGGCAGAGGATACGGTAATCGATAAGTATTCTGCTGTCTATGTGGTGGTCAGCAAGGGACCGGAATACGTAACCATTGACTTAACAAAGCTTGGCCTGGAAAAGATGGATGGCGCTTCTGCAAAAGCAGCGTTGGAGGGCAGCAGCCTGACCGTTAATGTGGAGCAGAAGAACAGCGATACCATAGCGGCAGGATATGTGATCAGCTACAGCCCCACTGAGGCAAAAGAAGGGGAGACCGTAACCCTGATTGTAAGCAGCGGCCCGGCCCTGGTCAACCCTGTTACTGTTCCTAATATTGCCGGGCAGACCGAGGAAATTGCTTTGGAGATGCTGGCTGATGTGGGACTGGTACAGGGAACGGTTACAGAAGCGGCCTCAGAGACGGTTTCCCGTGGCAGCGTTATCAGCCAGTCCTTAACGGCAAACACACAGGTAGAAGCGGGAACCGCCATAAATTATGTGGTCAGCAGCGGGACTGCCCAGCAGTCCAAATACAAATATCTGGCTTCCATTGACAAATCCTATTCCCTGCAGAACATCATCGGGCCAGGCTCCGGCAGCACGCAGCTCACTTTAAAGATACAGCTAAGGCAGCCAGTCAACGGAAAAGACGAAGTCAGAGAGCTTATGGGACCTGTTACTATGACAGGTGACCAGATGCTTCCCGTATCATTTAAGAATATAGAAGGTGCTTACGGCGTTACCAGCGGAACTGTAGAGATCGTGAATGTGGAGACAGGAGATGTGATCAATTCTTACTCCATCACATTTATTCCAGTTCCCCAAACATAAGGGACAATATATGACAGGAAAAATTTTGAAAGGAATTGCAGGCTTTTACTACGTCCATGGCACGGACGAAAACATCTATGAATGCAAGGCAAAGGGCATTTTCCGTAATAAAAACGTGAAGCCTCTGGTTGGGGATGATGTGGAATTTTCTGTTCTGGACCGATTGGAAAAGAAAGGAAACATCGACCTCATCCTGCCAAGGAAAAATGTCCTGGTCCGTCCGGCTGTAGCCAATGTGGATCAGGCTCTGGTGCTGTTTTCCATTACCCATCCGGAACCTAACTTAAATCTGCTGGATCGTTTTCTGGTGATGATGGAGGTGCAGGAGGTTCCTGTAAAAATCTGTTTTAATAAAACCGATTTGACAGGCAGTGAAAAAAAACTGGCTCTTGGAGAAATCTATGAGGCGGCAGGCTATCCCGTATATTTTACCAGCACCTATGACGATCAGGGAATTGAGGAGGTCAGGGAGCTGCTGCGCGGGAAAACCACGGTTCTGGCAGGACCTTCCGGAGTGGGAAAGTCCTCCTTAACCAATCTTCTCTATCCACAGGCTGAGATGGAAACTGCAAATATCAGCGAAAAAATCCAGAGAGGAAAGCATACCACCAGACATTCGGAGCTTTTTGGCATGGGACAGGATACGTACTTGATGGATACGCCGGGATTTAGCTCCATGTACATGGAAGACATAGAATACGGCCGGCTGAAGGACTATTTTCCGGAGTTTGACCCCTATGAAGAAGGCTGCCGGTTTCTGGGCTGTGTTCACATCGGGGAAACGACCTGCGGCGTAAAGGATGCCGTGGAAGAAGGAAAAATAAACAGGAGCCGATATGAGAACTACCGGCTTTTATATCAGGAACTAAAGGAGAAAAGGAGATATTAGTATGCTTAAACTTGCCCCTTCCATATTAGCGGCGGATTTTAAAATTCTTGGACAGCAGGTAGCGGAGGTAGCGGAAGCAGGAGCCCAGTACATCCATCTGGATGTGATGGATGGAGCGTTTGTACCCAGCATTTCATTTGGGATGCCGGTGATTGGAAGTCTTCGCAACTGCACTGACCGGGTATTTGATGTTCATATGATGGTAGAAGAGCCTGGAAGATATATCAATGATATTAAAGAGGCGGGAGCTGACCTTATCTGCGTCCATGCAGAGGCCTGCATCCATTTGGACCGTACCATTAACCAGATCAAGGAGGCCGGATTAAAGGCAGGAGTAGCCCTTAATCCGGCAACTCCCTTATCTGTTTTGGATTTAATTCTGCCGGAATTGGACATGGTTTTGATCATGACAGTAAATCCAGGCTTTGGGGGACAGAAATTCATTCCATATACGCTGGATAAGGTGCGGGCCTTAAGGCGCATTTGCAGTGAGAGTCATCTGGAGACAGATATTCAGGTTGACGGAGGCGTGACCTGTGAGAATGTAAGAGAACTCATTGAGGCAGGAGCGAACGTATTTGTAGCTGGTTCAGCCGTATTTAAAGGAAACGCAGCAGCAAACACTAAGGCATTTTTGAAAATATTTGAGGAATATGAAGGGTGAAAGAAGAGCGCCTTACAGGCATACCATTATGTCCGGAAATCATGGACAAGAATAAGGAAATTACAGGCTTGATCGTTACCGGAGGCACCATGGATTATGGGTTTGCCGGCAGATTTTTAGAAAACAGAAGGTTTGATAAAGTAATCGCAGTGGATGGGGGCCTTACAGCCCTTTCCAGGCTCCATTTAAGGCCCAATGCCATTGTGGGAGATTTTGACACAGTATCAGAAGATGTCCTTGCAGAATACAAAAGCAGCCGGGAAGAGATTACCTGGGAAATCCACAAACCGGAAAAGGATGAGACCGATACGGAGCTGGCCCTGAATACTGCCATAGGCCTTGGCTGTACCAGGCTGGTCCTGCTGGGAGCCACGGGAGGCAGGATGGACCATTTTCTCGGCAACCTCCATCTTCTTTATGCCTGCCTGAAAAAAGGCGTGGAAGCCGCCATTGTTGACGAAAAAAACTGGATCACTGTGATTGACAAGGGAAAGACGTTTCAGGCTGAAGCATTATGGGGAAAATACATTTCCTTCCTTCCATTGAGCGGAGAGGTGAAGAAGATCACATTGACCGGATTCAAATATCCCCTTTATGAAAAGGATATTGACCTGGGAACCAGCCTTTGTATCAGCAATGAACTGACCGGTACGGAAGGTGCCATCGACTTTAAGTCAGGAATCCTGATCTGCATTGAATCCCATGATTAAACTGGTATGGTTTAATATATAGAAACTGGATATTTATATCACTCCACTTGCGTGCTAAGATAAAGAACAACAAAAGCACCATGGGAGGAATTACCAATGAGCAGAACAAACAACAGGATTTATAAGATTGCACTGACCGGACTTTTTGCGGCCATGTCCTACGTAGTATTTACATTTTTACAATTCAAGATCACCCTTCCGGGAGGAGATGCCACATCCATTCATCTTGGAAATGCGGTCTGCGTTTTGGGCGCGCTTTTAGTAGGCGGGTTATACGGCGGATTAGGCGGTGCCATCGGCATGACCATAGGAGATCTCTTTGATCCGGTTTATGTGGTATATGCGCCAAAGACCTTTATTTTAAAGCTGTGCATCGGCCTTATTACCGGATTCCTGGCCCATAAGATTGGCAGGATCAATGAGTCCACCGATAAAAAGCATATATTGACCTGGACCATCACAGCCGTGGCAGGAGGTCTTTTGTTTAACGTGATTTTTGATCCCCTTGTGGGTTACTATTACAAGCTTCTGATCCTGGGAAAACCGGCGGCAGAACTGGCTCTGGCATGGAACATTGCATCTACTTCCATCAATGCCGTGACCTCCTCCATTGTTTCCGTCATCATTTACATGCCCCTTCGAAATGCCCTGGTCAGATCCGGATTATTTACAAAAATTTATTAGGAGCTTATATGACACCAGAAAAACATCAAAAAAAAATCGCTGCCATTCATGACCTGTCGGGATATGGCCGCTGTTCCTTGACAGTGGCCCTCCCTATTCTTTCGGCCTTAAAGGTTCAGTGCTGTCCGATCCCCACATCCATCCTGTCCAACCATACTGGATTCCCCACTTACTTTTTTGATGATTATACGGAGAAAATGCCTTTGTATGTGGAACAGTGGAAGAAACTGGATCTCACCTTTGACGGGATCTACAGCGGATTTTTAGGCTCCGAGGAACAGATCGGTATTGTCATTGACATGATCAGAGATTTTAGTACACCGGAAACAAAGGTTTTAGTGGATCCCATTATGGGGGACCACGGTAAGGCTTACCAGACCTATACGGAAAGGATGTGCAGCCGTATGAAGGAACTGGTGGGATTTGGAGATATTGTGACTCCGAACCTGACGGAAGCCTGTATTCTCACCGGAAGAAAATACCGGACAGAGAGATGGAAGCGCTCAGAGCTTCTTGAAATGGCCGCCGGGATATGGGATATGGGGCCGGATTCTGTGGTGATCACAGGCATAAGGGAAGGTGGCTATGTGACCAACCTGGTGGCAGAAAAGGGCCGGGAGCCTCGTTTTTTGCGCTCCCTCCATGTGGGAAGTGAACGGCCGGGAACAGGAGATGTGTTTTCCAGCATTCTGGCAGCGGAAACCGTGAAAGGGACCCCGTTGACGGAGGCGGTGAAAAAAGCAGCCGGTTTTGTGAAGGCCTGCATTTTAAAATCCGATGAGCTTCATGTTCCCATAAAGAATGGAGTGTGCTTTGAGGAAATCCTTTCTTTGCTCATACGGAATTAAGAATGGGCATGGGCGGAAAAGGAAACACCCTTCGGGTATACCTCTATGCCCAAAGAGCGTGAGCGGAAAAAGGAAAGGGGAATTTTGGGAAAGGGGCTTTTCTTTGCCCCTTTTTTGTAGTATAATCAACGGCAGACAATATGCGGGACAACTTTCGCAGAAAATATTGAGGAAAAACCAGGAGGAATACCATGTTAGATTTAAAGTTTGTAAGAGAAAATCCTGAAATTGTAAAGGAAAATATTAAAAATAAATTTCAGGACAGCAAACTGCTGTTAGTTGACGAAGTCATTGAACTTGATGAGCAGAACCGCAGGACAAAGCAGGAAGGGGATACCTTAAGGGCTGAGCGCAACAAACTTTCCAAACAGATCGGTGCCTTAATGGGACAGGGAAAAAAGGAAGAAGCAGAGGGTATGAAGAAACAAGTAACCGATGCTTCCGAACATTTGGCCCAGTTGGAAGAAAAGGAACATGATCTGGAAGAAAGAATCAAAAAGATCATGATGACCATTCCGAATATCATTGATCCAAGCGTCCCCATCGGAAAGGATGACAGCGAGAATGTTGAGGTAGAGCGTTACGGCCAGCCGGTTGTGCCTGAGTTTGAAATCCCCTATCATACGGACATTATGGAAAGCTTTGACGGAATTGATCTTGACAGTGCCAGAAAGGTAGCCGGCAATGGTTTTTACTACCTGATGGGCGATATTGCAAGGCTTCATTCTTCCGTAATTTCCTACGCAAGGGATTTCATGATCCAACGGGGATTTACCTACTGCATTCCTCCCTTCATGATCCGCAGCGAAGTGGTGACCGGCGTTATGAGCTTTGCTGAAATGGATGCTATGATGTATAAGATCGAAGGAGAAGATTTATATCTGATCGGCACCAGCGAGCATTCTATGATCGGAAAGTTCATTGACACCATCCTTCCGGAAGGAAAGCTTCCCCAGACTCTTACCAGCTATTCTCCCTGTTTCCGTAAGGAGAAGGGGGCTCATGGCTTAGAAGAACGTGGAGTGTACCGGATCCATCAGTTTGAGAAGCAGGAAATGATCGTTGTCTGCAAACCGGAAGATAGTATGGATTGGTATGAAAAATTATGGCAGAATACCGTTGACCTGTTCCGCTCTCTGGATATCCCCGTAAGAACTCTGGAATGCTGTTCCGGAGATCTGGCGGATTTAAAGGTGAAATCAGTGGATGTGGAGGCATGGTCTCCAAGACAGAAAAAGTATTTTGAGGTAGGAAGCTGTTCTAATTTAGGCGATGCCCAGGCAAGAAGGCTGAAAATCCGTGTTGCTGGAGAAGACGGAAGAAAGTATTTTGCCCACACCTTAAACAACACCGTAGTTGCTCCTCCAAGAATGCTGATTGCTTTCCTGGAAAACAACTTGCAGGCAGACGGAACCGTGAGGATTCCAGAAAATTTACAGCCCTATATGGGCGGCACCAAAGCACTTGTGCCGAAACAATAATGATTTTAACAGGGTCCGGCTCTTTCTGAAAGGCCGGGCCTTTCTTTATAAGAAGAGATGGCCGCAAACGTCTGGAACCGGGTAAAATAGGGCCTTTTGACATTTCCTTCAGAAGATGTCCGGTTGCAGTTGACAAGTGGGATCATAAGTATGGTATGATGGATATGAAATATGCAGGTACGTAACTGATAAAAAGGGAAACGTACCTGGTCCGAAAAAGAAAAGGAGTGACGGCGGCATGATTACATTTAACCATTTTAATTTTAATGTGCTTGATCTGGAAAAGAGCTTGAAATTCTATAAGGATGCCCTTGGCCTTACCCCTGTGCGGGAAAAAACGGCGGCGGATGGTTCCTTTAAACTGGTATATTTAGGTGATGGAAAAAGTGATTTCACTTTGGAACTGACCTATTTAGCCGAACGAAAAGAGCCTTATAACCTGGGGGAATGTGAATTTCATCTGGCTTTTCAAACGGATGAATACGAAAGCTGGTATAAAAAGCATAAGGAAATGGGAGTTATCTGTTTTGAAAACCCTGCCATGGGAATTTATTTCATCAGTGATCCCGACGGCTACTGGCTGGAGATCGTTCCCGTAAGATAAGGAGAAGCCATGTATATTGAGGTAAATGGAATCACGTTGTTTTATGAGGTGTCAGGCTCCGGCCCGGCGATCCTCCTTGTTCATGGGAACGGGGAGGATCACAGGATTTTTGATGAAACAGCAGAGCTTTTAAAAAAAGACTATAGGGTTTATGCCCTGGATTCCAGGGATCATGGAAAAAGCACCAGAGTGAAAACCCTGAGCTATGATGAAATGGCAGAGGATGTGGCGGAATTCGTCAGGAAGCTGAAGCTTGAAAAGCCGTATTTCTGCGGCTTCAGTGACGGAGGGATCATTGGGATCCTTGCAGCCATCCGGTACCCGGAGCTTTTTTCAAAGCTGGTGCTTTGCGGTGCAAATGCTTATCCCCAGGGCTTAAAGTGGTACTGGTTTAAACTTTTCACCCTGATGGAAACCTTAAGTCATGACCACAAGCTGCAGATGCTCCTGAAAGAACCCCAGATCACCCAAAAGGAGCTGGAGAGTATCTCCGTTCCGGCCCTTATTTTAGCAGGAGAAGGAGACATGATCCGTGAATCCCATACCCGCTATCTCGCATCAAAGATAAAGGGCAGCAGCCTTCGGATTCTTCCGGGAGAAGGGCATGGCAGCTATATCGTTCACAGCAGAAAGCTTTATTATTTCATGAGAAAATTTCTCGAAAAACCTCTTCCATGAAATAATTATTTAAAACAGAACAGGGTGTAAAGAAAAAACACTTGACACCTCATAAAAAATATTGTATGATATCCCAGGTGATGATATGGAGAAGATTGCAAGACAAGGCTTACTATATGATTTCTACGGCGCTCTTTTAACGGAGCATCAAAGGCATATTTACGAAGATGTGGTTTTTTACGACCTTTCTTTAAGTGAGATTGCAGAAGAACAGGGAATCAGCCGTCAGGGGGTTCATGACCTCATTAAACGGTGTAATAAGATTCTGGAAGATTACGAAGAAAAGCTTCATCTGGTGAAAAAATTTGAACAGACAAAGAAACTGGCCAGAGAGATCCAGAGTTTGACCAAAGAATTTGCCGGTACGAATGATATGAATCTGATCCATCGCATCGAGGAGATATCGGGCGAAATCATTGAGCTGGAAGTTCATTAGGAGGGCGTTAGATGGCTTTTGAGAGCTTATCCGATAAATTACAGAATGTATTTAAAAGCTTAAGAGGCAAAGGACGCTTGTCCGAAGCCGATGTAAAAGCAGCCCTTAAAGAAGTGAAGATGGCTTTGTTGGAAGCCGACGTAAACTTTAAGGTTGTTAAACAGTTTATAAGTGCTGTTCAGGAGAGGGCCATTGGACAGGATGTCCAGAACAGCCTGACTCCCGGACAGATGGTAATAAAGATTGTAAATGAAGAACTGGTAAAGCTGATGGGATCTGAGACCACTGAGGTCCAGTTAAAGCCTGCCAGCGACATGACCGTCATTATGATGGCAGGCCTTCAGGGTGCCGGTAAGACCACCACCACTGCCAAGATTGCCGGAAAGCTTAAGGCAAAGGGGAGAAAGCCTCTTCTTGTTGCCTGTGACGTATACCGTCCGGCAGCCATTAAACAGTTGCAGATCAACGGCGAAAAGCAGGGAGTTCCCGTATTCTCTATGGGAGAAAACCAGAAACCGGCAGACATAGCAAAGGCCGCTATTGCTTATGCGGCAAAGAATGACCAGAATGTTATTATTCTGGATACAGCAGGCCGTCTTCACATTGATGAGGATATGATGAACGAGCTGATCGAAATTAAAGAGATCGTTGAGGTTCATCAGACCATTCTGGTAGTAGATGCCATGACAGGACAGGATGCTGTAAATGTAGCAGGAATGTTCGATGATAAGATCGGCATTGACGGCGTCATTATCACAAAGCTTGACGGTGATACCAGAGGCGGTGCGGCTCTTTCCATCCGTGCGGTGACCGGAAAGCCGGTCCTTTATGTAGGCATGGGGGAAAAGCTTTCAGACCTGGAGCAGTTTTATCCGGACCGTATGGCTTCCCGAATACTCGGTATGGGAGATATCCTTTCTCTTATTGAAAAAGCCGAAATGCAGGTGGACGAAGAGAAGGCAAAGGAACTCTCCCAAAAGCTGCGCAAGGCAGAATTTGATTATAACGATTTCCTTGACCAGATGAGCCAGGTAAAGAAAATGGGCGGTATGGCAAGTATTTTAGGCATGATGCCGGGCATGGGACAGATGAAGGACATGGATCTTGATGAAAGAGCCATGGACCGGGTGGAAGCCATTATTCTTTCCATGACCAGCAAAGAACGGCTGAATCCGGAACTTATGAAAAACGCTTCCAGAAAGCAGCGTGTTGCAAAAGGTGCAGGCGTGGACATCAGCGAGGTAAACCGCATAGTAAAGCAGTTTGATCAGATGAAAAAGATGATGAAACAGCTTCCCGGCATGATGGGCGGCGGAAAACGCCACGGCGGATTATTGGGCAAGTTGAAATTGCCGTTTTAAGTTACTTTTATATGTTAGCAAGGCAGATTTCTGCATTCGCTATAAATTAGTTTCAGAATACAAGGTTTAAGGAGGTGAATTTCAAAATGGCAGTAAAAATGAGATTAAAAAGAATGGGTCAGAAAAAGGCTCCTTTCTATAGAATTGTAGTTGCAGATTCCAGATCTCCAAGAGATGGCAGATTCATCGAAGAAGTTGGTTACTATGATCCTACCACAGAACCAAGCGTAATCAAGTTTAATGAGGAGAACGCTAAGAAGTGGTTAACAGCAGGTGCTCAGCCAACCGAAGTCGTAAGCAAGCTTTTAAAGATCGCCGGTATCCAGTAGTGAGAGGTGAAGCATATGAAGGAATTAGTAGAAGTAATTGCAAAAGCACTGGTTGATGATCCGGATCAGGTTGCTGTTACTGAAACCGTAAAAGAGGATGAGATCATCCTTGAACTTACGGTAGCACCTTCCGACATGGGTAAGGTAATCGGCAAACAGGGCAGGATCGCAAAAGCTATCCGCTCTGTTGTAAAAGCAGCAGCTTCCAAAGAAGACAAAAAGGTTACTGTAGAGATCCAGTAACCGGAAAAGACCGCCGGCCTGTCGGGACGACGGTCCTTTTAGCATTCAGCCGTTTAATGAGCCGGATAGTCATATCCGGTTTCTTTTGCATGATATGGAGAGACAGATGGAAAATTTGTTAAGAGTTGGCGTAATTTCTTCCACCCACGGGGTGAAAGGAGAAGTAAAAGTTTATCCAACCACAGATGATGTGAACCGTTTTAAAGACTTAAAGAATGTGCTCCTGGATACCGGGCAGGAGCATATAGAGCTGGAAATCCAGGGAGTAAAATTTTTTAAGAAAATGGCAATCCTTAAATTTAAAGGATATGATTCCATTGATGAGATTGAAAAATATAAGGGAAAAGATCTGCTCATAACCAGGGACCAGGCCGTAGAGCTGGGGCCGAATGAAAATTTCATTGTGGACTTAATCGGGCTTCGGGTAGTCACCGAGGATGGGGAGGAATTGGGAACTCTGACCGATGTGATCAAGACCGGGGCCAATGACGTTTACGAAGTGAAAACAGCGGAAGGGAAAGAAGTCCTGCTTCCGGTAATCAAAGAATGCGTGCGAAGTGTGGATCTGACAGAAGGTCTTGTTACGGTTCACATCATGGATGGGCTTCTGGATTAAGATAGAGGAGTGGAAATAGACAATGAATTATCACATATTAACCCTGTTTCCTGAGATGGTCCTAAACGGCTTAAACACCAGCATCATCGGGAGAGCGGCAGAAAAGGGCCTGTTATCCATTGAAGCCATTGATATCCGGGAATATTCCACGGACAAGCACCGCCATGTGGATGATTATCCATATGGCGGCGGAGCCGGAATGGTCATGCAGCCAATGCCCATCTGTGAGGCATATGATGCCCTGTGTGAGAAAATCGGAAGAAAGCCGCGGGTCATCTATATGACTCCTCAGGGAAGGGTCTTTAATCAGAAGATGGCGGAGGAACTGGCAAAGGAAGAAGACCTTGTTTTCTTGTGCGGACATTATGAAGGAATTGATGAGAGGGCTCTGGAGCTGGTTGCCACGGATTATCTGTCCATGGGTGACTATGTGCTTACAGGAGGAGAACTTCCGGCCATGGTCATGATCGACTGCATTTCCCGGCTGATTCCCGGCGTTCTAAACAACGATGCCTCTGCTGAATTTGAATCCTTCCACGACAATCTTCTGGAATATCCCCAGTACACCAGGCCGGAAGAGTACAGGGGGCTTCGTGTCCCTGAGATCCTTTTATCCGGGCACCATAAAAATATCGATGTCTGGCGAAGGGAGCAGTCCATTAAACGGACCCTGGAACGCAGACCGGATCTTTTAGCCGATGCCAACTTAACAAAAAAAGAGGCGGAATATTTAGGAAAACTGGAAAAAGAGCTGGAAAACCGGGAATGACCCGGGGCATACACCTTTCAGAAATAGATTCTATCTGGCAAATTATGAATGGCATAGCGAAATGCCCAAAGAGTATGGGCAAAGGCAAAGAAAGGACTTGCATTCTAAGTCCCATTATGATAAAATATATAACGTTGTGATGAAAAGGAGATGTTCCTCTGTTACGGATTCCAATTCGAAGTATTAAGAACATCAAATAATATTAAGGAGGTTCACACAATGAACGAAATTATTAAGAATATTGAAGCAGCACAGTTAAAGCAGACCGTTCCGCAGTTCCACGTTGGCGATACCGTTAAGGTATACAACAAGATCAAAGAGGGAACCCGCGAAAGAATCCAGATTTTTGAAGGAACTGTTATCAAAAGACAGAACGGCGGCGCCAGAGAGACATTTACCGTAAGAAAGAATTCTAACGGCATCGGTGTTGAGAAGACCTGGCCATTACATTCCCCTTCCGTAGACAACATTGAAGTTGTTAGAAAAGGTAAAGTAAGAAGAGCCAAACTGTATTACTTAAGAGACAGAGTCGGTAAGGCTGCTAAGGTTAAAGAATCAGTTAAATAATTCCGGATCAGGTGAGGGGGACAATGCAAATTGTCCCTTTCTTGGCATAGTTGGCATGATTTACTCCATAAAGGCAGGAACGCGCCATGAATTTAGTAAATCAGCCGCTTAAATCGAATTTCCTTATTATAGATGGGGTGTTTCATACATGGATTTCTATCACAGTGAAGATAATAATAAGCTGCGGCATATAGTCAACTGGATCGTTGACATTGTTGTAGTGATCGCATTTGCATGGTTTCTGGTCTATGCATATGGAACACAGATCGTGATCGCGGGGCATTCCATGCTCCCCCTTCTGGCCTCAGAAGATGTGGTTTTAATGGACCGTCTGGCTTATGATTTTGGCTATCCGGACCGGTTTGACGTAGTGGTATTTCAAAGAGAAGACCAGAAAATGAACATAAAGCGGGTCATCGGCCTGCCAGGGGAAACCGTGCAGATAAAAAATGAGGAAATCTACATTGACGGCGAAAAGCTGAAGGAACCGACCGGGACCGGCAGGATCTCTCTGGCCGGACTTGCGGAAAAGCCGGTCAAGCTAGGAGATGATGAGTATTTTCTCCTGGGTGACAACAGAGACAGCAGTGAAGACAGCCGTTTCGCCAATATTGGAAATGTAAGCAGAGACCAGATCCAGGGAAAAGTATGGTTCCGGATGCTGCCTTTTGTAAAAATGGAACTAATTCGTTCAAAGTAAAGGAATCTTATGAATATACAATGGTATCCAGGTCATATGACCAAAGCCAAAAGGGCTATGAAAGAAGACATCAAATTAATTGATTTGATAATAGAGCTGGTGGATGCGAGAATCCCTTTAAGCAGCCGGAACCCTGATATTGATGAATTAGGGGCCGGAAAGGCACGTATTGTTCTGCTTAATAAATCGGATCTTGCAGATGAACGCTATAACAGCGCCTGGGAGTCTTATTTTACGGCTCAGGGCTGTCACGTTGTTAAGGTGAATTCCAAAAGCGGGGCAGGCCTTAAGCAGATCAACGGCGTAGTCCAGGAGGCGTGTAAGGAGAAAATCGAACGTGACCGGAGAAGAGGGATTTTAAACCGTCCGGTTCGTGCTATGGTGGTTGGGATTCCCAACGTGGGAAAGTCCACCTTTATCAACTCCTTTGCAGGAAAAGCATGTGCAAAAACAGGAAACAGGCCAGGCGTAACAAAAGGGAATCAATGGATCAGGCTGAATAAGAGCCTGGAACTTCTTGACACTCCCGGCATTCTCTGGCCGAGATTTGAGGACCAGCAGGTAGGAATCCGCCTTGCCCTTATCGGGTCGGTCAATGACCAGATATTGAATAAGGATGACCTTGCTATGGAGCTCATCCGTTTCCTGACAAAAAAATATCCCCAGGTTCTTTCTGAACGGTATGGATTGGAAACAAAAGATGAGCTGGAGGCATTAAAGCAGGTGGCACGGACCAGAGCTTGTCTTGCAAGAGGTGGAGAACTGGATCTGATGAAGGCCTCCAACCTTTTTATCGATGATTTTAGAAACGGGAAGCTGGGGCGCATAACTCTGGAATTTCCTGTGCAATAGCCAGAAGTAAATGATGGGGTTTTGCTTTTTTGGAAAAGAGCAAAGCCCTGTTTTTCAATAGTAATTGTGAGAACCAACTGGATATGCAGGCATACCTGCGCATCCATCAGGAGGCAAACATGAGAAAATTAAGGCCAGATAAGCTCCAGGAAGAGCTGGAACGCCTGGAGAAGATGAAAGAGTTTGAACGCCAATATGAGGACCATGTACTGGTTTGCGGCATTGACGAGGCGGGACGGGGACCACTTGCAGGGCCGGTGGTAGCAGGTGCGGTCATCCTCCCGAGAGACTGTGAGATCCTCTTTTTAAATGACTCGAAAAAGCTGTCTGAAAAACGGCGGGAAGCCCTGTTTGAAGAGATTATGGAAAAGGCCTCCGCTTTTGCAGTAGGCGTGGTTGGGGCAGACAAGATCGATGAAATAAATATCCTGCAGGCAACCTATGAAGCCATGAGACAGGCCGTCGGCAAATTGGAAGCGGTGCCAGAAGTCTTTTTAAATGACGCAGTCACCATTCCGGGCATTGAGGCTTCCCAGGTTCCTATTGTTAAGGGAGATGGGAAAAGTGTGTCAATTGCCGCTGCAAGCATTATGGCAAAGGTGACCAGAGATCATATGATGAAGGAGTATGACAAATTGTTTCCGGAATATGGTTTTGCAAAGCATAAAGGATATGGGACGGCTGCCCATATTAAGGCATTAAAGGAATTTGGTCCCTGTCCCATTCACAGGCGAAGTTTTATTAAGAGCTTTGTGGATTAAGGGACAATGAAACCCCGGCCTTTCAGAAACTTACATAGGATGTTGGGGTACTGCCGGGGAATGGGAGGATGTCTTTGAAAAATCGTCGGGAAGTGGGAAGGGAATTTGAGGACGCAGCGGCCGCATATTTGGAAAATAACGGGTATGTGATATTGGAACGGAATTACCGGGATCCAATGGGCGAAATTGATATCATCGCAAAGGATGGGAGAGAACTTGTCTTTGTAGAGGTAAAATACCGGCGGAATCTGGAAAAAGGAGATCCGGCGGAAGCGGTTCATTTTTTGAAGCAGAGAAAAATCAGGAATGCTGCAAAAGGGTATCTGTACCGGCGCCGTCTGGGGGATGGCATTCCCTGCCGGTTTGATGTGGTGGCAATTCTGGGACAGGAAATCCGGCTGATTAAAGACGCATTTTAAACAAAGGTGTGATGAAAGATATGTGGAAACGAAACGTTCAGGAACAGGAAATGGATTATAAGACAGTGGAAAAGGTACCTTATTTGTCTTTTCCGATTTTAGAAAAAACCGGGCTGGTGAATCAGGGATTTTCCACGAAGCTGGGAGGCGTCAGTCAGGGAAAATTTGCTGCTATGAATTTCACATTTACCCGGGGAGATAACCGGTCCCATGTCCTGGAAAATTACAGCAGGATGGGAAAGGCCCTGGGAGTTGATGTGGAACGGATGGTTTTGTCCTATCAGACCCATACCACCAACGTCCGGCTGGTGACGGAGGAGGACGCAGGGAAAGGGATCACAAAGGAACGGGATTATGAAGACGTGGATGGATTGATCACCAATGTTCCCGGAATTACTCTGGTCACTTTTTATGCGGATTGCGTCCCCCTTTATTTTCTGGATCCCGTCCATCTGGCTGTTGGACTCAGCCATTCCGGCTGGAGAGGGACTGTAAAACGCATGGGAGAGGTTACCTTAAGAAAAATGAGGGAAGCCTTTGGAACAAGGGCGGAAGATGTGATCGCCTGTATTGGTCCCAGCATTTGTAAGGAGTGCTATGAGGTTGGTAGCGAGGTCGCCCTGGAGTTTATGAAAGGGTTTGATGAAAAGCATTGGGGCGAGATATTAACGGAAAAGGACGATGGAAAGTATTTGCTGGATCTTTGGCGGGCCAATGAAATCGTGCTGCTGGCAACAGGGGTGAAGCAGGAAAATATCCAGGTAACGGATATCTGTACCCATTGCAATTCTGATTATTTGTTTTCTCATCGCCGGACCGGGAATGAGAGAGGGAATCTGGCTGCGTTTCTGGGAATCAGGGAAGAAAGGATCCTTTGATCATGGCCTGCAGTGAGGCTGCGTTCCATTTGAAAAGACACCTTGACCGGTTTGTAAAAACCATGTTCAAGGCGTCTTTTTATGATATAAATATTATCTTTTGTTCAGACTGTTGTCACCGCTTATGGCTATAGCCGGTATTTCTTCAATAAATTCTGTATCTTTTCTGTGGAAGAAAGGGCTTTGCTTATGGGCACGTCATGATTTAAGGAATTCACAATCGCCCCAATATATTTACTGATGTCCGCCTCCACATACCATTCTCTTTCCAGCAATTCCTTAGGGCGGTAGTTTAAATTGGTTGTGACGATACAGTCGATATAGCCCCGGTTGTAAAATTCGTCAAATTTAGCCAGTCCGTTGGTGAACAGGCCGAAGGTACAGCAAACGATCACCTTATCCGCTTTGCGTTCCTTTAATTCCTTTGCAGTATCCAGCATGCTCTCTCCGGAGGAGATCATATCGTCTACGATGAGCACGGTTTTGCCCTCAACGGAGGAACCTAAGAATTCGTGGGCAACGATGGGGTTTCGTCCCCCTATCACTTTGGAGTAATCCCGCCTTTTATAGAACATACCCATATCCACACATAAGTTGTTTGCCAGATACACAGCGCGGTCCATGGCGCCTTCATCCGGACTGATAACCATTAAATTCTCTTTATCAATCCTTAAATCCGGATACTTCTTTAATACTGCCTTGACAAACTGGTAGGTGGCCATGAAATTGTCAAATCCGCTTAAGGGAATAGCATTCTGAACACGGGGATCATGGGCATCAAAGGTAATGATGTTGCTGACTCCCATATGTACCAGCTCTTCCAAAGCCATGGCACAGTCCAGAGACTCCCTTTTCGTTCTCTTGTGCTGGCGGCTTTCGTATAAAAACGGCATAATGACATTCACCCTGTGGGCCGTTGCGCTGCATGCGCCTATGATCCTTTTTAAATCCTGAAAATGAGCGTCAGGAGACATATGGTTGGTATAACCATTGACCGAATAGGTTATGCTGTGATTGGTGACGTCCGCCATTATAAAGACGTCCGTTCCCCGGACAGATTCCCTGATAATGCCTTTTGCTTCTCCGCTTCCAAAACGCGGGCATTCGCATTTAAGAAGATAAGACTCCACATCATACCCGCGGTAGTGAAGATCGGCTTTCCGGCGTATAAGCTCCTGGATATCATTTCTTCGGAAGCCTACGATGTGGTCGTTTACTTTCCCGGCCAGTTCCCGGCAGCTTTCCAGCGCTGCGATCTTTAAGGGGGCAACAGGTAGTTGGTCGTTGAATACATAATCATTTGCCATGACAAAGATTCCTCCATAATAAATGAACAGCCAGCCGTAAGACTGCCTGCCTTTTAAATCTTACACCCTTTTATACCATTGATTGACATAATGCGTCAATAGCCTTAGCCGCATTTTCAGGAAAAAAACAAAAAAGGCTTCCTTTACAAAGAGTAACAATCTTGCTATGATATATGGGATAGCTACAGAAACACCCTGCGGATATGCCTTTACACCCGATAAAGCGGGGGGCACTGCCCCAAAAGCATTGGCAGGTAAATGGAAAGGTAAAATTAAGATGAGCAAAAGAGGACATATTATTAAAGCAGTCGATCCGGATTCCATTGCAGATCAATTGGAAGTGGAGCCTGGGGATGCGGTCCTGTCTATAGATGGTCATGAACTGGAAGACATTTTTGATTATGAATATTATATTAACAGCGAGTCAATCCTCATGGTTGTGAAAAAGAAAGATGGGGAAGAATGGGAACTGGAAATAGAAAACCAATACGAGGATCTGGGGATCACTTTTGAAAATGGACTGATGAGTGAATACAGATCCTGCCGGAACAAATGCATCTTCTGTTTTATTGACCAGATGCCCCCTGGAATGAGGGAGACCCTGTATTTTAAGGATGACGATTCCAGGCTTTCTTTTTTACAGGGAAATTACGTGACTCTGACCAATATGAGCGATCATGACATTGACCGTATCATTAAGTTTAAGCTGGCCCCCATTAATATTTCCGTCCATACCACCAATCCTTCTTTAAGGTGTGAAATGCTTCACAACCGGTTTGCAGGCCAGGCTCTGGATAAGATCCAAAGGCTGTATGAAGCAGAAATCCCCATGAACGGACAGATCGTGCTGTGCAAGGGCGTCAATGACGGAAAGGAACTGGAAAGGACCATAGAGGATTTATCGAAATTCCTTCCGTACATGGAAAGCGTATCTGCAGTCCCTGTGGGAATGTCAAAATACCGGGATGGCCTGTATCCCTTACAGCCCTTTACGGGAGAGGATGCAAAGGAGATCTTGGAAATCATAGAACGTTGGCAGAAAAAGCTGTATAAGACACATGGAAACCATTTCATTCACGCCAGCGATGAACTTTATATTCTGGCCGGAAAGCCCTTTCCGGAAGAGGACCGTTACGACGGATATATTCAGTTGGAAAACGGCGTGGGCATGCTTCGTCTTTTGGAAGGGGAAATAAAGGTTGCCCTGGAACCCATGGAAGGAGACAGCAAGTCCGAAGAGATCTCAATAGCGACAGGCAGGCTTGCCGCCCCTTATATTGAAAAACATGCAAAACTGGTCCGGGAAAAGTTTCCAGGGCGGGTCATTCACATTTACCCTATTACCAATGTCTTTTTCGGTGAACAGATCACAGTGGCCGGCTTGATCACCGGACAGGATCTGATGGGACAGTTAAAAGGACAGGCTCTGGGCAAACGGTTATTGCTTCCGGAGTGTATGTTCCGAAGCGGAGAAGAGGTGTTTCTTGACGACATGACCCGGCAGGATGTACAAAATGCTTTACAAGTACAGGTAGATATTGTAAAATCAAGCGGTCAGGATTTTGTACAGGCGGTTCTTGGGCCGGTAAAAAAGAATGAAGCTTCTTATGAAGGATATGAGTTAAACACCCTTGCGGGTATACCTTTACACCCGGAAAACATGGGCGAGAAGGAGAAACACCCTGCAGGTATACCTTTATGCCCAGAAAACATGGGCAAGAAGGAGAAACACCCTGCGGGTATACCTTTATGCCCAGAAAACATGGGCGAAAAGGAGAAAGGAAATATTATATGAGTAAACCAGTGGTTGCCATCGTAGGCCGCCCCAATGTGGGAAAGTCTACGTTATTTAATGTTTTAGCCGGTGATACCATTTCCATTGTAAAGGATACGCCGGGCGTCACCAGGGACAGGATCTATGCAGACTGTACCTGGCTGAATATGAATTTTACACTGATCGATACAGGAGGCATTGAGCCGGACAGCAGTGACATCATCCTGTCCCAGATGCGGGAGCAGGCGGAGATCGCCATAGCCACCGCAGATGTCATCATCTTTATCGTAGATGTCCGCCAGGGGCTGGTGGATGCGGATTCCAAGGTGGCGGACATACTTCGGAAATCCAAAAAGCCCGTCATCCTTGCGGTCAATAAAGTGGACAGCTTCCAAAAGTTTGGAAATGACGTGTATGAGTTCTATAACCTGGGAATCGGCGATCCCGTTCCGGTATCGGCTGCTTCCAGGCTGGGTCTTGGAGATCTTCTTGATGAGGTGGCAAAGCATTTTGGCGCTTCTGAAACAGAAGAGGAAGAGGATGACAGACCGAGAATTGCCATTGTGGGAAAGCCCAACGTGGGCAAATCTTCTATTATAAATCAGCTTTTGGGAGAAAACCGGGTCATTGTTTCAGATATTGCAGGTACTACCAGAGACGCAGTGGATACAGAGATCATTCACAACGATACCGAATATGTGTTCATTGATACGGCAGGTCTCAGAAGGAAAAGCAAGATCAAAGAGGAACTGGAACGCTACAGCATCATCCGCACCGTAACGGCCGTTGAACGGGCTGACGTGGTGGTGGTGGTCATTGACGCTGAGGAAGGCGTGACCGAGCAGGATGCGAAGATCGCAGGTATTGCCCATGATCGTGGAAAGGGCATCCTTGTTGCGGTCAACAAATGGGATGCCATCGAAAAGAATGACAAAACCATTTATGAATATACTAACAAGATCAAAAACACTCTGTCTTTCATGGCTTATGCAGAATTTGTATTTATTTCCGCAAAAACGGGACAGAGGATGAATAAGCTGTTCGAGGTGATCGATATGGTCAGGGAGAACCAGACCCTTCGGGTAGCTACGGGAGTTTTAAACGAAATCATGACGGAAGCCGTTGCCCTTCAGCAGCCCCCGTCTGACAAGGGCAAGCGGTTAAGGCTTTATTATATCACTCAGGTGGCCGTAAAGCCTCCGACTTTTGTAATCTTTGTAAATGACAAGGAACTTACCCACTTTTCCTATACCAGGTACCTGGAGAATAAGATCAGGGAAGCATTCGGTTTCAAGGGAACATCCCTTAAGTTTATATACAGAGAAAGAAGCGGAAAGGAACAGTAGTATGGAACGAATCATCTGTCTTATTGCCGGTTATTTATTCGGGCTCCTGCAGTCCGGCTATTTTTACGGAAAGGCTCATAAAATCGATATCCGAAATCACGGAAGCGGAAATTCCGGCACCACTAACGCTTTAAGGGTCATGGGCGCAAAGGCTGGAGCAATCGTCTTTTTTGGTGACTTTTTAAAAGCATTGCTTCCCTGTCTGATGATCCGGGTTCTGTTCCGGTCCCAGCCGGAGATGATTTATCTCTTGATATTGTATACAGGTTTTGGCGTTATTTTAGGCCACAATTACCCTTTCTATCTTAATTTCAAAGGTGGAAAGGGCATTGCGGCCACTGCCGGACTGATCGTAGCTGCTGACTTAAGGATGACTCTTTTATGTCTGGCGGCATTTGTTTTGATCGTTGCCGTTACAAGATATGTTTCACTGGGATCTCTGGTGGTTGCAACGATTTTATTAGTATGGCTGATCTTCTTTGGTAGAATAGGAGCATATGGCATTGATCCAGGATTATTGCCCGAATTCTACATAGTGGCAGCACTGATAAGCGGTCAGGCATTTTGGCGCCACCGGGCCAATATCGGACGTCTTGTCCGCGGCAGAGAGAATAAAATTTCCTTAGGATCAGGAAAAAAATAAAATGAGGTGAAGAAAATGGCAAAAATCGGAGTGATCGGATCTGGGAGCTGGGGAATTGCTCTTGCAGCTCTTCTATATAATAATGGGCATGAGGTGGCTGTCTGGTCGGCTATTCCTGAGGAAATTTCAGAGATGAAATCGACCCACAGGCACCATACCCTTCCGGATCTGGAGCTGACCGAGGACATGATTTTTACGGAAGACCTGGAAGAAGCCATGACAGGACGTGATCTTCTGGTAACTGCCGTTCCTTCTGTATACGTCCGCCCCACGGCAAAAAAGATGAGCCCATTCTGCAGATACGGCCAGGTAGTGGTCAATGTTGCAAAAGGAATCGAAGAGTCCACCCTTATGACCCTGTCGGAAATATTGGAAGAAGAGCTTCCAATGGCAGATGTGGCAGTCCTTTCCGGACCCAGCCATGCGGAAGAGGTGAGCAAAAGTCTTCCAACTACCTGCGTTGCAGGTGCCCGCACCAGAAAGACAGCAGAATACATCCAGGGAATTTTTATGAGCGAGGTTTTCCGGGTTTACACAAGTCCTGATATCCAGGGAATTGAGCTTGGAGCCTCCTTAAAAAATGTCATCGCCCTTGCCGCAGGAATTGCCGATGGATTGGGATATGGAGACAATACAAAAGCTGCCCTGATCACAAGAGGTATTGCCGAGATATCCAGGCTGGGAACAGCTATGGGCGGCAAATTCCAGACCTTTTGCGGCCTGTCAGGAACCGGGGATCTGATTGTGACCTGCGCAAGTATGCACAGCCGGAACCGGAGGGCAGGAATCCTCATGGGCCAGGGAAAGACCATGGAAGAGGCTACAAAGGAAGTGAAGATGGTGGTAGAAGGCATTTATTCCGCAAAAGCCGCCCTGGCCCTGTCGGTAAAATATGGAATTTCAATGCCCATCGTGGAACAGGTAAATGCGGTCCTCTTTGATGGCAAACCGGCATCCGAGGCTGTTAAGGATTTAATGTTAAGGGATAAGACCATTGAAAGCTCTGATCTTCCCTGGGACAAATAATCAGGAAACCAGTTGATTTTTTCATAATTGAATTAAAAGCAGTTGACATTTTTTAAAAGCCATTTTATTATAAAGACTATGTATACGTCGACGAAGTTCGATTTGCTTCTTGGAAATCGAACCGGTGATTTACCGGATTACGGCTGTGAACTGTCTGCCTTTATCAAGTAAATCATGCCACAGGAACTGTATATATATAAACGTTGTATGAGGAGGAATGGATTATGAAAAAATCTATGAAGAAGTTACTGAGTCTTGGCATGGCAGTCGCTTTGGCAGCGTCTTTAACTGCATGCGGGGGCAGCAAAACTTCAGAAACCACCACTGCCGCAGAGTCAAAAGCGGCATCAGGGGAGACTACGGAAGCAGCAAAGGCTTCTGGAGAAAGCTCCTTTAAAATCGGAGGTATCGGACCGATTACCGGAGGTGCAGCCATCTATGGACAGGCTGTTATGCGCGGTGCAGAGCTGGCCATTAACGAGATCAACGCAGGCGGCGGAATCAACGGTGCCCAGATCGAGTACAACTTCCAGGATGATGAACACGATACAGAAAAGGCAGTCAATGCTTACAATACCTTAAAGGACTGGGGTATGCAGATGTTAGTCGGTACCGTTACATCCGCTCCTTGTATTGCAGTAGGTGCGGAATCCAGTAACGACAACATGTTCCAGCTCACTCCTTCCGGTTCTGCAGTGGACTGCGCAAAATTCGACAACCAGTTCCGTGTATGTTTCTCTGATCCAAATCAGGGAGCAGCTTCCGCACAGTACATCGGCGAGAACAAGCTGGCTACTAAGGTTGCCGTTATTTATGACAGCTCCGATGTTTATTCATCCGGTATCCATGATAAATTCCTTTCTGAATCAGCTAACCAGGGAATTGAAATTGTGTCTGATGAGGCATTTACCGCAGACAACAATACCAACTTCTCCGTACAGCTTCAGAAAGCTCAGGATTCAGGCGCTGAGCTTGTATTCCTTCCGATTTACTATTCCCAGGCTGCCCTGATCCTTGCTCAGGCAAAGCAGATGGGATATGCGCCCCAGTTCTTTGGCTGCGACGGACTTGACGGACTTTTGACCGTAGAAAACTTTGATACTGCACTAGCTGAAAATGTAATGCTTCTGACACCGTTTGCCGCTGATGCAAAGGATGAACTGACACAGAAGTTTGTTGCAACATTCAAAGAGAAATACGGTGAGATACCGAACCAGTTTGCTGCCGATGGTTATGATGCGGTTTACGCCATCAAAGCTGCCGCTGAAAAGTCCGGGATCACAGCAGACATGGATGCTTCCGCAATCTGTGACGCTTTAAAGACATCTATGACAGAAATTTCCATGAACGGCTTAACAGGCGAGAACATGAAGTGGTCCAAGGATGGAGAACCGGATAAGGCTCCTAAGGCAGTTAAAATCGTAAACGGTGTTTACACCGCAATGTAATTACTGAGGCATGATTTGCTTAATGAAGGCAAGGAAAGTGCAGCCTGAATTTAGTAAATCAGCCGTTCGGTGAGCAAAGCGAATCGAACTTCCTTAATTCGCTAAATGACCCAACGGAGGGTCGTCCAGAGGACGACCCTCTTCTTTTAAAATAAACAACGAATGAGGTGCGATGGTATGATGAGTTTCATATCCTATTTTATTAATGGTCTAAGCCTGGGCAGTGTTTATGCAATTATTGCCTTGGGGTATACCATGGTATATGGCATTGCCAAGATGCTTAACTTTGCTCATGGCGATGTAATTATGATCGGAGGATACATGGTGTTCACAGTCGTCAGCACAATGGGCCTTGGCCCGGTTGCCGGCATACTCCTTGCAGTGATCTTATGCACTGTACTTGGCGTTGTCATTGAGGGCGTTGCTTACCGTCCTCTTCGTATGGCAAGTCCTCTTGCAGTTCTGATCACGGCAATCGGTGTGAGCTACCTGCTTCAAAACATCGCACTGCTCGTTTTTGGCTCCAATCCGAAATCCTTTACTTCTGTTGTAACAGTTCCGGCTCTCAAGCTTTCAGGAGGAAAACTTACCATTTCCGGTGAGACCATTGTTACCATCATCAGTTGCGTCGTCATCATGATCGGTCTGACTGCGTTCATTAAAAAGACGAGAGCAGGACAGGCCATGCTTGCTGTATCAGAAGATAAGGGAGCCGCCCAGCTCATGGGAATCAATGTGGATGGAACCATTGCCCTTACGTTTGCCATTGGCTCTGCTCTGGCGGCTGTTGCAGGTGCGCTTCTTTGCTCCGCCTATCCCACGCTTACCCCCTATACCGGCTCCATGCCAGGCATTAAAGCATTCGTAGCAGCCGTATTTGGCGGGATCGGATCCATTCCGGGTGCGTTTATCGGTGGACTTTTACTGGGTGTCATTGAAAACTTAAGCAAGGCTTATATTTCCTCCCAGCTTTCCGATGCCATCGTATTTGCAGTTCTGATTGTTGTTCTTCTTGTAAAGCCCACTGGAATTTTGGGTAAGAAGATCAACGAGAAAGTATAGGTGGACGATATGGAAAAAAGTATGAAGATGAAATTCCGTCTGAATAAGAACTTAAGAAATAATATGATAACTTATGGCATTGTAATTGCCGCATTTTTCATCGTACAGCTTCTGGTAAACGCAGGCCAGGTAAGCAGTCTGATGAAAGGCCTTTTGGTGCCCATCTGCATATATACCATTATGGCAATATCTTTAAACTTAACCGTAGGCATCCTTGGGGAACTGAGCCTGGGACATGCAGGCTTCATGTGTGTGGGAGCATTTTCCAGTTCCCTGTTTTCCATTGCAATGCTGGAAACCATTCCAAACACGGGAATCCGTTTCTTTTTCGCTATTTTGATCGGAGCGGCGGCGGCTGCACTGGCAGGCATTGTGGTTGGAATTCCGGTTTTAAGGCTTCGGGGAGATTATTTGGCCATTGTAACTCTGGCATTTGGAGAAATCATAAAAAACGTGGTAAATGTGATCTACATTGGAAAGGATGCCCAAGGGCTTCACTTTTCCATGAAAAATGCAATGGCTCTTAATATGGCAGAAGATGGAAAAGTGATCTTAAACGGCGCCCAGGGGATTACCGGAACGCCTAAGAATTCCACCTTTGCCATTGGCGTGATCCTTATTCTGATCACTCTTGTGATCGTTTTAAATCTGATCCATTCCAGATCCGGACGGGCCATCATGTCTGTCCGTGACAACCGCATTGCGGCAGAATCCATTGGCATTAATATCACAAAATACAAATTAATGGCTTTCACCATTTCCGCCTCCCTGGCTGGTGTGGCCGGTGTCCTGTATTCCCATAACCTTTCTGCCCTCACTGCGACACAGAAGAACTTTGGTTATAACCAGTCCATCATGATTCTTGTATTTGTAGTTCTTGGAGGTATCGGAAATATCCGCGGCTCCATGATCGCTGCGGTCCTCTTAACCCTGCTTCCGGAGCTTTTAAGAGGCTTAAATACCTACCGGATGCTGATTTATGCCATTATCCTGATCGTTATGATGATATTTAACTGGAGCCCTAAACTGATCGATTTCAGGAAGCGGTATTTCCATAAGAACAGGGCAGAAAAGGAGAGGGGATAATCATGGCTTTACTGGAAATCAAGAATCTTGGAATTTCGTTTGGCGGCCTGCGTGCCGTAGATAATTTCAGCATCACCATTGAAAAAGGGCAGCTTTATGGTCTCATCGGCCCTAACGGAGCTGGTAAAACCACGATCTTTAACCTTTTAACCGGTGTATATAAACCAAATGCAGGTACCATTCTTTTGGATGAGGAGAACATAACAGGAAAAAAAACAGTGGATATCAACAGAGCCGGAATCGCAAGGACCTTTCAGAATATCCGTCTGTTTAAGGAATTGACCGTTCTTGATAATGTTAAGACCGGCCTCCACAACCGTTATCCCTATGGAGCGGTTACAGGGATCCTCCGCCTTCCAAAGTATTACAAAGTGGAAAAAGAGATGGATGAACAGGCCATAGAGCTTTTAAAGGTATTTGATCTTCATGGAGAAAAGGATATTCTTGCTTCCAACCTTCCATACGGAAAGCAGAGGAAGCTGGAGATTGCCCGTGCCCTTGCCACAGGCCCCAAGCTTTTGCTCCTTGACGAACCGGCTGCCGGCATGAATCCCAATGAAACCTCAGAGCTTATGGATACCATACGCTTTGTACGGGATAATTTTGATATGACCATCCTGTTAATTGAACATGACATGAAGCTTGTCTCCGGTATCTGTGAAAGGCTGACCGTACTGAATTTCGGCCAGGTCCTTACCCAGGGTAAGACGGCGGATGTGCTCAATGATCCGGAAGTCATCAAGGCATATCTGGGAGAATAAGGAGGCTTAAGGCATGGCAATACTTGAAGTAAAAAATCTGGAAGTATATTACGGCGTCATTAAGGCGCTTAAGGATATATCCTTTGAAGTAAAGGAAGGAGAGATCGTAGCTTTAATCGGTGCTAACGGTGCAGGAAAGACCACGACTCTTCATACCATAACCGGTCTTATAAAGGCCGCATCCGGAAGCATACAGTTTGACGGCCATGATATCACCAGGATACGGGGCGATAAAATTGTAGGCATGGGAATGGCTCATGTCCCGGAAGGACGTCGTGTTTTTGCCGCTCTGACTGTTTATGAAAATTTAAAGCTGGGCGCTTACACAAGACGGGATAAAGACGAGATTGAAGAGACCCTTCAGATGATTTACAAGCGTTTCCCCAGGCTTTTGGAAAGAAAAAACCAGCCTGCAGGAACCTTGAGCGGAGGAGAGCAGCAGATGCTGGCCATGGGCCGGGCACTGATGAGCCATCCAAAGGTGATCGTCCTGGACGAGCCGTCAATGGGACTTTCTCCGATTTACGTAAAAGAGATTTTCGATATCATTCAGGAAATCAACAAATCAGGAACCACAGTTCTGCTGGTTGAGCAGAACGCCAAAAAGGCTTTGTCCATAGCAAACCGCGCTTATGTTCTGGAGACGGGTGCCATTGTTTTAAGCGGCGATGCCAATGAATTAATGAACAATGACTCCGTAAAGAAAGCATATCTAAGCGAATAGTCATGGGATATTGTTGTAACGGATTTAAGATCCCCGGAATTTCCCGTATAAAGCATACGGGAAATTCCGGGGATTTTTCTCTTTTTATTTATTTGGTTTTTCATGATCCTGCATTATATCCTGTTTATTATACGGAAAGATGATCGTAACCACTGTCCCTGCATTAGGCTCACTCACATAAATCAATCCGTATTCCTTACCATACTGCATCTGGATTCTTTCCTTGATATTTTTGATGCCAATCTGATTGAATTTGTTGCTTTTAACTTTAGAAGAATTAATTTCTTCCAAAACAGAGTCTTCCATACCGGCTCCGTTGTCCGTGATTTTTACATATAATTTATCATCTTCTTGATAGCTTTCGATCCGTATTCTATAGTTTTTATCCACATCACCAAAGCCATGTATAATGGAATTTTCAATCAGCGGCTGAATGCAAAAGGGGATGATAATGCATTCCAGCGTATCTTCGGCAATCTGGTATTCTACCTCAAAGTAGTTTCCATAACGGTATTTCTGTATTCCGATATAGCGGCGGATGCTTTCGATTTCATCCTTTAGAAGGGCAGAGGTTGTGTCCTGTTTTAGATTGTATTTTAACAGGTTGGTAAGGTCACTGGTCATTTCAGCCACATTTGTGATATTCTGCATGGTAGCCAGCCATCGTATGGAGTCCAGGGTGTTGTATAAAAAATGGGGATTGATCTGAGACTGCAGTATTTTGAATTCAAGTGAGGATTTGCGTTTTTGTTCCTGAAGTTCATTGATAAAGTAACTGTTCAGCTTGTCCAGCATCATATTAAAAGTAACACCCAGATTTCCTACCTCATCTCTGGAATCCAATTGTACGCGGAGAGAAAAATCACCGCCTTTTATCTTATTGCAGGCATCGCTGAGAACCTTAATGGGGCGGGTGATTTTGCCAGTCAGCCAAAGGCCGTAAATAAGACTGGTAATACAGGAAATGATAATGATGATAACGGCATAATAGGTTATTTTTTTCGTATTGCTGATCAGGTGCTGGGTCTGAATGATGCGGATAATACTCCAGTCTGCAATTTTGATGGGATTGGATACAATGGTACTGTCCAGTTGAAAGACTTTTCCCTCCAGACTATAGCTGGTAGAGGTGTCCAAAAGCTGAGGATACTGTTTAAGAACCGGCTCGTAGGATGTATAATAAGGAAAATTAAATAAAATTTCACCGTCAGAATTTATAACCAGCGTCTTTTCATCGGACAGGATCGTGCTGAGCATAAACATCTCCTGTATGTAATTGTAGTTTAAATCCATGATTAAGAGTCCGATGAATTGTTGTTCCCGGTTCATCAGCGGCCTGATAAAGGAGATGACCTTTTTGTCAGTAAAATCCCTGGCAGTATTCTGAAAATACGTGCTGATCCATTGGCCTTCCATGCTGATCACCTGTTTTTTTTCCATGTAACTCCCATAATGTTCTGTCAGCAGTTCTGTCTCTGATCCGGACTCTGTACTTAATACGGTGGCATCGGGCTTCATCAGTGAAATATGGGAGATAAAAGGCTGCATCTCCAGTATGTTATTTAAGTTTTCACTGATTTTGCCGGCTGATTGGGGATTCCGGCCGGATAAGTATTCCTGAATATCTTCATTTTCATACAGGTAGGTGGAGGTGGCCTGGATCAGATTGATGATCAAGTCAAATTGAGAACGGATCTTATTGCTGGCCAGCAGGTTGTTCTGTATCTCGTTCTTTTTCAGTTCCCTGTAAAAGGTATAATTGACAAAGGTCAGAGACAAAACTAGGAAAAATGTAGAAAGAACGAAAACTCCGATAAAAATTTTTGTTGAAATTTTCTTTATATGCATCACATACCTCCGAAGTTTATGGTATACTAATCACTAAATCAACTTATTGTACCATGTTTATTTGTCTTTAGGGAAGCGGGAAAATAATATGAAGCGGGTATTGATTGTGGATGATGAATTTTTGGTCCGGATGGGGCTGAAGATGACCCTGGACTGGAAGTCTTACGGGTATGAGATCGCAGCAGAGGCCAGCAGTGCAGAAGAAGCTCTGGAGATCATGGAGCATGAACCGATTGACATTCTGATGACGGATATCAAGATGCAGGGGATGAACGGACTGGACTTAATTGAAAAGGTGAAAACAAAATATTCGGACATCCAGTCCGTTATTTTTACGAATCATGATGATTTTAATTTTGCAAGGCGGGCCATGGAGATGGGCGCGGAAAAGTATATTTTAAAGTCAGAGATCTCACCGGACAGCCTGTTGTCATCTTTAGTCAATCTGTCGGGGGAGGCAAAAGCATCCTATGGCAAAGGACATTCGGTCAGGAAGATGGAGGAAAAATATTTGGATGAGCAGTTGCTTAAGCTGAATCTCTCCGGCGTACAGGAGACTGTTTCGGATTATCCGTATTCAGACCGTATGTTTTGTGAAGCCTCCTATATGATTATTATTGGTCACTGCAGCATCAACTCCCTGCCAGACGGATCGGTCAGTATGCTGATTGAAACAGTCATGAATCTCGTTTCGAAATTTTTTTGCCAAAGCATTGCCCGGTATGTAATTTTAAAGGATCTTCTTTGTTTTGGGGTGATATATCATGATGAAAGAAATGAGTATCCAAAAGAACTGATGGAGGATAGGGGAACATCTATCATTAAGAATACGGTGCAGTATTTTAATGCGGACATCAATCTGGGAATCAGCAGAGCCGGAACAAAGGATCGTTTCCCCCAGATGTTTCAGGAGGCAGAGACCGCACGGCTGAAGGGCTTTTTTCACAACGGCAGTGTGTGGGCATACGATGAGCCACTAAAGCTGTCCCGGGGAGAGTATATCCGGGTCAGTGCCCGGAAGATAAAGGAACTGATGGAAGAAGAGGACAAGGAACCGTTGGTGGAGTATATGAATTCCATTTTCCGGAAACTGAAGGAGGCCGGAGATTATCGTATGGTGACTGAGGTATTTATTGATCTTTTGTCAATCTCCAAATCCTTAATCGAGAATTATGATACCAGGGATATTCCCGGACTGAATCCGGTAAAGTTTGAGTATCATAATCTTTATGCAATTTCCCATATGAATCATGTCCAGATGTATGTAATGGATGTGTACATGGCAATCTGGGATTTTTTACATAACAGGAAGAGCCCCTACAGCGGGCTGATTAGGGAATGCATTGGTTTTATTGAAGAGAATTATTCTCAGAATATTACTCTTGACAATGCAGCGGCAGCAGTGAATATCAGCAGCAGTTACTTATCGTTTATTTTTAAGCAGGAAACAGGAATCAACTTCAGTGTGTATCTGACGAATTACCGGATTGAAATGTCAAAAAAGCTGATTCTGAAATCCAATCTGAAAATATATGAAATTGCAGAACAGGTAGGCTTTGGAAGTCCTTATTATTTCAGCAAGGTGTTTAAAGAGATCGTGGGGGTGACTTGTAAAGAGTTTAAAAACCGTATATAGAATGGGAAGGGCGCCGTTTCAAAATGGGCGCCCTTATTTTATGCTTTGGTAACAATAACATTTTATATATTTTCGTAAGATTTTTCTAAAAAAAACAGGAGCTTCTTCCATCAGGAAGATTGTTAATAAAACCACAAAATAATTTGTTAATTATAGTATAATTATTCATTTCATTAATGACTGTATTCGTGTAATATTTACATATAAAAAAAGAGGAGGTTTGATGAACGTGAAAAAAAGCAGCATAAAAAGGTGGATATCCTTTTGCCTGACAGGCATTATGACGGCAGGGGCCCTGATGGGATGCAGCAGCTCCGGATCGGGGACGGCTAAGGTTTCGGCCACAACTCAGGGGAAAGCAGCAGCGCAGGAAACTGCAGCAGCAGGAACGGAGGCTGGGTCCCAAACAGCAGATGGTGACTTTGACTGGAAGAAGTTTGCAGGAACAACGCTGAAGGTAAATATGGTACAGCACAGTGTGGCTGAGGCTATTGTAACCAAGATTCCCGAATTTGAGGAATTGACCGGGATCAAGGTGGAGCATTCCATTACACCGGAAGCAAATTATTTTGACAAGGTATCTACGGCGCTTGCCAGCAGGACCGGGGAACCGGATTTATTCATGTCAGGTGCCTATCAGCTTTGGGATTATTCGGCGGCGGGATATGTATTTGACTTAAATAAATTTTTAAGCGATCCGGATAAGGTGGCCCCAGGGTATGATTTTGCAGATTTGTATCCCAGTGCGGTATCCGCTCTTCAATGGGACGGAGTTCCAGGTCACGCCGTAGGTTCCGGTGCCCAGTTGGGTCTTCCGTTGGCCATTGAGATTTACAGCCTTGCATATAACAAAAGGGCTTTTCAGCAGGCGGGGATTGAGGTTCCTAAGACCTATGACGAGCTGCTGGCCGCCTGCGACAAGCTTCAGGGCTGGAATGGACCGGATTCTTATGCTATGACCGTCCGGGGGGCAAGAGACTGGGGAACCATTCATCCGGGATATATGAGCACCTTTGCAAATTTCGGGGCACAGGATTTTGCTATCGAAGATGACAGCCTGGTGTCTAAGGTAAATTCCCCGGAGGCAGTGGCAATGACCGAATTCTGGGTAGACATGATCAAGAGAGGCGGATCTCCGTCATGGTCCAGATATACGTGGTATGAGTGCGGGGCTGACTTAGGGGCCGGCAAGGCTGCCATGATGTTTGAAGCAGATAATACCGGGATTCATCAGGACTGGGAAGGGGCTTCGGCTGAGGCCGGCAATCTGGCATGGACGGTAATGCCTTTAGCAAAGGAAGGTAATACCCCCAATTCAAACTTCTGGACATGGTCCATGGCTATGAATGCAGATACAAAGAATGCGGATGCAGCATGGTATTTTATGATGTATTTCACCAGCAAAGATTTTGCCCTGTATGCAGTGACCGAGAAAAATGCTCTTGACCCGGCGCGTACTTCTGTAATCAATTCTCCGGAATTCTTAAAAAAGATGGAGAGTCACGATGGGTATATTGATACGTTTGAAAAAACCATTGGATCAACGACCATCCGTTTTACCCCTCAGCCCTATTTCTTTGAGACAACCACTTTGTGGGCAACTACCCTTCAGGAACTGGTAGCGGGGAACTATGCCTCTGTCCAGGAAGGCATGGACAGTCTGAAAGCGAAACAGGATAAGGTAGTAGAAGATATTGTTATCTCCGACTACGAATAAGCTGAGTGAGATTTTATAAAGGAGGGGCAGGGTTTGGCACAAAAAACACCGAAGGAAATCAATTATAATGAAATTCCGGCCCATGTGCGCAGGCGGCCGTACTATATCATTGCGCCGGGACTCTTAATCCTGATCGGGATTATGATCCCATTTGCCATAGCAATATTTTTATCCCTGACAAATTACTCGTTCAAAAATCCGAATTTCAAGTTCATCTTTTTCCGCAACTGGATTCGGGTGTATCAGGACCCTGATTTTTACCATTCCCTGTGGGTGACAATCAAATATGGATTCCTTGCAACGGGAACTCAGATGATCCTGGGATCTGTGATCGCGATCCTGCTTCGGAAGGATACCAGGCTTACCCGGATTCTAAAGGTGGTCTTTACCTTTCCGCTGATGGTGGCTCCGGCCATTGCAGTGCTCATCTGGCAGTTGATGACTTCCAACTCGGTGGGCGTACTGGAAAAGTTTTTAAACCTGTTTGGAGTGTACGGATTTAAATGGGCAGCCTCTCAGGATACGGCCATGTTTACTGCGGTACTGATCGATACCTGGGTAAATACCCCCTTTGTGCTGTTACTGGTTTTGGCAGGGCTCCAGTCTCTGCCAAAATCCCCCTTTGAAGCAGCCGAGGTGGATGGGGCCAGTTCGTGGTTTATCTTTAAAACGCTGACATTTCCCATGTTAAAGCCGTTTATGTACATCGCTCTTTTATTCCGGTTGATGGCGGCACTGCAGGAGTTTGGCATTATTTTTGCGCTGACCAAGGGGGGGCCGGGAAACACGTTGATGAATATTTCGCTGACAGGCTACATTACGGGATTTCAATTCCAGAAGTTAGGGTATGCACTTCCCTATCTGCTGACCCTTTGGGTGATTGTCAATGCTGCCGCCAAATTTCTGGTGAACAAACAGCGTAAGATGGCGAAGCAGGCCCAGGGATATTAAATCAGGAAGGAGGACAGTTATGGAACATTCCATTGAAACTGCGAAACAAAGAAACAGGCTGAAAGAGGCAGCCAGGGAAACCGGACGTAATCTGGGACTTATTCTGTATGCCCTGTATGCCCTGTTCCCTCTGATCTGGATGCTGATCTGCACCTTTAAAAGCGATACGGAGATGTATAATACGGTCTTTGTCTTCCGGCCTACACTTGCCAATTATCAGGCTGTTCTGCTGGGAACGGATTATATCCGGGCTTTCTTTCAAAATATGATTGTTTCCGGAGGAGCGGTGCTGCTTACGGTAGTGGCGGGCGTACCTGCGGCATATGCACTGGCCAGGTATGACTTCCGGAAAAAGGATGATATTGCATTTCAGATTTTATCTTTTAAATTTGCGCCTGAGATCATGGTTATCCTGCCGATTTTTCTGATCTTTCAAAAGATAGGGCTTTATGATACATATTTTGGCTTGATATGGGTTTATCAGCTAATTACCATGCCTCTTCTCATCTGGGTGGTACGGGGATATTTTGAGGATATCAGCGTAGAGGTGGAGCAGGCAGCTTCATTAGACGGTTACTGCTGGTATGAGGTGTTTCTAAAGACCCTGCTGCCCTTAATCAAGCCGGGACTGGTTGCTTCAGGACTTTTGGCATTTATCTTTGCATGGAACAGTTTCACGTTCCCGCTGATCTTAAGCGGGTTTAGGATCCAGACCCTTACCATTACATCCCTTCGGTATATTTCTTCTGAAACGGTACATTACGGGCAGGTGGCTGTGGCTGCCACCGTAGCCGTATTGCCGGAGATCATTGCCTGCCTGTTCATTCAGAAGCATTTGGTAAGAGGACTCAGCTTCGGCGCTGTAAAAGGATAAGGAGGACAGGGGATTGGCTGAAATAGAACTGATTGATGTTACAAAAAAGTATGGGTCAAAGACAGCGGTTGACGGGGTCAGTCTGACTGTGAAAGATAATGAATTCTTTGTATTGTTTGGTCCGGCGGGAGCGGGGAAGACTTCCTTACTCAAGGTGATCGCCGGAATTGAATTCCCCCAGGAGGGTCTGGTAAAAATAGACGGAAAGATCGTAAACCATGTGGAGCCCATGAACCGGAACGTGTCCATGGTATTTGAAAATTATGCCCTTTATCCCCATTTAAGTGTTTATGACAATATTGCCTCCCCTATGAGAAGCAGGCTTTATAAGCAAAGCGAGGATTTTATTCGATCCGAGGTTGACCGGGTCACTGTGATGATGAGGATCAACCATCTGCTGGAGCGGAAACCCAGCCAGCTTTCCAATGGACAGCGGCAGCGTGTGGCCATCGGACGGGGGCTGGTAAGAAAGCCCAATGTATTTCTTATGGATGAGCCTTTAGCCCATTTAGATGCCAAGCTCCGCCATTTTATGCGGCGGGAGTTAAAGGAAATGCAGAGCAATTTTAATACCACAACCATCTATGTGACCCATGATTACATGGAAGCCATGTCTTTGGCAGACCGGATCGCTGTGGTTCATGAGGGGAGGATCGTGCAGACCGGAAGTGCTGTTGAAATGTATTATCTCCCCTGCAACGAGTTTGTTGCAAGATTGTTCGGAGAACCTGAGATCAATATTTTTCCAGGTGTTTTCAGGCTTAATGGAAATCAGGGACTGATTGATGCCTTTGAACGAGACTCTGTCCTGGAGGTGACCCCGGATGTGATTGACCGGGTCTCATCCTTTGCCGGAAAGCAGATTGATATTGGTATCCGGGGCAGCGACATCGCCTTTCGCTTTGAAAAGCAGGACAGTACCTGGATCAGGGCAGCGGTTTATGCCAATGAACCCATTGGAAACAAGGTCATCATGACGGTTCTGGCAGGTGAAAACAAATTGGAGGTGGTCGCGCCCAATGATACCAGGGCTGCAATTGACCAGGAGGTTTATCTGAAATTTAATATGGCCAATGCACTCTATTTTGATCATTCCTCAAAAGAATTAATTACAAGAGCCGGCAGACAGAAATATGAAGCAAAGAGTCAAAACGGAGGTCAATGATATGGCAGAACTGGTGCTTAAAAATGTCTATAAGCAGTATGACAATAAGGAGAAAAAGAAACCGGCGAACGGGTATGCTGTCAATGACCTTTCTTTCCGCTGTGAGGACGGGGAATTCATTGGGATCTTAGGTCCTTCCGGATGTGGAAAATCCACTACCTTAAGGATGCTGGCAGGCCTGGAGGAGATCACTTCCGGAGATGTATACATCGGCAAGACATGCATCAATCATCTGCTTCCCAAGGACCGGGGCATTGGCCTGGCATTTGAGGATTACGCTTTATATCCGCCTCTGACCGTATATGAGAACCTGGCGTTTAATATGCGGGCAAAGAAAAAGACGGAAGAAGAAATCAGAAAAGAGATCGGCCGTGTTGCCCCTCTCCTCAAGGTGGAAGACTTACTGCAAATGAAACCGGCTGCCTTGTCAGGGGGACAGAAGCAAAGGGTCAATATTGCCAGAGCCATTATCCGGCGCCCAGGGCTTTTGCTTCTTGATGAGCCTTTAAGCCACTTAGATGGGAAGATGCGGCAGATGCTCAGACAGGAAATAAAGAGGATGCATCATGAAATCAAATGCACCACCATTATTGTGACTCATGATCAGATCGAGGCCATGTCCATGGCAGATAAAATTGTCATTATGAAGGAGGGAAAGCTCCAGCAGATGGGGACGCCCCTGGAAGTATACGATGATCCGGCCAATGAATTCGTAGCCGGATTTATCGGAGAGCCGCCCATGAATTTAATGCCATCGGTCATCAGAATGGATGAGGGACGATATTATTTTACATTTGAAAACAGCGGATTAAAGGTTCTGGTGCCTGACCGGTATCAGCCGGTGAGCAGGGAGGGACTGAAGGTGACTCTAGGGGTCCGGCCGGTGGATGTGCTGATTTCCCATGACCCGGCCACCAGTACACCGGTTCCTGTGGCCGTATATGAAAATATGGGCGATGAACGCAGGATCAGTCTACGGGTAGGTGACAACCTGCTGAGCATTACCACCACAGAAGATGTGTATTATGAGAAAGGCGATGAGGTTTACCTGAAATTTAATTCAGAAAAGACCCATCTGTTTGATGAAAACACCGGGGACCGGATCCGGGTATAAAAAATGAATGGAGGATTTTTAAGATGAGTATTCCGAAAACCATGAAAGCCCTTGTTGCATATTCCAAAGATGATTACCGTTTTGAACCGGCCTATCCAACACCGGAATGCGGTCCGGATGATATCATTATCAGAACCGAAGGATGCGGAATCTGTGCAGGAGATTTAAAATGCAGTCACGGAGCAGCCATGTTCTGGGGAGATGAGGTCCAGCCCTCATGGGTAAAACCGCCCTTTATTCCAGGACACGAGTTTTTAGGCGAAATTATTGAGCTTGGAGAGAATGTGAAGGATTTCCTGATCGGTGACCGGGTGACTGCCGACCAGATCAAGCCCTGTGGAGAATGCAAATTCTGTAAATCCGGCCGTTACTGGATGTGCCAGCCTCATGATATTTTCGGTTTCCAGCATACCAACAACGGCGGTATGGCAGAGTATGTCAGATATCCAAAAGGTTCTGTGATGCATAAGGTACCAAAGGATATGCCCTTTGAGGATGCGCTTTTAATCGAGCCATATGCCTGCTCCAAACATTGTGTGGACCGGGGAGAAATCGGCTGTGAAGATGTTGTTGTGATCTCAGGCGCCGGAACCCTGGGACTTGGAATGGTTACCTATGCCCGCATGAAAAATCCTGCCAAACTGATTGTGCTGGATATGATGGAGGACCGATTGGAAAAGGCGAAGGAATTTGGTGCCGATCTGGTATTGAATCCTGGGAAAACGGATGTAGTGAAAGCTGTTATGGATTTAACAGAAGGCTATGGGTGCGATATCTATATTGAAGCCACCGGCCATCCCTCCAGTGTGGTCCAGGGACTTTCCATGATCAGAAAATTAGGACGTTTCGTAGAATTCAGCGTGTTTGCAGAGCCTGCCACCGTAGACTGGTCCATTATCGGTGACCGGAAGGAATTGGATATTGCAGGGGCACATTTAAGCCCTTACTGCTATCCCTTTGTCATTGAAAACATGATGAACGGCAATTTAAAGACAGCCGGTGTCATCAGAAATACATTCCCCATTGAAGAATGGGAAAAGGCGTTTGAATATGCCGGAGGTAAGTACGGTGATTTTAAGGTAGCAATTAAATTTTAACCGAATCAAGTAAGTTCCCCACTTCAAATGGGAAAAGCATGAAGTGGCGGCGGGGACTTGACCCAGTCAGGTGGAGTATAAGCTCCACCTGATAAGCAGCAATAGCTGCTATTCGGTTATGCCCGGTAGAGCAGGGCACGCTGTGAGCAAGTAGCCAAGCGGGAATATCCGCTTGACTAAGATAAGGGAAGGATTATGAACAGTCGTGGAGTGTATCGTTTGGGTTTGTATGAAAAAAGCATGCCTGGGGAATTGCCTTTTGAAGAAAAGCTGAAGGCAGCAAAAGAAACAGGATATGACTTTATTGAAATGAGCATTGATGAAACAGAAGAAAAGATCAGCCGGCTTGATTTTAGGGATGCGAGAATTCTGATGCTTCAATCCCTTTCTTTGGATATTGGCATCCGGTTTGAATCCATCTGCTTTAGTGCCCAGCGAAAATTTCCGCTGGGCAGCCTTCTTAACGGGACGGCGGAGACATCTGTGGCGCTATTTAAAAAATGTGTGGATTTTGCGGTAAAAATGGGAATACGGATCATCCAGGCACAGGGGTATGATTGTTATTATGGAGAAACCTCCTCACCGGAAACAAGGGAGAAATTTCTGAATAATTTAAAGCTATGCATGGAGTATGCGTCTGCCCACGGCGTTACCGTCGGGTTTGAAACAATGGAAAATGAGTTTATGAATACGGTTGAAAAAGCCATGTATTATGTGAATCAGGCAAAAATGCCCTATCTGTCAGTATACCCGGATGTAGGAAACATATGGAACGGGACGGATGATATATACCGGGATTTAGAATGCGGACGCAGCCATATCTGCTCGGTTCATTTAAAGGAAACTCTGCCGGGAAGATTCCGGGAGGTTCCATATGGGGAGGGCCAGGTGGATTTTGAAAAAGTGCTCCAAAAGACCAGGCAGTTAGGGATCCACCGGTACGTGGCGGAATTCTGGTATACGGGCGAAGGGGATTACCGTGAGACCCTCAAAAAAAACAACCTGTTTTTAAAAGGGCATCTGGATGCTGCTTATGCAAGGGAGGTGTGATATGAATCAATATGTAATGGGCCTGGATAATGGGGGGACTGCCACAAAAGCCGCTATATTTGATCTCAAGGGAAATCAGATCAGTGCATTTTCAGCCAGCACGCCGGTAGAAACTCCAAAATCCGGTTATACAGAGCGGGATATGGATCTGTTATGGGAGAATAACCTTCTCTGCATGAAAAAAACAGTGGAAAATGCCGGTATCAGTCCCGGGGATATCATTGGGGTATCGGTGTGCGGACACGGCAAAGGCTTATATGCATGGGGCAGGGATGACCGCCCGGCCTATAGGGGAATTGTATCGACTGATACCAGGGCTTGGGAATATACGGAGAAATGGTATAAAAACGGAGTCTTTGAGCATGTATATGAGCGGATATGCCAGCAGCTTATGCCCTGTCAGCAGGCAGCCCTGCTTGCCTGGCTGAAAGACCATAACAGAGATGCTTATGACAATATCCGGTGGGTATTTTCGGTGAAGGATTATATCCGTTTCCGGCTCACAGGGGAAGCATATTGCGAAGCCACCGATATTTCCGGCTCCGGTCTTCTCAATGTTCGGGATAAGGTTTTCGACAGAGAACTATTGGAGTCCTATGGGATCGGAGAAGTGTATGAAAAGCTGGCACCTCTTAAGTACTCCTATGATCTGTGCGGGAAGCTGACTTGTGAAGCGGCGGAAAGAACCGGCCTTTTGGAAGGGACACCGGTAGCAGGCGGGATGTTTGACATAGATGCCTGCGCCATTGCAATGGATATTACAAAGCCGGAGCGGCTCTGCACCATCGCAGGTACCTGGAGCATTAATGAATTTATCGCAGAAGAACCGGTGCTTCATGGCCCGGTTGCCATGAATTCTCTGTTTGCCATGCCGGGGTATTATCTTCTGGAAGAGTGCAGTGCCACCTCTGCGGGAAATTTGGAATGGTGCATGGAGAACCTGATTGATTTTAACGGGATGCAGGAAGGGGAAATCAGATATGACTTTTTAAACCGTCAGGTCCAGTCGGTTTTGCCGGAAGAATGCGATGTATATTTTCTGCCCTTCCTTTATAGCTCCAATGCACACCCCTTGGGGAAGGGAAGTCTGGTGGGACTTACTACATACCATAAAAACGCCCATATTATCAGAGCTGTTTATGAGGGAGTCGTATATTCTCATAAAACCCACATCGATAATCTGCTTAAAGTAAGGGAGAAGCCGGAAGCCATCCGTATGGCAGGCGGGGTTGTGAATTCTCCAGTATGGGTCCAGATGTTTGCGGATATTCTGGGAATTCCCATTGAAACCATCAAAGCAAAGGAATTGGGAGCATTGGGCTGTGCCATGGCAGCGACTGTGGCTGCAGGAAGATTTGCAGACTATGAAGAAGCTGCCCGAAATATGGTTCATGTGGAAAAAAGGGTAATGCCGGATATGGAAAAGCACAAACTGTATCTGAAGAAATTCAAAAAATATACGGCGGTCAAAGAGGCTCTTGATATGGCCTGGCCGTTGTTTACCGTGTAGGGTGGAGGGCGACTTATGGATTTGGATATTGCTGCGATCAGAGAAGCCATTGGAAACGGAAGAACTTCTCTGGGGATCGAGCTTGGTTCTACCAGGATCAAGGCTGTGCTGATTGGGGAAGACCATGTTCCTCTCGCTTCCGGAGGCTATGACTGGGAAAACCGGTTTGAGGACCGGATCTGGACTTACGGCCTGGAGGAAGTAAAAAAAGGGCTCACCGGCTGTTACCGGGACCTGGCAGAGGATGTAAAGAAAACATACGGTGTGGAACTGACTGTTTTAGGTTCCCTGGGAATCAGCGGCATGATGCACGGCTATCTGGTATTTGATGCCCATGGGAAGCAGCTTGCTCCCTTCCGGACCTGGCGCAATACCATAACCGGAGAAGCGTCTGCCAGACTGACGGAAACTTTTGCTTATCCCATTCCCCAGAGATGGAGCATTGCCCATCTGTATCAGGCCATGCTGAATCAGGAAGACCATGTAAAGGATATGGGGTTTTTGACGACTTTGTCCGGTTATGTTCACTGGATCCTTACCGGGCAAAAAGTATTGGGAGTAGGAGATGCATCCGGGATGTTCCCAATTGATATCCAGACCCGGGATTACAACAGCCGGATGCTTGGCCAGTTTGACCAGTTGGCTGCAGAGGCGGGATATTCCTGGAAGCTTTGTGATATTTTACCGAAGGTATTATCAGCCGGGGAAAATGCCGGTGTTTTAACACCAAAAGGTGCCCGGCTTCTGGATCCTTCCGGCCGGTTAACACATGGCATTCCCCTTTGTCCGCCGGAAGGTGATGCAGGAACAGGCATGGCGGCTACAAACAGTGTGAGGCCAAGGACCGGCAATGTATCCGCCGGTACCAGTGTATTTTCCATGATCGTACTGGAAAAGGAGCTGACCTATGTTTATGAGGAAATCGACCTGGTCACCACCCCTGCTGGGGATCTGGTAGGGATGGTACATTGCAACAACTGTACCTCAGATTTAAACGCATGGGTGTCTTTGCTGGGAGAGTTTCTGGAGGCCATGGGCGTTAAGGCGGACACCGGGCAGATGTTTTCGGTATTATATAATCTGGCATTGAAAGGAGATAGAGACTGCGGAGGGCTTTTGTCTTACGGTTACTTGGCAGGAGAGCATATAACCGGATTTGACGAAGGAAGGCCCCTGTTTGTGCGCATGCCTGACAGCCGGTTCAATCTGGCCAATTTCATCAGGGTCCACTTGTTTACTTCTTTGGGGGCACTAAAGACAGGAATGGATATCCTCTTTAAGAAGGAAGGAGTAAAGCTGGATCTGCTGTTTGGTCACGGAGGACTGTTTAAGACGAAAGGCGTGGGGCAGAGCGTAATGGCAGCGGCAGTGAATGTGCCGGTTTCCGTAATGGACACAGCCGGAGAAGGGGGAGCCTGGGGAATTGCTCTTCTGGCTTCCTATATGATCCACAAAGAAGAAGGGGAAACATTGGAGCATTATCTTGAAAACCGGGTATTTTCCGGCGAGAGCGGAAATCAGGTAATGCCGGATCCAAAGGATGCAGCCGGATTTGAGGTATTTATGGAGCGTTATACCAAAGGGCTGGCAATTGAACGGGCGGCGGTGGAAGCGATGAAGCCTCTTTCCCATGGATTTAACCAGACAGAATCCCACTGATAGCATCAAACAACGTGAGTGATAAAAATCAGGACCACAGGTATATAAAGGATGGCAAAAGAAGCGTAAAAGCGGTTTTGCCATCCTTCATTTTCCCCATTTTCGCCGGTTTAAATATGATTATATAAGGTGAATGGAATCACAGGGAAATATGCAGGAAACAGCGTAAAAAAGAAAAGGGAATAATCCTTTCTCCCCTGCATATAGTATAACAGCACAGAAGGGGGAATCTTTATGGACAATTATAACGTATACAATGATATCAAAGCCCGAACCAACGGAGAAATTTACATTGGAGTTGTGGGGCCGGTAAGAACAGGAAAATCGACTTTTATCAAGCGTTTTATGGAATTAATGGTTCTGCCGGGCATGGAGGATGAACACCAGAAAACTCAGACAAGGGACGAACTGCCCCAGAGCGCGGCAGGAAAAACCATCATGACCACGGAACCGAAATTCATCCCCAAAGAAGCTGCCACCATCCGCCTGGGAGATGAGATCGAAACAAAAGTCCGCTTGATTGACTGTGTCGGCTTTATGGTAGACGGTGCTGCCGGCCACATTGAAAACGACGAAGAGCGGCTTGTGAAAACGCCCTGGTTTGATTATGAGATTCCTTTTACAAAAGCGGCAGAAATCGGAACCAGAAAGGTCATCAATGACCATTCCACCATTGGCGTAGTCATCACCACAGACGGTTCCATCGGGGAATTAAAGCGTCCCAACTACATAGCAGCAGAAGAACGCACCGTACAGGAATTGAAAAGCCTGGGAAAACCGTTTATCATCCTGCTTAATTCTACAAAGCCGTATTCTGATGAAACCACGGCCCTCTCAAAGGATATTAGCCAGAAATATGGGGTGACAGTCATGCCCATTAACTGTGAACAGTTGAAAAAGGAAGACGTAAACAATATCCTGGATCGGGTATTAAAAGAATTCCCTGTGACGGAAATGGATTTCTTCATTCCAAAATGGCTTGAAATCCTTCCTACCACCCACTGGCTGAAAGCCCAGGTGATCCAGGCTGCAAAGGATATGGTAAAAAAGGTATCCCATATGAAAGACGTATCCTCAGACTTATTTGACGGATCAGCAGATAGTGTCCGATCCATCAAAGTCCAGAAAATGAATATGGCGGACGGCAGCGTTGACCTTGCCATGGATGTGGATGACAGCTATTACTATCAGATTTTAAGCGATTATGTAGGGCTTCCTATTGAGGGAGAATATCAGTTGATGCAGACCTTAAGCGAGCTTGCTAAAATGAAGGCAGAATACGAAAAGGTCAACCAGGCCATGAGCCAGGTCCGTTTCAAGGGTTATGGGATCGTCACCCCGGAACGGTCAGAAATTATACTGGATGAACCGGAAGTCATCAAGCACGGAAATAAATACGGCGTAAAAATGCGGGCAGAGGCTCCTTCCATCAACTTAATCAAGGCCCGTATCCAGACGGAAATTGCCCCAATTGTGGGAAGCGAACAGCAGGCAGAGGATTTGATCGCCTATATCAAAGAAAATGCAAGAGATAGCGAAGAAGGTATTTGGAATACCAACATTTTCGGAAAATCCATTGAACAGATCGTGGAAGACGGCATTCAGGCCAAGGTTTCCCAGCTTACGGAAGACTGTCAAATAAAACTTCAGGACACCCTCCAAAAAATTATTAACGATAGTAATGGCGGTATGATTTGCATTATTATCTAAATTAATGGTATAATAGAAAAAACAGGTACAAAAGGAGGGCTTATATGAAATTAATGTTCATCGGCGCAGCCCGCGAGGTAACCGGAAGCTGTCATTATCTGGAAGCTGCCGGTTTTAAAATCCTTGTGGACTGCGGCATGGAGCAGGGGATTGATAAATTTGAAAATGTGGATCTGCCGGTCAGTTATGCGGAAATCGATTACGTTTTATTAACCCATGCCCACATTGATCATGCAGGGATGCTTCCTTTCCTCTATGCAAGAGGCTTCCGGGGACAGGTGATTTCTACCGTGGCCACCGCCGACCTTTGCGGCATTATGCTCAAAGACAGTGCCCACATTCAGGAGTCGGAAACGGAATGGAAGAATAGAAAAGCCAGGCGGGCGGGCCTTCCGGAAGAAGAACCTCTGTACGGGGTCAATGACGCTATGGGCGTGCTGGAGCTGTTTCATTCCTACAATTATAATGAAAAGGCAGAACTGGAGGATGGCATTACAATCCGCTTCATAGATGTAGGCCATCTTCTTGGTTCCGCCTCAATTGAAATCTGGATCACAGAAGGAAGAACTTCTAAAAAAATCGTATTTTCCGGTGATATTGGCAATAAGAACAAACCCCTGATCCGGGACCCCGGGTACATTAAGGAAGCGGATTATGTGGTCATGGAATGCACCTACGGTGACCGGCTTCACGGGGTGATCCCGGACCATGTTTCCATCCTTGCAGGCATTGTCCAGAAGACCCTGGACAGAGGCGGAAACGTGGTGATACCGGCTTTTGCAGTGGGAAGAACCCAGGAGCTCCTTTATATGTTCCGCCGCATCAAGGCGGAGAATCTGGTGGCCGGGCATAATGGGTTTGAGGTTTATGTCGACAGCCCTCTGGCAGTGGAAGCGACCCAGGTTTTTAAAAATAACCTGGTAGACTGCTATGATGAAGAAACAAAGGAACTGGTAATGAAAGGGATTAACCCCATATCCTTTCCAGGCCTTAAACTGTCGGTTACCAGCGAGGAATCCAGGAACATTAATTTTAATTCAAAACCAAAAGTGATCATATCAGCGGCAGGCATGTGTGATGCAGGCCGTATCCGCCATCACTTAAAGCATAATTTATGGAGACAGGAATGCACCATCATTTTTACCGGATATCAGTCCATAGGGACCCTGGGAAGATGCCTGGTGGAGGGCTGCAGCGAAGTAAGGCTGTTTGGCGAAACCATTCAGGTGGAGGCCCATATAGAACAAATGGATGGGATGAGTTCCCACGCAGATATGGAAGGACTGATTGCCTGGTTGAACGCATTTGAAGAAAAACCGCGACAAGTATTTCTGGTACACGGCGATGATGTGGTTTGCAACTCTTTTGAACAGCTCCTTGAAAAGGACGGATACAGGGCAAAGGCTCCTTATTCCGGTTCTGTTTATGATCTTTCCATAGGCAGGTGGCTCAGTGAAACAGAGGGCGTTGCAGTGGTTAAAGGGCCTGAGGTCTCAAAAAAGCCGGCGGGCGTTTATGGAAGGCTTTTTGCTGCCGGCGAAAGGCTTTTGCAGGTTATCCGTCATAACGAAGGCGGAGCCAACAAGGATCTTGCCAAATTTGCAGATCAGATTAATTCTTTATGTGATAAATGGGATAGATAAGGAGAACAACAGAAAGTGACGAAAGTACTATTATTTACCGACGGAGCTGCAAGAGGAAACCCCGACGGGCCGGGAGGCTATGGCGCGGTTTTGCAGTTTACGGATTCCAAAGGGCAGCTCCACGAAAAAACCATGTCGGCAGGATATAAAAAAACTACCAACAACCGTATGGAACTCATGGCAGCCGTTGCAGGTCTGGAGGCTCTTACCAGGCCCTGCCAGGTGGAACTATACTCTGATTCCAAATACGTGACGGATGCGTTTAATCAGCATTGGATCGAAAACTGGGTGAAAAACAACTGGAAAAGGGGCAAAAGCGGCCCCGTTAAGAACATTGATCTGTGGGAGCGGATGTTAAAAGCCATGGCGCCTCATCAGGTGACTTTTCACTGGGTAAAGGGACATGCCGGTCACCCTCAGAATGAACGGTGTGACTTGCTTGCCACAAGCGCTGCAGACGGAGATGACCTGCTGGTGGATGAAGGGATATGAGTTTCCAAATATGGAGAAATACCAAAAACTTACATATCTCTTACAATGTCTTACTAATTGCGGATTTCTATTTTCTTTCTTTTTTATTTGTGATATGTTAACTTTATCAAAACAGGTTAGGATGATATTTCATGAATAAAAATAGAGGAATTTGGATTGTGATCGGAAGCATTCTGGTTATTGGGATCCTCATAACCCTTGCTACTTCCGCCTTTGTGAAGAGCAAGGAAAATGTTGCGGATCCTGCGGAAATTACCGGGCTTTCAACCTCTGAAATCCCGGAAGTTCCTGAGGAAGCAAAGGCCTATGGGGGAGCACCGGAACTGTTTTCAGCGGATATGGATGTGCCCCAGGAAGCGCCTGCCACTGGAGAGGAAGCAAAGCTAAAGAAAACCGGTCCGGCTGTTGTTCCAAAGGCAGAGGCCGCTCAGGAGAACAGGTCCCAGCCGGCGGAAGCAGGACTGCGGATGAAAAGTGCTCCGGCTTCTGACCAGGCAGACACGGTTCCCCAGGCAGCGGAAAGCGTCAAAGAGTCTTCCATCGAGGAAACTGTCATGTCTCCCATAAGTCCGGATACCAAAAATAAGCTGTATAATGCTGCCGCTCCTTCCGAAGGAGCAGCCTACTATCAAAAGCATTTGCTGGATCTGGATGCGCAGATCAAAAAGATGCGGGAGGAATCCGGAGACTCCAATACCTATTCCATGAAAGCTTTGGTAGATAAAGAGCTTAAGCTTTGGGACAGAGAGCAGAATGCCATTTATGCAGCCATTTTACAAGGACTAAACGAGGAAGACAGAAAAACACTTGAAACATCGCAGCAGGAATGGATCAAAAGCAGAGACGCAAAGGCAGAGGAGGCCGCTAAAAAATACAGCGGCGGAAGCCTGGAAGAACTTGAATACACCGCTTCCTTAACTGAGTCTACAAGGGCGAGGGCCTATGATCTGGTAGCGGAATACATGGATGTCCTTTCTTTGGGAGAAGGCCAGTAAAAAAGTACGGTATTTGTCGTACTTTTTTATTTTAGCAAGCAATGCTTGCTAAGGAATATTTGATTTGAACAAAAAAAATCTATTGCAACATCTTGATAAATAAAATTCCTTATGATAGGATAGTAAAATGAGTGATACTATATGAATTTTCGGGAGGAAAAAAATATGACAGCAATAGTTGCAAGTTTACTGGAGACCGCAATCAAATTCCTGTTTTTTCTGTTTATTGCATGGGGCGGAATCGTCTGCGGCAAGAAATACAGAGATCACAAGGATGCCGGGAATAACGGTACCGTGACGAAAGAGACAAAATAGCAAACGGAGGACAGTAACGTGAAGAACTACGGTGTGAACGAACTGAGGAGAATGTTCCTTGAATTTTTTGAAAGCAAGGGACATCTGGCTATGAAAAGCTTCTCCCTGGTTCCGCATAATGATAACAGCTTGTTATTGATCAACTCGGGCATGGCTCCCCTTAAGCCATATTTTACAGGCCAGGAGATTCCGCCAAGAAGAAGGGTGACTACCTGTCAGAAGTGTATCAGGACAGGAGATATTGAGAACGTAGGCAAGACAGCCCGCCACGGCACCTTCTTTGAGATGCTGGGAAACTTTTCCTTTGGGGACTATTTTAAAGATGAGGCCATTCACTGGTCATGGGAATTTTTGACCGATGTGGTCGGACTTGACCCGGACAGGCTGTATCCATCCGTATATCTGGAAGATGATGAGGCCTTCGAAATATGGAATAAGAAGATCGGCATTGCGGCCGAGCGTATTTTCCGATTTGGAAAGGCAGACAATTTCTGGGAGCACGGTGCAGGTCCCTGTGGCCCCTGTTCTGAGATTTACTATGACAGGGGAGAAAAGTATGGCTGCGGCAAACCGGACTGTACCGTTGGCTGCGAATGTGACCGCTATATGGAAGTGTGGAATAATGTATTCACACAGTTTGAGAATGACGGTCATGGAAACTATGAGGAATTAAAGCAGAAAAACATTGATACCGGAATGGGACTGGAGCGTCTGGCCGTAGTCGTTCAGGATGTGGATTCCATTTTTGATATTGACACCATAAAAGCCCTTTTAAACCGTGTAGCTGCCCTGGCCGGGACAGAATACAAAAAGGATTCTAATGTGGATGTATCTCTTCGTCTGATCACTGACCACGTTCGTTCCTGTACCTTTATGATCTCCGACGGCATTATGCCCTCCAATGAGGGACGGGGCTATGTTCTCCGCCGTCTCTTAAGAAGAGCTGCCCGCCATGGAAGGCTTCTGGGCATTGAAGGAAAGTTCCTTGCAGACTTATCCGCCATCGTGATTGACCTGTCCAAGGATGGGTATCCGGAACTGGAAGAAAAGAAAGCCATGATCCTTAAGGTTTTAACACAGGAGGAAGACAAGTTTAATAAGACCATTGACCAGGGGCTTGCTATTCTTGGGGAACTGGAAGAGGAGATGATAAAGAATAAGGTCACCATCCTTTCCGGCGAAAACGCTTTTAAATTATATGATACTTACGGATTTCCCCTGGATCTGACTCTGGAAATTCTGGAAGAGAAGAAGCTTGGAGTGGACGAGGAAGGCTTTAAGGCTGCCATGCAGAAGCAGAGAGAAACAGCCAGAAATGCCAGAAAGACTACCAATTACATGGGCGCCGACGTCACCGTTTATCAGTCCATTGATCCGGCCATTACAACAGAGTTCATCGGCTATGACAAACTCACCTGTGACTCTAAGATTCTTGTTCTCACCACAGAGACAGACTTAGCAGAGGCCCTTACCGACGGCGAGACAGGAACCATTGTGACAGAGCAGACCGTATTTTACGGCACCATGGGCGGCCAGCAGGGCGATGTAGGCTATATCGTAAGTGATCAGGGCGAATTCAAAGTAGAAGATACCATCCATTTACAGGGCGGAAAGGTCGGCCATGTAGGCAGGATGGCAAAGGGAATGCTGCAGACCGGAGATGCGGTCACCTTAAAGGTATGTGAAGGCAACCGCCAGAATACGGGAAAGAACCACAGCGCTACCCACCTTCTTCAGAAGGCATTAAGAGCGGTTCTGGGCAGTCATGTGGAACAGGCCGGCTCCTTTGTTGATGGGGACAAGCTGCGTTTCGACTTCACCCACTTTTCCTCTATGACGCCTGAGGAGATCCATCAGGTGGAAACTCTTGTAAATGAGAAAATCAAGGAATCGCTTCCTGTAAAAACGGAAATCATGTCTTTAGATGACGCAAAAAAATCCGGTGCCATGGCACTGTTTGGGGAAAAATACGGCGATACGGTCCGCGTAGTAAAGATGGGGGATTTTTCCACGGAGCTTTGCGGCGGTACCCATATTAATAATACGGGAGTCATCGGCTCCTTTAAGATCCTGTCCGAAACCGGCATCGCAGCCGGAGTCAGGAGAATCGAAGCCCTGACAGGAGACGGCCTGATGCATTATTATCAGGAAACCGAAAGAGAACTTCATGAAGCGGCAAAGGCTGTCAAGACAACGCCTTCAGCCCTGACAGTAAAAATTGAATCTCTTTTAGATGAGATAAAGACCCTGCATTCTGAAAATGAAAAATTAAAAAGCAAGCTTGCCAAGGACTCTCTTGGAAATGTTATGGATCAGGTAAAAGAGGTAAAGGGAGTAAAGGTCCTTGCCACTAAAGTGCTGGATGTTGACATGAACGGACTCCGCAATCTTGGTGATCAGCTAAAAGATAAATTAGGCGAAGGAGTCATTGTAATCGCCTCCATTCAGGAGAATAAGGTGAATCTGATGGCTGCTGTTACGGATGAAGCCCAGAAAAAGGGAGCCCATGCAGGCAACTTAATCAAAGCCATTGCGTCCTTAGTCGGCGGTGGCGGCGGCGGACGTCCCAATATGGCTCAGGCAGGCGGAAAGAATCCGGCAGGAGTGGATGCGTGCCTTGAAAAAGTTGCGGAAGTTGTTACTGAGCAGCTTAACTGATACGCAAAAATGAAAATTTTTCTTGACGTATGGCAAAATTATGCTATAATCATATCAGTGCTATAAAATACCCAAACAGTTGTATTATGCACAAGTACACAACTGGAGGGAGGTTAGGTGTGAGCTATGTCAAATGTTATCGTTAAAGACAACGAGACCTTAGATAGTGCTTTACGCAGATTCAAAAGAAACTGTGCAAAAGCAGGTATCCAACAGGAAATTCGTAAGAGAGAACATTACGAAAAACCAAGCGTAAGACGTAAGAAAAAGTCTGAAGCTGCAAGAAAACGTAAATTTAACTAATAATTAAAGATGAATCCCTGGTCCCATTCCCTGTGACCGGGGGTTTTTTCGACTTTTAAGGCTGTGGAATTTTGTTACAATTCAGTCATGCCAGAGCTATATTCCTTTAAAAATACGTTCTGCACGCCAAATTATGAATGGCATGGCTGAACTGCAACGAATTTCCCGCATCTGATTTGCATATAGTATAAAGGAATATAAAGAGAAGGGCAGAAAAGGGATTATGTTTGAGGAATCAAAGGAAAAAGCAGCTTCCGCCTTAAAACTCCCCAAAGATGTGGTTTTGGGAGAAGTGCTTGTATCTTTTCTGGGACGTCATAGCGTTGTAATAGAAAATTACCGAAGCATTATCCTATATACAGACTGTTCCATCAAACTCCAGGCCAAAAACTGCCGCGTGATCATTGGCGGAAGCAGGCTGATGATTGAATATTACACCAATGAAGAAATGAAAATCAACGGTTTTATCAAATCCCTGGAATTTGAATAAAAAGGGAAACTGGAGGTGTAATAACGTGTTTGCTTGGCTGAATCATTATTTATTCGGTTATCTTTCTATAGAAATGACCGGCTTTTCCCCGGAACGTTTTCTTAATATGTGCAGCGTCCATGAAATTGAATTATGGAAAGTCATAAATTCCGGGCATTCCTACCAGCTTTTCATGACGGTACAAGGGTTCCGGAAAGTGAAGCCTCTTGTACGTAAATCGAAGGTCAGACTTAAGATTTTAAAAAAGTTTGGACTTCCTTTTTTTTTATACAGGAACAAAAGGAGAAAACTATATGCAGCAGGGTTTGCCAGCTTTTTTTTGATCCTTTATTCCCTTTCCCTGTTTATCTGGGACATTGAATTTGACGGGAACCGGATGTATACATACGACACTCTTTTGAAATTCTGTGAATCGGAAGAAATCCGATATGGTATGAGAAAGTCAAAAATCGATTGTGATGTTCTGGAAGAAACCTTTCGTTCCAAATTTCCAGAAATAACCTGGGTATCGGCAAGGGTATCGGGAACCCGCCTTTTGGTTAAAATAAAAGAAAATGAAGTGCTGTCGGAAATCCCTGCAAAGGATGAAACCCCCTGTGACATTGTAGCGGAAAAAGACGGGATAATTACCTCCATGATTGTGCGCAGCGGCGTTCCAATGGTAGCCATAGGCGATACGGTAGAACAGGGTCAGGTTCTGGTCAGCGGAATCATTCCCATTATCGGCGACAGCGAAGAGGTGGTCAACACCCACTACGTTCGTTCCGACGGGGACATAAGGGCCAGAACGGAATATCATTTCACCAGACAGATGCCCCTTTTCCGGAAAGTCGACGTGGAGACAGGAAAGAGCAGGAAAGGGTATTACATAAAAGCTTTCCATGTTTCCTTTCTTCTCATACGGCCGCGGCCGGAGGGAACCTCATGGAAACAAACCATGGAAGAAGACCAGCTTCACTTATTCGAGAATTTCTATCTCCCTATTTATGTCGGTAAAATAACAGGGCAAGAATACATATCCTATGAGCGGCCTTATACAGAGGAAGAGAAAAAACAGTTGGCCGAGGATATGAACGAAAGGTTCAAAAAAAATTTATTAGAAAAAGGGGTACAAATTCTGGAAAATCATGTTAAAATACTAGATAATGAATCTTTATGCCAGGTTGCCATAGATTTTGTAACCGAGGAGCCTGTAGGCAGGCGGTCAGCGCTGAAGATACAAAGAACAGAGGAACCGGAGGAGACAAATCATTAAATGAGCGTAATTGAGACAATCATAGACATCCCAGCCGAACACGAGAAAAACGTATGCGGACAATTTGACAGCTACTTAAAGAAAATAGAACGGACCCTTCATGTTACCATGATCGGACGGGATGGAGCCCTTAAGATCATAGGTCCGGAACAGATGGTCCAGAAAGCAAAAAGCGTATTCAATAACCTGATCGAGCTTTCCAGACGGGGAAATGCCATTACAGAGCAAAATGTAGATTATGCCCTCTCTCTGTCATTTTCTGAAAGCGACAGCCAGATCCTGGAAATCGACAAGGACATCATCTGCAGAACCATTACAGGAAAACCGGTAAAGCCCAAGACTCTCGGACAAAAACAGTATGTGGATCAGATCAGAAAAAAGATGATCGTATTCGGCATCGGGCCTGCAGGAACCGGAAAGACGTATCTTGCCATGGCAATGGCCATCCAGGCTTTTAAAAACGGAGAGGTGAGCCGGATCATCCTGACCAGGCCTGCCATTGAGGCAGGAGAAAAGCTGGGCTTTCTTCCAGGAGACTTACAAAGCAAAATAGATCCTTACTTAAGGCCCTTATATGACGCCCTCTATCAGATCATGGGAGCGGAAAGCTATCTTCACAATGCGGAGAAAGGTCTGATTGAGGTGGCCCCTTTGGCTTACATGAGAGGCCGTACCCTGGACAATGCCTATATCATCCTTGACGAAGCCCAGAATACCACTCCGGCCCAGATGAAGATGTTCCTCACCAGAATCGGCTTTGGATCAAAGGTGATCGTAACAGGAGACCAGACACAAAAAGATCTGCCTGCCGGTACCGTATCAGGACTTGACATGGCGGCCCGGATATTAAAGAGAATTGACGACATCGGTTTCTGCCACTTAACCAGCAGCGACGTGGTCCGTCATCCTCTGGTACAGAAGATTGTACAGGCTTATGAAGATTTTGAGTCAAAGAAAAAGGCCGGCGAAGGAAAGACAAAAGCCATTGGGGGCAGAAAGGCACATTATGACGATTAATATTGAATATGAGGCTGAAAAAAAGCTGGACATCCCATATGAAGATATTATTGCAAGGGTGGTGGAAGCATCTCTGGATTATGAGGACTGCCCTTATGAGGCGGAGGTCAATGTCCTCATTACCGCTAATGAGGATATCCGCCAGATCAATAAGGAGTACCGGAATATTGACAGCCCTACGGATGTCCTTTCCTTTCCAATGATCGAATATGAAAGGCCTTCTGATTTTGAGCATCTGGAAGAAACAGGAGATGACTGCTTTCATCCGGAAACAGGAGAGCTTTTGCTGGGAGATATTGTGATATCTGTAGATAAGGTAGAAGAACAGGCAGAAAAATACGGCCATTCCCAAACAAGGGAGCTTGCTTTTTTAGTTGCTCACAGCATGCTTCATCTATGCGGCTATGATCACATGGAAGAAGAAGAACGTGAGATCATGGAAAAGAAGCAGGAGGAAATCTTAAGCCGGGGAGGATATACGAGATGATGAAAAAGGTATGGTTAGGATTCGCTGGCGTCATGCTGTCTGCCGCTTTTTTATTCGGCTGCAGTAAAAAATATGAGGAAGTATGGGTCACGGAACAATCGGCGGAAACCTCCAATGCCTCGGAAACAAAAGAGATCATAATCAACAGCAACACGGAAGCGGCCCAGGAGCCGGAGGCGAATTCCGGTGAATACTATACCTTTGAAGAACGTACCGAAAAAGACGGGCTGATACGAAGCTTTCTTACCGGGGAGATGGTGAGTTCTGCCATGGGGAACCGGAGGCCGGTAGCAGTTATGATGAGCAATGACAAAGAAGCTCTTCCCCAATACGGGATCAACCAGGCCGGAGTGGTTTATGAAGCGCCGGCAGAAGGGGGAATGAACCGTTACATGGCTATTTTAGAAAATTACGATGATCTGGACAGGATCGGCTCTGTCAGGAGCTGCCGCACCTATTATACATATTTTGCCCGTGAATTTGACGCTATTTATGCCCATTACGGACAGAGCACCTTTGCAAAGCCTTATCTTGCCAATGTGGATCATATCAACGGGCTGGATGCCATCGGCACAGTGGCGTATTTCCGTTCCAAAGACCGGAAATCCCCTCACAATGCTTACACCAGCGGGGACCGTTTAAACAAAGCCATCCTTCAGCTTGGCTATTCAGAAACCTACGACCCGTCTTACCGTGGCCACTACCGCTTTGCAAGAGACGGCCATAAGGTGACCCTGGAAGGAGCCAACGGCGTCAGCGATGCCTATAAGGTCTACCCCGGCTATGTGCTCAACAAGCCATGGTTTGAATACCATGAGGATGACGGGCTTTATTACAGGTACCAGTATGGGGCGCCCCACAAGGGGGATGGCGGACAGATCAAAGTGAAAAATATCATCCTGCAGTACTGTCCTTCCGCCCATTATGCAACGACAGAATATTTAAACATCAACGTACAGGATGACTCTTATGGCTGTTACGTGACGGAAGGCCGTTCCATCCCCATAAAATGGACCAAGGATGGGGAATTCGGCCCAACACATTATTACGACATGGAGAATAACGAGATTATCCTGAACCAGGGAAAAACCTGGGTGTGCATTGTTTCCGCGCAGGATTCTCCTAATGTGAAATTATATGGAAAAGAATAGGACAAGCAGAAAACCAACAAAGAAGGGAACCTCCAATTTCCTGGTCCAGGGTGCCATCCTTGCGGTGGCAGGAATCATCGTCCGGGTCATCGGCATGTTTTACCGTATCCCTCTGGCGGATATTTTAGGAAATGAAGGAAACGGCTATTACAGCTCTGCTTTTACGATTTATTCCCTTCTTTTGATTATATCATCTTACAGCCTGCCGACAGCAGTGTCCAAAATGATCGCAACCAGGCTGGCAAGAAAGGAGTACCGTAACTCCGTACGGGTGTTAAATGTCGCCCTGTTTTACGGAACCGTGGCAGGAGGGCTGGGGGCTGCTGTGCTCTGGTTTGGGGCGGATATATTTGCCAGCCGCTTTTTAAAAATGCCTTATACGTTCTATGCCTTAAAAACACTGGCTCCTACTATTTGGGTGATCGCTTATCTGGGCGTGTTCCGGGGCTATTTCCAGGGAATCGGAACCATGCTTCCCACAGCCATATCCCAGGTGCTTGAACAGATCGTCAATGCGGTCATCAGCGTCTATGCGGCTTCCAGGCTGTTTCAGGCAGGACTTAAATCCAATCTGGTTCACGGATCCACAGAATACTCCTTTGCCCTTGGAGCGGCGGGAGGAACCATTGGAACAGGAGCAGGGGCCGTGGCTGCCCTGTTGTTTCTCCTTTTCATTTTATTTGGCTATTTACCCATCGTGAAAAGGCAGGCAAGAAGGGACAGGACAAGACGCCGGGAATCCTATGGGGAGCTTTCCAGCGCCCTTTTAATGACCGTTTTTCCCATTGTTTTAAGCAGTGTGGCCTACAACATCAGTACAGTCATAGACAACAGCATCTATGGAAACGGCATGACAGCCATGGGCATGGGAGCATCAGAGATCGCTTCCAACTGGGGAGTTATCGGAAAGTACCAGCTTCTTTTTAATATTCCGGTGGCAATTGCCAATTCCCTTTCCTCTGCCCTCATCCCATCCCTTTCCAGAGCAATGGCAGAAGGGCAGAGGGGGCAGTTAAAAAGCAAGGTTTCCATGGTGATCCGTTTTTCCATGCTCATCGCCATACCGGCTACGGTGGGCCTTACGGTTCTGGCAGGGCCCATCTGCAATCTGTTGTTCAGTAGGAATGACAACTCAGCCCTTATTAAGATGATGATGTACGGGTCTGTGGCAGTGGTATTTTTCTCCCTTTCCACAGTGACCAACGGAGTGCTGCAGGGCATCAACCGGATGCAGATCCCATTAAGGAATGCGATCATTTCCCTGATCCTCCATGTTATAATCCTGTGCGTTATGCTTTTTGGATTCCGGCTGGGAATCTACAGCGTGGTGTATTCCAACATCCTGTTTGCGTTTACCATGTGTATCTTAAACGGAGGTGCGATCCGAAGATTTTTAAATTACAGGCAGGAAATGAAAAAAACATTCATTCTTCCCATCCTGGCATCGGGGATCATGGGAGCGGCTGCTTACGGCACCTATTTTGTGGTGCATTTAACCTTAAAGCGCAATGTATTTGGTGTTCTTTCCGCCATAGCAGTAGCGGTGGTTGTTTACGGAATCCTCCTTTTAAAGCTGCGTTGTGTGAACGAATCAGAGCTTTTAAGCGTGCCGGGCGGGAGAAAGCTGGCGGGTATTGCAAGAAAATTCCATCTTTTGTGATTAAAACCCAGAAGAAAGCAGATACTATACTTACTTGAAGGAGGTATCATCTCATGAAGAAGTATATGTTCTGCTTTCTTTTGTTCGTAGCGGCATCCGCCATCTGCCTGGGGATAGGTTTTGCCATTACAAAGGACAGCGTAAGGCCTGAGGAGGCCCTTCCGGGGGCAACCATAGAAACAGAAACTGTGACGGAAGCGCAGATCGTAATAAACCAGGAAGAGGTAGAGGCCGAGCCTGTAAATGCAAAGAGCAAGGAAAAATATTATCTTGTTTCAGAGGACGGATATTTGCTCGTCCTCTACCAGGATAAAACCACCATCTGTCTTTATACCCATATGCCGATCACTGATTTCCCCGAGGAAGAGCGGGGGAAATTAATGGATGGCATATGGTTTTCTTCCATGATCGAGGTATTTAATTACCTGGAATCCTATACAAGTTAAAGAAGGACTTGATAAAGAACCATCCTCACGGATAAGGAGCGAAGGGATTTGCGTTCATAAGCATGGAGGAAAGGGGAATGTGAATGTCCGCTTTACATGAAGAGGAAAATTGGATACAATAGGTCTGACTGAGGATACAGGAGGATTTTATGAAACAACAGGTAATCATCATAGGAGCAGGAGCTTCCGGTCTGACAGCGGCGATCCAGGCAGCCAGACAGGGCGCTTCTGTTACCGTTTTAGAACATACGGCCAAGCCGGGGAAAAAGCTTCTTTCCACGGGAAACGGGAAATGTAATTTAACCAATCTCATACTTCCTGAGGGTGCTTACCGGGGAGGCCAGCAGTCGTTTATAAAAAGGGTGCTGGAGAATGTCACCGTGGAACAGACTCTGGAATTCTTCCGGGATATTGGCCTTGTTTTTACAGACCGGAACGGATACGTCTATCCAAATTCCGGACAGGCTGCCTCCGTCCTGGAAGCATTGTTATTTGAACTGGATCACCTGGGAGTATCCATTATTACCGACTGTCAGGTAGAGGAGATAAGGAAGGATTTATCCCTCGTAACCTCCAAGGGAAAGAAACGGGCAGATGCCCTTATTTTAGCGGCAGGCTCCATGGCAGCCCCCAAAACAGGCTCCGATGGCAGCGGCTATGAACTGGCAAAGACTTTGGGCCACAAAATTATTAAACCCCTGCCGGCTTTGGTACAGCTTAGGTGCAGGGGAAAATGGTACAAGCAGGCGGCCGGAGTCAGGACAGAGGCTTCTGTGACCCTTAAAATAGACGGGAAAACAGTGGCAGCCGATAGGGGAGAGCTGCAGTTTACAGATTATGGGATCTCCGGCATTCCGGTTTTCCAGGTTAGCCGGTTCGCCGCCAGAGGAATCGATGCAGGACAACAGGTGACAGCGGACCTGGATTTCCTTCCTTCCATGGATTTTAACAGTACCCGGCAGCTCCTTTCAGAAAGGGTGAAGCGGTTGGGGTACCGGCCGGCAGAGGAATTTTTAAACGGTGTATTAAATCATAAGCTGGCACGGATCCTTTTAAAGGAAGCCGGTATCATGAACGAAGCCGTTGTCAAAGACATCTCGCCTTCCCAGATCAACAAACTGGCTTCTGCCTTAAAGGGGTTGAAAACCGTAATCCTTGCATCCAATTCCTTTGATCAGGCCCAGGTGTGCAGCGGAGGCATTGATACAAGGGAAGTTGATCCGGATACTATGGAATCAAAACTTATTAAGGGTCTTTACCTGGCCGGGGAAATACTTGACGTAGACGGCATCTGCGGAGGCTATAACCTGCAGTGGGCCTGGTCTTGCGGCATACTGGCAGGTACTTGTGCAGGAAGAGGAACGCCCGGAAAACATGGGCAGAAATAAGGAAAACGAGGAAAACAATGATCAGAATCAATCAATTAAAGCTGCCGGTGGATCACAAGCCAGAGGCCCTATGGGCAAAGGCAGCGAAAGCATTAAAAATTCCGGTAAATGAAATCCGCTCTATTCAAATAATAAAGCAGTCTGTTGATGCCAGAAAAAAAGAGGACATTCATTTTACTTACTCCATTGATGTGGAGGTTGAAAAAGAAGAGATTGTGATACATAAAGCAAAGAGCGGGGACATGGGGATATCGGAGAAAAAGGAATATGTGTTTCCAAAGCCTGGAACAAAAAAGATGGCCCACCGGCCGGTGATCATAGGAACCGGGCCTGCGGGACTTTTCTGCGGGATCATGCTGGCAAGGCACGGATACCGTCCCCTTCTTCTGGAGCGGGGAGAGTCCGTGGAAAAGCGCATGGCGGCTGTGGACTTATTCTGGAAGGGCGGAATATTAAGGCCGGATTGTAATGTACAGTTTGGAGAGGGAGGAGCAGGAACCTTTTCCGACGGAAAGCTGAATACCCTTGTAAAGGATCCTCTTATGAGGAATCGGAAGGTGTTGGAGCTTTTTGTGGAATTTGGAGCAGACCCCTCTATTCTCTATGTAAATAAGCCTCATATCGGCACCGATGTTTTAAGCGGTATTGTAAAAAGGATGAGAGAGGAAATCATACGCCTTGGAGGAGAGGTTCGTTTCAACAGCCTTGTGACTGATTTTATAATGAAGGATAACAGGCTTAAGGGAGTCATTGTCAATGAAAAGGAACAGATCCCGGCAGAGATCCTTGTGCTGGCCATCGGACACAGCGCCAGGGATACCTTTGAAATTCTGAACAAAAATGGGGTCCCCATGGAAGCAAAGGCCTTTGCAGTAGGCTTAAGGATCCAGCACCCCCAGGAAAGCATAAACCGCTCTCAGTATGGAACCGGAAACCACCCCATACTTGGCCCTGCGGATTATAAACTGACCCATCAGTGCGCAAACGGAAGAGGGGTTTATACCTTCTGCATGTGCCCCGGAGGATATGTGGTCAACGCCTCTTCCGAGGAAAAAAGGCTTGCAGTAAATGGGATGAGCTATCACAAGCGGGATGGCGTGAATGCCAACAGCGCCTTGATCGTCACCGTAACGCCGGAGGATTTTGAGGGCCAATCTCCTCTTGCCGGTATCGCTTATCAAAGACGGCTGGAAGAGGCGGCCTTTTTAAGCGGCTGCGGAAAGATTCCGGTCCAGCTTTACGGAGATTTTAAAAAGAATCAGCCCTCAAAAGCCTTTGGCAGTGTGGAACCTGCATTTAAAGGCCTCTATGAATTTGCCAATATAAGAGAATTTCTCCCAGAATACTTATCAGAATCTCTCCTTGAGGGAGTAGAAGCCTTTGAACGCCGGATCCGTGGCTTTTCCATGGCTGATGCCATTCTGGCAGGAGTGGAAAGCAGGACCTCTTCACCGGTCCGCATCCCCAGAGACGAGACCTTTGAATGCGGCATAAAAGGGATCTATCCCTGTGGAGAAGGTGCCGGATATGCAGGGGGGATCACCTCTGCGGCCATGGATGGCCTGAAAGTGGCGGAAGCCGTTGCTTCCAGATTTGAAAGGTTTTCTTTATAAATTGACGAAACCGCAAAAATGATGTAAGATATGAAGCAAAAAGAATACCAGAAAGCAGATGATGATGAAGATGAACGTTGAGGAACGAGAGAAACTAAAAGATAAAAAAAGGATTGTAATAAAGATTGGATCCTCATCCTTAACCCACGCCTACACCGGGGATTTGAATCTGATGAAAATCGAAAAGCTGGTCCGGGTAATCAGCGATTTAAAAGGACAGGGAAAACAGGTGGTTTTGGTTTCCTCCGGTGCCATTGCAGCAGGACGCCAGGCTCTGGGATACCGTACCAGGCCTGTTACCTTATCGGAAAAGCAGGCATTCGCAGCCGTAGGCCAGGCCAGGCTTATGATGGTTTACCAGAAGCTCTTTGCAGAATACAATCAAATAGCTGCACAGGTCCTATTAACCAAAAATACTATGGTTAATGACAGCAACCGTTACAACGCCCAGAACACCTTTGACGAGCTTTTAAAACTGGGGACCATCCCCATTGTCAATGAAAATGATACCGTATCCACTTCCGAAATTCCCCTTGTTGATAATTTCGGAGATAATGACCGGCTTTCCGCCATTGTGGCCGCATTGATCGGAGCAGATCTTCTGATATTATTATCGGATATTGACGGCCTGTATTCTGATGACCCCAGGCAAAATCCGGACGCAGAATTTATCGGATTGGTAAGGGAAATCACACCCAAGCTTCTTGATATGGGGAAATCCACCTCCGGAAGCGATGTGGGCACCGGAGGTATGGCAGCAAAGCTGGCAGCCGCCCGGATTGCTACGGACAGCGGTTCCGATATGGTCATTGCCAACGGGGACCAGGTAGATGTCATTGGGCAGATCGTGGATGGAGAAGAAAAAGGAACCTTATTCCTGGCTCATCCAAACCATGACTTTGACTTAATGGACTATATCAATCACGAGTATTAAGGAGATACCTATGAATCAGGAAAAGATCGACCGGATCAATACACTTTATCATAAATTAAAATCAACAGGATTAACGGAAGAAGAACAGGCAGAGCAGACTGCTTTGCGGAGGGAATACATTGAAACCATCCGCAATAGTTTACGAGGAAATTTAAACAATATTTCCATTCAGGAGAAAGATGGTACCGTAACGGATTTAGGTAAAAAATATGGAAAAGTCAAAGAAGAATGATATCAGGACATTTATAAAGGAGCAGCGTAAGTCTTTGGAGTCAGCCGCTGAAAGCCTTTGGAACGATTCCATCTGTGAACAGCTTTTAAACATGGATGACATCCGCAGGGCATTTTGTGTCTACTGCTATGTATCCTTTCACCGGGAAGCAGGGACCTGGAGGTTTATAGAAACTTTAGTAAAGCAGGGAAAATGTGTAGCCGTGCCAAAGGTCGTTGGAAAGGAACTGGAGTTTTATGCCATATCCGGAAAAACAGATCTGGAGGAAGGTGTTATGGGAATTATGGAACCAAAGCCATCCTGCTTAAGAATCCACGACCCGGGAGCTCCTGTTATTGTTCCGGGGATTGCTTTTGACAGGATCGGAAACAGGATCGGGTACGGGGGCGGATATTATGACCGGCTATTTGAGAGGGAACCAGACCATCCCCGCATTGCCATAGCCTACGGCTTTCAAATATTTGACCATATTCCCACGGAACCTCATGACAAACGTGTGGATCGGATTATCACTCCTTTATGCCCAAAGTACATGGGCAATAATAAGGATACACCCTTCGGGTATACCTTTATGCCCAAAATACACGGGCGATAATAAGGAAAAGATTGGAGGACTCTTTTATGACGATTACTGAGATCGGAAAGACAGCAAAAGAAGCAGCCGGAATCATTGGGATCCTGGGTTCGGCAAAAAAGAATGAAGGCTTAAAGGCAGCGGCGTCAGCCCTGCTGGAAGGAGAGGTGGAAATCCTCACCGCAAACCAGGAGGATGTGATAAAAGCAGCCGCCTCCGGAATGAGCGCCGGGCTGATTGACCGCCTGGAACTGACTCCTGGGAGAATCGAAGCCATGGCTGACGGACTTTTGTCCGTGGCCGCACTGGATGATCCGGTGGGAGAAGTACTTTCCATGAAGGTCCGCCCCAATGGCCTTACCATTGGCCAGAAGCGGGTTCCCCTGGGTGTTGTAGGTATTATATATGAAGCTAGGCCTAATGTGACCGCCGATGCCTTTGGGCTCTGCTTTAAATCGGGAAATGCCGTGATTTTAAAGGGTGGAAGCGATGCCCTGGAATCCAATAAAGCCATTGTAAAATGGCTCCGCACCGGCCTTAGGAATGCCGGCCTTCCGGAGGATGCCATCCAGCTCATTGCCGATGTTGACCGGGAAGTGACAAAGGAATTCATGCGTCTTAGGGAATATGTGGATGTGTTGATCCCAAGAGGCGGTGCCGGATTAATAAAAACCGTTGTAGATAACAGCACCATTCCAGTCATTGAAACAGGAACCGGAAACTGCCATATTTTTGTCGACGAAACTGCTGATTTTAATATGGCTTTGGATATCATATATAACGCAAAGACTCAGAGAATCGGAGTTTGCAACGCTTGTGAATCCCTGGTCATTCACAGAGCGATTGCCCCTGGATTCCTGCCCTTATTAAAGGAGCGGCTCTCTCAGAAATCCGTTGAGATTCGCGCAGACGAGGAAGCCTGTGCCATGGCAGAGGGATTTGTTCCTGCCACTGAGGAAGATTGGGGTTGTGAATACCTGGACTATATCCTGTCTTTAAAGCTTGTTGGTTCTGTGGAGGAAGCTATTTCCCATATTAACCGTTATAGCACCAGGCATTCCGAATCTATTATTACATCGGATTACAACAATGCCCAGAAGTTTTTAAATGAGATCGATGCGGCGGCGGTTTATGTCAACGCCTCCACCCGCTTTACCGACGGATATGAATTCGGCTTTGGCGCTGAGATCGGAATCAGTACCCAGAAGCTCCATGCAAGAGGCCCTATGGGGCTTAAGGAACTGACAACCACCAAATATATCATTTATGGTAATGGACAGATTCGTCCGTAGCTGGATTTTTTTGCTTGCAGATATAAAAACCATAATTAAATCTCATTGTAATTTAAATATCAGAAATGACACTGGAAAGGAAAACAGGGAGTTTGCTGCAGAAATGTATGCCCCCTGTTTTTTTGTGTAAAAAATTACAAATCACCAATCAAAATGTATTATCTAAGGAGGCATTACAGGATAAAATAAAAGAAAAATGATTGGAAATACAGGATTTATCCACCGTTAGGGCCTGTAATGAAACAATCGTGTACAAAATGCACAAAATGTATTGAATAGAATTACTAAAATTGTGCTAATTGCTTGAAACGAATTGATTTATTAATAATATTAGTATATTGTAATGTTATAACATTTACATGCCTGTGCACCAGTCACAGGGGAAGCAAATAAGGAGGCAATCGTTATGTTAAAATCTAAGCGGTTTGTAGCAGCGGCGCTGACAGCGGTCATGGTTATGGGAACATTGGCTGGCTGTGGAAGCAGTACAAATGGAAAAACTGACAACGGGGCGGCGAAAACAGAGGGGAAAGAAACAGAGGCGGCAGAAGGAAACGCAGCAGTAGGAACGAAAGTAGAATTCTGGAACGACAAATTTGCTAATTCGGAAAAGTCTGATGTGGATAAGATCATGAACAGTATCACGGAATTAAGCGGAATTAAAGTAGAACAGATTGCTTATCCGGATACAGCAGCATATCAGACGGCCATGCAGCAGTCCATCCGCGATAAGAAAGCACCGGGATTATTTACCTGGTGGAGCGGCCCTCAGTTAGAAACACTTGCCAAGAATGATCTGCTGGAAGACTTATCAGGCCTTTGGGATGAAGTGATTGTTCCAAACGGCGTATCAAAGGATTTGGCAGATGCATTTACCGTGGACGGTAAGGTCTATGCAGTGCCATACAGCGTTATCTATAATACCATGGTTTACAATATGGATATTTTCAAACAGTTTAACCTGGAAGTCCCCGGTACGTTTGACGAGTTCCTTACTGTCTGCCAGACATTAAAAGACAACGGCATCACTCCTATCGCATTGAAGAACGACTCATGGGCAGGCTTTATCTGGTTCCAGGCTTTGATTGGCGCATACGAGCCGCAGCTTTACTTGGATATCTGTGATGGAACAAAAGACTATACGGATCCGGATGTGGTAAAAGTCATGAATATCTGGAAGGACATGCTGGATAAGGGATATTTCACCATGCCCATGAAGATTCAGGATATGGACAAATCCTTAGCGCAAGGTACCGTAGCCATGGAATTGGAGCCAAACTATGAAGTGGGTTCCCTGATTAAAGAGTACGGCATGACAGCCGGAGAAAATGTCGGTGTATTCGTCCTTCCTTCCATGAATGATCACAAAAAGGTTATCTTTTATGAAGTGACTCCATTATGCGTTGCCAAGGCCAGCGCAGATAAAGAGACTGCAAAAGAAGTATTACGGTCCTGGTTTAAGAAAGAGCACCAGACAGTCCTGACAGAAGTTGCAAACTTTGTAAATACCAGCGAAGTACAGGTTGATAACAAATGCATCCAGGATACGCTTGCATTTAGTTCAGATTCAGACAATTACCAGATGATTCTCCGCTACTACGAAAATACACCGGAAGAAATTCGTAATGTGGCGCTGGACGAACTGATGAAGTTTGAACTTGGCGATGCAGGTGTGGATGAAGTATTACATACAATCCAGACGAAAGCATCAGAAGTATTTGGAAAATAGTCAGAAAAAGATCAGGAACCGGAGAGCGGATATCCGTTCTCCGAGTCTGGTATCAGAAAGGAGCATATGGTATGGCAAGGACGGTAGAAACGCAGAAGAAAAAAATATATTGGAAGGATTATTTATACATACTTCCGGCAGTCCTTTTTATCGGCATCTTTTTTGTATCATCCATAATTTATACGGTCCGGCTCAGCTTCTTTGAGTGGGATGGCTTTTCAAAAATGACGTTTAAAGGTCTGGACAATTATATCAATCTGTTTCAGGATAAAAATTTCAAGATTTCAGTGATGAATACCCTCATCTGGGTCATATCTTCCATGGTTACGTCAGTGCTTGTTCCATTATTGTTTGCGATTTTGATTACAAGGAGTTCTGCATTAACACTCTTTAAAAATATATTCTATTTTCCAACCGCACTTTCCGGCACAGTGGGAGGTCTGATCATGGCTACCCTTTTATCCACCTATGGCCTTCCTCAGATTTTCCTATGGCTTGGGAAGCCGGAACTGGCGAGAGACTGGCTGGCTATTCCCTATGTGAATACCTTTATCATGATCCTGACCGGTGTATGGCAGGGCATCGGCCTAAATATGCTGTTGTTCATTTCGGGAATCAGGAACATGGATTCTTCTCCCATCGAGGCCGCCAAAATTGAAGGCGCAGGTTCCATCAAGCTTTACACAAAGGTGATCCTGCCGCTTTTAAAACCGACCATCATCGTTGTACTTTTAATGGCCCTTGTAAACAGCTTTAAAGTATTTGACGGCATATGGGTCATGACCAAAGGCGGTCCATACAGGACATCGGAGACCCTGGCTCTTACCATGTACGAGGAATCCTTTATTTATAACAATTTCGGCGTGGGCGCTGCGGTGGCAGTTGTTCTTACAATTGTGATCCTCATAGTATCCTACTTTAATATCAGGAATACATTCAAGGAAGATTAGACAAGGAGGCCATCATGGCACAGAAAATACATAAAACAGTCATTGTTAATGCCATACTGTCGGTTCTTGGCCTTGTATGGATTACCCCTTTGATCTTTACGGTATTAAATATCGTGAAGAAAAAGCAGGAATATAACATGGGAAGCTTCTGGCAGCTTCCGGAAGGCTTCTATTTGGTGGATAATATAAAAAATGTGATTGAAAGCGGGATTCTAAGTTCCATGGGAGCCAGCCTTTTATATGCTGTTTTAGGATCTGGATTTTCCGCTTTTATCGGCCTTCTGGCAGCTTACGGCCTTACCCATTTGAGGATTCGGGGAAAGATGTTCTGGTTCCTTTTCATTTACAGCGGAACGATTTTTCCGTTCCAGGTTTATTTAATTCCTATTTATAAAGGATACTTCAAGCTGGGACTTTACGATACGAGTCTGGGCATGGTACTGTTCTATACGGCGATCTGTATTCCTTTCTGTATGTTTGTGCTTCGCAACTTTTTCTTAGGCATTTCCAAAGAGATCTGCGAATCGTCAAAGATTGATGGGGCATCAGAGTGGAAGACGCTGTTACACATTTTCGTACCAATGGCAAAGGCTCCCTTATCCATTTTGTTCCTGTCACAGTTTACCTGGTCCTGGAACGACTTGATGTTTGGCCTTACTTTTACAAAATCAACCCATGTCAGGCCGGTCATGGCAAGCATGTCCATGTTAAGCAAGGGAAATGCACCGGCACTGTTTTTAGCATGTATCCTGGTATCCATACCAACCATTATCCTGTTCATATTTCTTCAGAATAATTTTGAGGCAGGTATGGCTTACACCAGTAAATAAAAGAAACGCGGAGGGCGAAAATGAATACGAATACGGTAAAAAAATGGAATATTTATTTGATCCAGCATTCCCATACGGATATTGGCTATACGGAACGCCAGGATAAGATTATACGGTACCATTACGACTTCATACGCCAGGCCATGGATATTCTGGATGGAATCCACAGCGGGGAAATTACAGGGGCTGACGGCTTTGTATGGCAGTGTGAAAATTACTGGCAGGTGGAGAATTTCTATGAAATGGCAGATGAAGCTGCCATAAAAAAATTCGAGACCTACGTAAAAAGCGGCGAAATCGGTTTAAGCGGCAACTATTTAAATATGACCGAGCTGGTCAGTATGCCGGTTCTGGAACACGCCATAGAAAAAGTCCAGCAGTATGGGAAAGCAATCGGCCACCCGGTTACGGCCGGCATGTGTGCTGATATCAATGGAATGGCCTGGGGATATGCCGATGCGCTTTACGACAATGGGATCCGGGATTTTTACTCCTGCCTCCATCCCCATCACGGAATGTTCCCTCTCTATAAAAAAGTGCTTCCGTTCTACTGGGAAAGCCCGAAAGGGAACCAGCTATTAGTCTGGAACGGAGATCATTACCACTTGGGAAATGAGATGTTTTTAGCTCCTCACGGGGGAACAACATACATGATAAATGATGAATTTTCACCGGGAATCCGGAATAATTTCATTCTGAACCAGAATCCAGAGGATACGTACGAGACCGAGATGAAGATCGTAAAGACCAGAATCCAGCGGTATCTTGATAATCTTAATGAGGAAGGCTATCCCTACGATATCGTACCGTTCATGGTTTCCGGAGCAATTACGGACAATGCACCGCCAAACGCCGGCATTGCAAGACGGGTCAATGAATTGAACAAAATCTATGAAGGCCGTATATCCTTTTGCATGGTGACCCTGGAGCAGTTCTTCGATGCCGTAAGGGAACATTGCAGCGATATCCCTGTCTTTCGCGGAGACTGGACCGACTGGTGGGCGGACGGAATCGGCTCAACACCGGCTGAGGTGAAGGTCTACCGCGATGCTATGAGAAAATATGATATCTGCAGGAAGCTGGATCCCCATGGCCTGCTTGGAAATCAGGAACTGATGGAGAAGACGGCAAAGGAGCAGATGCTGTATGCGGAGCATACCTGGGGATATTCCTCCAGCGTTTCAGAACCGTGGGAAAGTCTGGTAGGGATGTTGGAACTGAAAAAAGGCGCTTATGCCACTAATTCCAATACTCATGCGGCAAAGAATTTAGATCAGATCCTGACAGCCAAAGGAGAAGTGACAATCCGCCAGGATAAGCCTCAGCGGTATCTGGTCATCAATCCCCACGATGTGCCACTGCACACAAAGGCCTGTCTTTACATTGAGTTCTGGGAGTATATCCAAGGAGTACGCTATGATGAGACCATTCCCATCCAGGTGGTGGACTGCGAAACCGGAAGGACGGTTCCAAGCCAGGTAAAACGGATAGCCAGGGCTACCCAGGTGGAGATCGAAATCACCATGAAACCGAAAGAAGAGAAGACGGTGATGATCACCCTGGATGAACGGAAGTATCAGACCACTGAAAATCACGCCCACATCGGGGCGGAAGGCATTGAGGACCTCCTTGCCCCAAAGGAAAACAGGGTGGATGGGGACCGGATCGAGACAGACCATATGATTCTTACCTTAGACGGGAAAAAGGGAATCGTTTCCATTATAAATAAAGCGGATAACAGGGAGCTGATCCGTGAAGACAGTGTGGACGGCGCATTTGCCGGTGTGTATGAAGTGACAGATATGACGGGATCCGCCTGTGAAACCAGAAGGAGAATGGGACGCAACCGGAAATCCACAGCCACCAGAAGATACAAAAGCGTGTTAAAGAACCGGAGAATCGTGGAAGACGGAGCGGTTTACGCAGCGGTTGAATTGGATTATCAACTGGAAGGAACCGGATTCTATACCGTATACATAAAGGCGTATAAGCACCGGCCAAAGCTGGAGGCCATGGTAAGAGTCCATAAACAGAGTGTGTGGGAGCCGGAGAACCTATACGTAGCCCTTCCCTTTACTGCCGGAGAAGACACGACGGTGTATTTCGATAAAACAGGCTGTATTATCCGTCCGGGAATCGACCAGCTTCCTGGAAGCTGTCAGGACTTTTATCTGATACAGAATGGGGTGGTATTAAAATCAGATGCCATAAATCTTGCTATTATCACGAAAGATGCGCCTCTCATCAGCCTTGGCGGGCTGGAAGCCAGACCAATTGTTTTATGTGACGGCGAGGATAAAGAAAGAAATCGTTCCCCACTTTATTCCTGGGTGATGAACAACTATTGGGAGACTAATTTTAAGGTAAATCTGGGCGGATTTTATGAGTTTTCCTATACCCTGATGGTTCACGAGCCATGTGGCGAGGCGGAAATGTATGCAGAATGTGAAGCAGAAAATGAGGGCCTGATTGCCTGCTATGCGGATTAACAAAGGAGAGGTGAACGTGAAGGCGGAATGCAGTTATATACTACTGGATGTAGGCGGTACGCTGATAAAATGCGCAGTTGCAGACCAGACGGGACATCTGCTTCAGAAAGGACCGTTAAGCTTTCCGGCTCTGGCAAAGGAAGAAAGCGGGGTTATCTTTGACAATTTCGCTTTCCTGATTGATGAGATGAAGAGGCTGGCCGGGGCAAGACCCATTGCCGGCGTGGCCATGGCGTTTCCTGGACCTTTCCATTACGTTTTTGGAATCAGTCTGATGAAGGGACTGGATAAGTACGATTCCATCTATGGAATTCCTCTTGTTCCCCAACTGAAAAAACGTCTGGATTGGCTGGCAGATATCCCGTTTAAGTTCCTTCATGATGTAGAGGCATTTGCCGTTGGGGAAAGCCGGTTTGGAAAGGCAGCAGGCAAGGAGAAAATTATTTGTCTCTGTATTGGCACTGGAGCAGGCTCCGCTTTCGTAAAAGCAAAGATGGTGCAGAAGGAAGAAAAGGACGGGGTGCCTGAAAATGGCTGGCTTTACAATACTCCGTACCGGGACGGGGTAATTGATGATTACGTATCAGTCAGAGGTCTGGCGGCACTGGCCAGGGAAATTTATGGCAGCAAAATTTCCGGTAAGGAGCTTTATCATCGTTCCTGCCATGGGGAAGAGAAAGCGCTGCTTACGTTTAAGGCATTTGGGGAGGATTTAAAAGACGCCATGGTGCCGTTTTTAGACAGGTTTAAACCTGATGCGCTGGTTATGGGAGGGCAGATATCAAAGAGTTTCTCCTTCTTTGGAGATGGCATCCGAAAAGAATGCCTGGACAGAAATATAGAGATTTTCACGGAAGACGACACATCGGGACTGGCAATGCTGGGACTGTTTGTTTCCATGAAGGAAGGAGTGTAGCAAATGCTGAATCACGAAAAGGGGGCGCAGCCCTTATATTCGCAGATGGAAACAATTTTAAAGAAGCAGATTGAGCATGGAGAATTCAATAAAGGGGATATTTTTCCCACGGAAAAGATGCTGATGGAAGAGTACGATGTATCCCGGGTCACGGTACGTCAGGCTTTAGCTGCGCTGACCCTGGACCGGTATATCAAAAGCTCCAGGGGAATCGGAACCACGGTAATATATGAGAAAATTGACGAACATTTAAAGAGCGTCATCAGCTTTACAGACGAGATGAAGCAGCATAACATCACCATGAGCACCTCCTACTGCACAATGGAAAAAGTCAGGCCAGGGAAGAAAGTGGCCATGGTACTTGGAATTCCTGAGGCAAAGCAGTGTTACTGCCTTACCAGAGTCAGATGTGTGGATAAAATCCCTATGGTTTATTCTGTCACATATTTGAAGGATATCGTGGAACTGCCTATGGAAAAGGAATATTATATGGAATCCTTATATAAATATCTTCAGGAAACCTATGGGATCATCATTGCCAGAGGACAGGATACCCTGGAAGCCGTGTTGTCCACAAAGGAAATCCAGGATTTTTTGAAGGTAGATCCACAACTGCCTTTGTTTAAGAGGGTCAGAAAGACATTTTTGGCGGATGGAGAAATATTTGAATATTCTGACTGTTATTATCCAGGAAACCGGTACAAGTATACGGTGGACTTATAAGAAGGTGGAGAGAAAAGCATCTTTCAACCTTGAATTTGTGAACAGCGCGCCCCGCTTCACCGGGCGTCAACTGGATTCCGCTTGATTCTTTAGGAGGCAAAATATGAAACTTAAAAACAAATATAACAATTATGAACTGCATCCCTATACTGAGATCAAGGGGTACGATGACCAAGGGTGGGGAGAATACCATTCGGTGGTATCTGAACTGAAACAGAATATCAAAGAAAAAGAATCTGCCGTAGTATGCTTTGACTTCTATCCCGGTGTGAATAAGGAAGAAATCCTTGCATTGGCAAAGGAATTAAAGCCGGATGTTCTCATTGATATGGAAGAACTGGCAAAAAGTGAGGAGGACTTAAACCGGGAATTCCATGATTTCATTACGGACGACCGGGTGTTTGGAATCATGTGCCACAAGCGGTTGGAAGATTTCTTTGACCCGGAAAAAATGGCAACAGTCAGGCAGCAGCTTTCCACGGATAAAAGCGGGCTTGTGGTGATTGCAGGCGTTGGAGCAGGACTTTTAAAAGAAGGTGATATCACGGTTTACTGTGATATCACCCGATGGGAGATCCAGCTTCGCTACCGTGAAGGTATGCCTAACTGGCACTGTACCAATTATGATGCACCCAATCTGGAAAAGTATAAAAGAGGGTTTTTCATCGAATGGAGACTGGCCGACCGGTATAAGAAGGAACGGTTTGAAAGCTTTGATTACATACTGGAAACAGAAGAAAGGGACAATCCAAAGCTGATCACCGGTGAGGCATTCCGGGCGGGCCTAAAGGAACTGAGCAGACGCCCCTTCCGTTTGGAGCCGTACTTTGATCCGGGGGTTTGGGGCGGCCACTGGATGCAGGAGCACTTTAATCTGGATAAAGAGAAGGAAAATTTCGCATGGAGCTTTGACGGGGTTCCGGAAGAGAATGCCATCAATCTGGCCTTTGGAGATGTAAAGGTAAAACTCCCTGCCATTGATCTGGTATTCTACTGCCCCAAAGAACTTTTAGGAGAACGGGTGCATGGCCGTTTCGGTGCGGAATTTCCTATCCGTTTTGATCTTTTAGACACCATGGGAGGTGGAAATCTGTCCCTTCAGGTTCATCCGCTGACGGAATATATCCAGGATACGTTTGGAATGCACTACACCCAGGATGAAAGTTATTACCTGCTGGATACTGAGGAAGACGAGGATGCATACGTTTATTTAGGTGTAAAAAAGGGAGTGGACAAAGAGGCCATGGCGCGGGATCTGCGTGAGGCAGAGATGGGCAAAATTCAGTTTCCGGCGGAAAAGTATGTAAATCAGATACCGGTGAAAAAGCATGACCATATATTGATCCCGGCGGGAACCATTCATTGTTCCGGTAAGAATACCATGGTACTGGAGATCAGCGCCACGCCCTACATCTTCACCTTTAAGCTGTGGGACTGGGGAAGAGTAGGTTTGGATGGAATACCCCGTCCAACTCACCTGGACCATGGATTAAAGAATATCCGGTGGGAGCGGGATGAGGACTGGATCTATAAGGAAATCGTCCATCAGGAGCAGACTCTGGAAGAACGGGAGGGTATGAAGCTGGAACGGACCGGCCTTCATAATCAGGAATTTATCAATACATTCCGTTATATCTTCACGGAACCGGTTTCCGTGAAGATGGAGGATTCCGTTCAAATGATGAACCTGGTGGAGGGAGAATCCGCCAGAATCGAAAGTACAGACGGAGCCTTCCAACCCTTTGAAATCCACTATGGGGAAACGGCCATCGTACCTGCAAGGGTGGGAGAATACCGGATCGTCCCCGGTGAAGGTATGTGTATGATGGTGATTGCAGCCATCCGAAAATAATAGGGAAAATGTTTTTGAGAAAATGATTCAAGAGCCAGTTGATATGGTGTCCTGCCATTCAGACTGGCTCTTGGCGTTGGTTTCGTGAGATTGACAATCAGAAAGCTTATGGAGATCAGCTTTTGACGTAGGTCAACTGGTATTTTGGTGAGTTAAGGGTTAATTCTGTATAATCCATAATCTGATTATTAGTCAGATAAGTGGTGTTGGCAACTCTCAGAATAGGGGTATCCAAAGATATGCCAAACATATCTGCGATATTTTTTGAGGGGTGAATGGGGGTTACAGTATGATCGCTGTATGCAATTTTCATTCCCTTTACCTGTTCAAAGTACTGATATTTTGACTGCTGCAACACCTGCATGGAGATATCAGGATATAGGCGGCTGGACATATAGGTTGTTTCAAACTGAAATATTTCATCATTTGCATACCGGATTCTTTCAATAAAATAAATGGGTTCTCCTGTCTCAATCTTTAAGATGGAAGCAATATTTGAAGGTGCTTTCTGGACCATAAAGGCAGGAACCTCTGTCCGGACGGAAATCCCCTGTTCACGCATCACTTCTGAAAATCCCTGGATGGAGCTGGGGTTTAAAGTAACAGAAGGGTGACATACAAATGTCCCCACCCCGGCAACCCTTGTGAGAAGTCCCTTTGCTACCAGATTATCAGTTGCTTTTCTGACAGTCACCCTTGATACATGATAGGTATTGGAAAGCTCCAGCTCTGTGGGAATAAGATCGTCTTTTTTATAATAGCCTAAATTTATTTTTTGAAGCAGATCATTTTCAATCTGTTTATATTGTGCAATTCTTTTCTCTGACATAATTATCTCCTCATTTTCTTATAAAACCAGTTCTTTAATTGTATTATACTTTGAAGTAAATGACAATACATTTTTGAGTCAATATATAAACCGAGAAATACATTTTAGATATTGCAGTATGTATATGATAACACAATTTAAACAAAATGTATTGACATTAAAATGCGTCTATAGTATATTGTTTATAACAATGATAATACATATTGCATAATGATAAATACATTTCAACCGAATCAAGCAGCCCTGGCCGCTATTCGGTTATGAACAAGCAGCGAAGCGGATTGCGAATATCCGCTTGACCAGCAGGAGGTACAATTAGTGAAAAATGTATTGTATATTCATACTCATGATTCCGGCCGGGTATTGAGTCCTTATGGTTATAAGGTTCCCACGCCCAATATGGAATCCTTTTCCAGGACAGCAGCAGTGTTTCGGAATGCGTACTGCGCAGGCCCGACTTGTTCACCCAGCCGTGCGGCAATGCTGACCAGTACGTACCCACATCAGAATGGTATGCTGGGTCTGGCCCAGAGAGGCTTTGTCATGGATTACAGCAGGCATCTGGTGAACTATTTAAACCAGAATGGTTACTATACCGCTCTTTGCGGAATCCAGCATGAAGCAGGCTGGTATCTGGACAGGAAACAGGGGGCGGCCGAGATTGGCTATCAGGAAGAACTGACCACAGATAATTCCGGATATTCCCAGGAAGAGCTGGTGGACTGGGATAAGGAAAATGCACATGAGGTCTGCCGGTGGCTGAAGAATTACGACAGGGAACAGCCCTTTTTCCTTTCTTATGGGATGTATGCGACCCATCGGCGGTTTCCTCATAAGATTGATGAAGATATTGGCCCTGAATACGCCCTTCCCCCCTATCCGATTCCGGACACAAAAGATACACGGGAAGATTTTGCAGGTTATCTGATGAGTGTTAAATGCGCGGATGCCTGTTTTGGCCAGGTGATTTCATGTCTGAAAGAAGAGGGATTGTGGGAAAATACCATTATTCTCTTTACAACAGATCACGGTCTGCCAAATCCCTTTTCAAAATGTACTTTGTTTGATAGCGGAATCGGAGTGAGTCTGATGCTTCGTTCACCGGGAGCGTTGGGGAATGGTATTGTAGCAGACGGTCTTGTCTCCCACGTGGATGTATTTCCTACACTTTGTGAGCTCCTTGAACTGGAGAAACCGGAATATCTGGAAGGAAGGTCACTGGTTCCTCTGCTGACAGGGGAGATGGAAGAAATCAGGTCTGATGTTTTTGCTGAAATCAATTTCCACACGTCCTATGAGCCGGCCCGCTGTGTTCGTACAAGGCGCTATAAATATATCCGCTATTATGATAAATCTTATTTAAAAATAAACCAGTCCAACATTGATGAATCTTTGACAAAAGATTATTTTCAGAAGCAGGATCTGAAAAATCAGACAAAGTATGAAGAAGCTCTTTACGATCTTCTTTATGATCCGGGAGAACGCAATAATCTGGCATATAACCGGGAATACGCTTTGGTTTTAAAAGAAATGAGCCAGAGGTTACTGGCTTATCAGGAAAAGACAGAGGATCCCATTCTGAAAGGTGAAATTACAATAAAACCAGAATGGAAAGTAAACAGAAAGGAGTGCAGCGCTGCAAGTTCAAAAAATCCAGAGGATTATGTCAGCTTTGGAAAATGAAAGGAGGTAAAAGATGGTAGGTATGATAGTAACCGGTCATGGAAGTTATGCTTCAGGAATTACAAGCGGGCTGAAATTGCTGGCCGGAGAGCCGGAGTATTACGAGGCAGTGGATTTCCTGCAGGAAGATTCCCTGGAGATTCTGACCGGAAAATTAGCTGCGGCTGCCGGGCGGCTTTCCCTGTGCACCGGAATTTTGATTTATGCGGATTTGACAGGAGGATCCCCTTTTAATGTCTCAATCCGTATGAAAATGGAACAGCCTGACAAAATCGCGGTAATCGGCGGAGCAAACCTTCCGGCAGTACTGGAAGGATATATGTCAAGAGTATCCATTGACAGTGCTTCTGCAATTGCCGCAGAGAGTTTGACTGCCGGAAAAAATGCAATGGTACAGTTTGAAGAATCTGATGCAGCAGAAGGGGATTACGAAGAATAATTAATGGAGGAAAAAGGTATGACTTTTTTACAGGCTTTATTAATTGGGATATTTGCCTATCTGGGCAGTAAACGTACGCCATGGTTTTTTGGGGTGACGGGAGGATGGAATATGATCGGACGTCCTCTTGTAGCCGGTTTGATTGTTGGTTTGATCTTGGGGGATGTAAGAAACGGTGTCATTGCAGGCGCTATGGTTCAGGCACTTTTTATCGGACAGATCACGCCCGGAGGCGCGATGCCTGCAGATGTGAACTGGGCAGCCTATATCGGTATCCCGCTGGCTCTGGCAGCCGGAGGCACCGGCGAACAGGCAGTGGCCTTATCCGTTCCTCTCAGCATGCTGGGACTTGGGCTTTTTAACTTTATCATGACGATTAATGCATATTTTCCTCATATGGGAGATCGGGCTGCAGAGAGGGGAGACGGGGCCGGAATTCACCGTGCTACTTATCTGGCAGCCGTTCCAAGCTTTATTCTCCGGGCAGGCTCCGCCATGCTGATCTGTTACCTTGGTACGCCCCTGGCAGAGTTTTTGATCAACAGTATGCCTCAGGGAATCCTGCACTTTTTTGAGGTGGCCGGAAAGATGCTCCCGGCCATTGGATTTGCCATGCTGCTTAAGCAGTCCCTTTCAAAAAGATGGATGCTTGTATTGTTTCTCATGGGCTGGATTCTGATCGGATCTACCAACATGTCTGTTACTGCACTGGCTGTATTTGCAACTGCAATTGCATTTATCTATGTTATGGCCCAGGGCGGAGCACAAGCAGCAGTACCGGCTCCGGTACATAGCACAGAGGAGGATGACTGTTATGAAGAATAAAAGAGAAAACTCATTGCTTACCAAAAAGGATATTAACAGGGCTGCCTGGTCTTATATTTTCTTTATTCAGGCAACCCAGAATTTTGAACGTATGATGGGACTTGCTTTTTGTCATGTGCTGGAACCGATTTTAAAGAAACTCTATAAAAATGATTCCGGTGAATACAAAAAATCCCTTCAGCGCCACATGCAGTTTTTTAACACAGAGCCTCAACTGGGAGCCTTGATCCCCGGCATTACCATTGCCATGGAGGAATCCCGTGCCATGGGAGAAGATATCAGCGAAGAGCTGATTGTAAATACCAAAAATGCGCTTATGGGGCCTTTTGCCGGAATCGGAGACTCCATGTTAATCGGCACCTATAGTCCGATTCTACTAAGTATTGCCATGAGCATGTGCATTAGTGACGGAAATCCGGTTGGTCCCTTGTTCTTTTGTGCAGTATGGATTACCAGTGTAGTTGGCATGCAGTGGTATCTGTTTCATAAAGGATATAATATGGGTATCGGTGCGGCAAACTTATTTTTCACCAACCGGACGCTTGCGGATAAAATTACTACCGGGCTGACCATGATGGGCCTGATCGTAATAGGCGGAGTCGCTGCAACTACCGTTAAAGCAAGTGTGATTTACCAGTTTGTAAGCGGTGAAATGTCTCTTTCTTTACAGGAACAGGTCTTTGATAAAATAATGCCCGGGATACTTCCCCTTTTGCTTACACTGGCAGTATGGTATCTGATGGATAAGAAGAAATGGTCCGCTACAAAGATTATTCTCGGCATCGCCGGGTTTGCGGCTGTTATGGTATTTCTGGGAATTATGTAATTGCAGTATAACCGGAATCAACCGGACCGGAGGAGATTCTCTTATGAAAGATATGGTCTTAATTATGTCAGACCAGCACGGCTGGGATTACACGGGATTTACAGATGAACGGATTGATACACCGGGTCTTAAAAAGATCGCAGAGGAAGGTCTGCTGTTTGAACGCTGCTATTGTAATTCGCCCCTTTGTGTCCCTTCCCGTATGTCATTTCTAACTGGAAAATTACCGTCACAACTGGGTATTTTTAATAATGATGCCGCACTTGGGGGCGATGTGCCTACCATTGCTCATGAGATGGGACGTATGGGATACCAGACTGTTCTGGCCGGCCGGATGCATTTTAAAGGGGAAGATCAGAAGCATGGATTTGATCAACGGTATTGCGGAGATATTACCTCTCAATTCTGGGGAACCGGTGGGAAAAACCGTCTGGATTTTGGGGTGTATGCAGGGACTACGAATCGGAAAAACTGCCTGGATGCAGTTGGAGGGGGAATTTCCCCGGTTATGGTTTATGACGAAATGGTATTTCAGTCAGCCATGGATTTTCTTGAGGATTGGAGAAAGAAAAAGGAAAATAGAAAGCCGCTGTTTCTGGTGATTGGATTCTATGGCCCTCATTTTCCTTTTACTTGCAAAAATGAGGATTACAAAAAGTACCAAAGCCGCTTTTCTGTTAAGGAGTGTGAGAAAGAAGCAAGAATCCCTTCTCTTTCTATTTATAAAGAGCTCCTGCAGGAATGCGCGCCAGAACATGTACGAAACTCCAAGGCCGCCTATTGCGGTCTGGTGGAGCAGTTGGACCGGTATGTAGGGGAACTTTATAATAAAATCCAGTCTGTGGAAGCCGGACGGGAATATCTGTTCCTCTATACGTCTGATCACGGGGAGCAGCTTGGAAAACGGAAACTGTTCGGAAAGCAGACCATGTATGAAGCTGCGGTTCATATTCCTCTTCTGGCAGCAGGCACAGGGATATCTTCAGGCATTTCAAGAAGACCGGTGGGGCTTTTGGATGTATCCCGCACGCTTCTGGAAGAGACGGGAAGGAAAGAAGATTATTCCTGGCATCAGGGAAAGCGGCTTGATTTCAGCGGTTCCCAGGACGAAAATTCCGGGTTTGTAAGAATCCAGCAGATGCTGGGAAGTGATGACAGCCTGCTGCTGACAGAAGCGGTGGTTCTGGGGCAATACAAAATAGTTAAGTTAGGAAATGAAACCATATGTCTTTATGATTTACAGGAAGATCCCCATGAAGAACATGACCTGTCAATGACCAGAGAGGGCTTATTGAAAAAGCTTATGAAACAGATAGAAGAAAACGGCGGCTTCCTGAGTGAAAATGAGCTTAAATATCTGTCTGAACAGGAGCGGGAGGCCAGAGACGGGCAGAGACGGCTGAAGGCTTGGGGACAGGCGAAAAAACCAGAAGAATGGGCAACCATGAAAATAGATAAAAACACACTCATAAATCCAAGAGAGTAGTTGGGAGGATTCCATGAAATACAATAAGTTTTGGACAGACATGCACAGTAATATTCATCATGAGCAAATGAATGAGCTCCCGGTGTGGTATGAACATATAAAAAAGCAGATGGATTTCTGGCCGGTGGCTTATTATCCGTTTTACATGCGCCCCACACCGTCAGGGCTTGGGGTGGAGGACCGATACGATGATGATGCGGTTGCCAGGGACTGGGAATTATTAAGAAGCTTTACCGAGGAAGCCAACAGACAGGGATTTCCCATGTTCATGGGTTATGAATGGCAGGGAGCCGGGCTGGATGGAGATCACAATGTGTTTTTCCTTCACAATGACGGGAGGCAGGAGCATCCCATGCGGTACCAGGATCTGGCCGCCGCCTATGAAGGGCAGGAGGTCATTGGAATCCCTCACCATCTGGCATACCAGCCAGGCTCCAGAGGTAAAAATTGGGATACCCATAACGAAACGTTTTCTCCTATAGCAGAAATTTACTCCAGCCACGGTTCCAGTGAAAATGACGATGGGCCTCTGTCCATGGACCGTCATGTTCATATGGGGCCGCGGGCAGGAGAGACGACCTATGAGAAAGGCCTTGACCGGGGGTATAAAATCGGTGTCATTGCAGCAGGTGATAACCACAGCATTCCCGGAGTGTTTGAAAACGGAAGCATGTGTGTGCTTGCTGAGGACGGTACAAAGGAATCCATTTGGGAAGGATTGAGAAGACGGAGAACCTACGGGGTATCCCGGAGCAGGATTGAAGTTGACTATTATGTGAATTCAGCACCAATGGGATCTGAAATTGAAACAGGCAAAGAAGTAGAAGTGGAATTTCATATAAAAGGTACCGGAGCGGTAGACAGGGTGGAGATTTTAAGAGATAATGTCTTAGAGGAAATGGTTGTGCATTCAGGTACATGGGAACGGGAGAAGCAGGTTGGACTGATCCGGTTCAAATTCCGTCTGGAGCTTGGCTGGGGACCGGATACCAGGGTTTACCATGACCATCTTATGAAAAACTGGGAAGGACGTCTGGAGACGGATGGGAAACTGCTTTCCGCCCAACCGTGCTGGAATCATTATGGCCAGGAAATTTTTCGAAATGATGACAGAAGCTGCAGCTTTACCATGACCACATACCAGTCTCCGGCTTCCGGTAAATGGATGGGGTCGGAGAAGACGGTGGCAGAGGGCTTTATCTTTGAAGTGGAAGCGGATGTGGACAGCGTTCTGCGACTGGTCATCAATGGAAAGGAATATCTCCTTCCGGTGAGGAAAATGCTTAACAGCTCCCAAGTCATGGCCCTTTGGGATGAAGTGAACTGCCTGACAAAGGAGCATTGGGGAGACATCACTCATTACCGGAATGACCCATGGTGGCACAATGCCTATAAAATCCGCATAGGCAAGGCACAGCCTGAAAGCTCTTATAAACTTACCGGAAAAAGAAAGATCCCTATGGAACAAAGCGGAAACTTACGGCTTCGCATCTGGCAGAAAAATGGAGATGCCGCCTGGACCTCACCTGTATTTATAACCGTAAAAGACAAATGAAAGGGGACTATTTGATGATGGAGATTGTAAATGTCCGGATTGATGACCGTCTGATTCACGGACAGATAGCAACTGTCTGGAGCCAGGTTACAGGTGCAACCAGGATTATGGTGGTAGATGATCAGGTTGTAAAGGATACAATAAATAAGGAGGCTCTTAAGATGGCCTGTCCGAAGCAGTGCAAGCTGTCAATTCTCACTGTAGAAAAGGCAGCCGCCAATCTGTGCGCCGGAAACTACGAAGGGGAAAAGGTCTTCCTGATTGCCAAAAATCCGAAAACCATATGCAGGCTTTACGATGCAGGCTTCCACATGGATAGGGTGAATGTGGGAAATATGGGAGGAAAACAGAACACCCGGATGCTGAAAAAAGCCGTCAGTGTATCAGAAGAAGATATTGCAGATTTTCTGTATCTGTCAGAACAGGGAGTTACAATTACGGCCCAGATGGTCCCGGCCGATGAGGCACTGGATTTTATTAAACTGATCAAAGGGTAATTATTTGACGTTTTTATTATTGTAATTATTTGTAATCATTTGACGTTTTTATTATTTGACAATTTTATATATTTATGATAGACTACGGACATATGAGACGAAATGAGGTGAAAGAATGAATTAATGATTCTTGCTGAAGTAACTGCATGATGAGTAAAAAGGGGATATTGCCCTTATTTTTCATGCCTGTATTTGCAAGAATATTATTTCATTCTCATACCTTTTTATGTCACAACATGACATAGATAAAGCGGAAAGATTGCCCAAAGGGCTTATTTTAATGCAGGCGGCTGTGAGAAAAATAATTCTTGCAGTCGTTTTTTTGTGGGAAAATTTCATTTCCTGCCTGATTGGAGGAATATCTATGTCATTAATACAAGTCACTGATTTATCATTTACCTACGATGGAAGTCCCAGCCCCGTATTTGAACGCGTTTCTTTTCAGATCGATACGGATTGGAAGCTGGGCTTTACAGGGAGAAACGGAAGGGGAAAAACCACGTTTTTAAACCTTCTGATGAACCGTTATAAATATACAGGAACCATTATTTCCAATGTGGTGTTTGATTACTTTCCGTTTTCTGTTCCGGATGAGGAACTGGACACTTTGGAAATTCTGGACTCCATCCTTGGAGAGTATCCCTTCTGGGAGCTTAAAAGAGAGCTGTCCAAATTAAAAGTTTCGGAGGATGTACTATACCGCCCTTTTTCCACCCTTTCAAACGGAGAGAGGACCAAAATACTCTTAGCAGCCCTGTTCTTAAGGGAAGGCCACTTTCTTCTGATCGACGAACCGACCAACCATCTGGACCGGGAAGCCAGAGAACTGGTAAGCCGGTATTTAAACAGCAAAAAGGGATTTATCCTGGTGTCCCATGACCGGAAATTCCTGGATGCATCCGTGGACCATATCCTGTCCATAAACAAAACCGACGTCCAGGTCCAGAAAGGCAATTTTTCCTCCTGGTATGAAAACAAGCAAAGGCAGGATCAGTTCGAACGGTCAGAAAATGACCGTTTAAAAAAGGATATCCGGCATCTGGAGGCAGCCGCAAGGCAATCCGGGGAATGGGCGGATCAGGTAGAATCAACAAAGATCGGAAAAAAATCCATGATGCAGGAAAAATCCATTGACACACGGGCCTATATCGGTGAAAAATCCAGGCGGATGCAGATGCGCAGAAAGAATCTGGAACACAGGCAGGATAGTGCCATTGAGGATAAAAAGGGCCTGCTTAAAAATATAGAAGAGGCCGAAGATCTTAAGCTTTATCCTTTAAAATACCGCTCATCAAGGATTCTCACCTTAAAAGATGTGGTCCCATATTATGAATCCCCTGTCTGTGAACCTGTCAGCTTTACCTTAGAACAGGGACAGAGGATATCCCTGCAGGGAAAAAACGGCTGCGGGAAATCCAGCATACTGAAGCTGATCCTGGGCAGGGATGTTACGGGGGAGAGCCTTTCTTATGAAGGGGATAAGGAAGTATCCAGCGGTCTTAAAATTTCCTATGTATCCCAGGATACTTCCTTTTTAAAGGGAGGTCTGACGGAATACGCCCGGGAAAGCGGCATCGATGATCCCCTGTTTAAAGCTCTTTTGCGCAAGCTGGACTTTTCCAGGGAACAGTTTGATAAACCCATGGAATCCTATAGTGAAGGGCAGAAGAAAAAGGTCCTTATCGCCCGCAGCCTCTGTGAACAGGCACACCTGTATATATGGGATGAGCCCCTTAATTTCATTGATGTATATTCCAGAATCCAGATCGAGGACCTGATCCTTAAATTCCAGCCCACCATGCTGCTTGTGGAACATGACGAGGCATTTACCGGGAGAGTGGCAACCGGGGTGATGGAGATTCATGATAACAGGGAATAAGAGAGGTTGACCTGATCAGCGCTGCAACAGGACAAATGAGTACTTGCTTCCATCAAATAAAAGTAAATTTTCCAATGAATCTCCTAGAAGAGCCACTGCAAAACAGGTAAGGAATCACCTATGGAGCAGCGGCTCTTTTCCATATTACTGCCACCTATTTCCGGCAAAACCCGCCACGATTTACTTGATGAAGAGGTATACTTAAGGGGCATTTCCATTGGAAAATCAGATTTTGATATTTGCAATAAAAAGTATTTATGATATAATTGGAAAACCGAATAAAAATTAAGAGGTTATGTAAATGGATTATATAAATATGACTTATGAGGAATCCCTCAGCCAGGCGCCAAAAGAAGAGCCTGCAAGACAGTACTATTTTATAGAGCGTTATGGGGAGGTTCTGGAAAAATTAAAGGAATCATCAGGAAAAGAACAATTTACTTTTCATATCGCTACCTTTGGATGCCAGATGAATTCCAGAGATTCTGAAAAGCTTCAAGGTATTTTAGAAGCAATCGGCTTTGTGGAAACTGATACGGAAGAGGCGGACTTTGTTCTTTATAACACCTGTACGGTCAGAGAAAATGCCAATGACAGAGTCTATGGGCGTCTGGGATATTTAAACAGCTTAAAAAAGAAAAATCCTCATATGATGATCGCTCTTTGCGGATGCATGATGCAGGAGGAGACAGTGGTTGCAAAAATCAAGAAAAGCTACCGCTTTGTGGATATTATTTTCGGCACTCACAACATTTTTAAACTGGCAGAACTTATGTATGAACGCCTGGAAGAGAAAAAGATGGTTGTAGACATCTGGGAAGGAACGGACCGGATTGTGGAGGATCTCCCTACGGACCGGAAGTATTCCTTTAAATCCGGCGTTAATATTATGTTTGGCTGCAACAATTTCTGCAGCTACTGCATTGTGCCCTATGTGCGGGGCAGGGAGCGGAGCCGCAGTTCCCAAGACATTCTGGAAGAGGTAAAACAGCTTGCAGATGACGGTGTCGTGGAGATCATGCTTTTGGGGCAGAATGTTAACTCATATGGAAAGAACCTGGAAACACCTGTAAGTTTTGCAGAGCTTCTGACTCAGATCGATCAGGTGGAAGGCCTGGAACGGATCCGTTTTATGACTTCCCATCCAAAGGATTTGTCAGACGAGCTGATCGAAGCCATGAAGAATTCAAAAAAGGTGTGCAGACATCTTCACCTGCCTCTTCAGTCCGGCAGCAGCCGGATTTTGAAGGCCATGAACCGGAAATACACCAGGGAACAGTATCTGGAGCTTGTGGAAAAGATCCGGACAGCCATGCCGGATATCTCCCTTACCACAGATATCATCGTAGGCTTTCCAGGGGAGACGGAAGAAGATTTTAACGAAACCCTTGACGTGGTGAAAAAGGTGCGTTTTGACAGTGCCTTTACCTTTATTTACTCCAAACGTACGGGAACACCGGCGGCAAAGATGGAAGAGCAGGTTCCGGAAGAAGCGATAAAGAACCGTTTCGACCGTCTGCTGGCTGAAGTCCAGAAAATCTCCTCTGAGGTCTGCGGAAGAGATGAACACACCGTTCAGAGGGTACTGGCAGAAGACGTAAATGATCATGAGGAAGGTCTTTTGACCGGCCGCATGGGCAATAACACTACCGTTCATTTTAAAGGAGATTCTTCTCTTATCGGAAAAATCGTGGACGTATATCTGGATGAATCCAGAGGATTTTACTACATGGGAACTTTAAGACCATAAACAGAGGAAACGCCCTGCAGGCATATCTTTACACCCGGTAAAGCGGGTGGCTCTGCCAAAAAAGCGTGGGCAGTTAAAGAAAAGAGGAAGTAAAAAAGCATGGCTGGATTGTCACCAATGATGACTCATTACGTTGAAACAAAGAAGGAATACCCGGACTGTATCCTTTTTTACAGGCTGGGGGACTTCTATGAAATGTTTTTCCAAGATGCGGTCACCGTATCAAAAGAGCTGGAAATTACCTTAACAGGAAAAGAATGCGGTCTGGAGGAGCGGGCACCTATGTGCGGCGTTCCTTACCATGCCGTTGATACATATTTAAACCGTCTTGTCCAAAAAGGCTACAAAGTTGCCATTGCCGAGCAGATGGAGGACCCCAGGCTTGCCAAGGGACTGGTAAAGAGGGAGGTCATCCGCGTGGTAACACCCGGAACCATCACAAGTGCCCAGGCTCTTGATGAAACAAAAAACAATTACCTTATGGGAATTGTCTACATCGGGGAAACCTTTGGGATCGCAGTCGCAGATATCAGCACCGGCGATTTTCTTGTGACCGAGGTGGAATCGGAGCGGGAGCTGATAGATGAGATCAATAAGTTTACCCCCTCCGAAATCATCTGCAATGAAGCATTTAATGTTTCAGGTGTGGATATTGAGGAAATAAAGAACCGCCATCATGCGGTCATTTCATCTCTGGATCATCATTTCTTTTCCGATGAAGTCTGCCGGAAAATTCTAAAAGAACACTTCAAGGTAGGCGCACTTACGGGGCTGGGGTTGGAAGATTATGACACCGGTGTCATAGCTGCCGGAGCCGTTATGGAGTATATGTACGAAACTCAGAAAAACAGCCTTTCCCATATAACCACCATTACCCCTTATTCCACCGGGCAGTACATGATCATTGACACTTCTACCAGACGGAATCTGGAGCTTTTGGAGACCTTGAGGGAAAAACAGAAAATGGGAAGCCTTCTCTGGGTCCTGGACCGGACGAAAACAGCCATGGGCGCAAGAATGCTGCGTACCTATATTGAACAGCCTTTGATTCATAAGTCAGAGATCATAAAACGCCAGAACGCCATTGAAGAGCTGAACATGAATTTCATATCAAGGGAGGAGATCTGCGAATATTTAAACCCGATCTATGACCTGGAACGTCTGATCGGGCGTATCAGCTACAAGACTGCCAATCCAAGAGATTTAATTGCATTTAAAAGCTCTCTGGAAATGCTTCCCCACATCAAAAATCTTTTAAATGAATTTACCAGCGATATGCTGAAAGACTTATGGGGGGAGATGGATCCCTTAGAGGATGTCAGTGAATTGATCGGCCGCGCCATTATTGACGATCCGCCTGTGACCTTAAGAGACGGCGGGATCATTAAGGACGGCTTCAATGAGGAAGCAGACAAGCTGCGCAGTGCCAAAACTGAGGGCAAGAACTGGTTGGCTGATCTGGAATCGCAGGAAAAAGAAAAAACCGGGATCAAAAATCTGAAGGTGAAATTCAATAAAGTATTCGGCTACTATTTTGAAGTGACCAATTCCTTCAAAGACCTTGTACCGGATTATTTCATCCGCAAGCAGACCCTTGCCAATGCCGAGCGTTACACTACCGACCAGTTAAAGGAACTTGAAAATGTGATACTGGGGGCTGAGGACAAGCTGTTTTCCATGGAATACAGCTTATTCTGCCAGGTCCGGGATTCTGTGGCAGACCAGGTTCTCCGGATCCAAAAGACCGCCAGGGCCATAGCGGGGATCGATGTTCTCACCTCCTTATCCGCTGTTGCCACAAGGAACAATTACATCAAACCCCAGATTAATGAAAAGGGATTGATCGACATTAAAAACGGACGCCATCCGGTGGTGGAAAAGATGATGCGGGATGATCTGTTTGTTTCCAACGATACATATCTGGACAACGGGAAAAACCGGGTTTCCATTATCACCGGCCCCAACATGGCGGGAAAATCTACCTACATGCGTCAGACCGCCCTGATCGTTCTCATGGCCCAGATCGGAAGCTTTGTTCCCGCAGAGGAAGCGAGCATCGGCATCTGCGACCGTATTTTCACCCGTGTTGGTGCTTCCGATGACCTGGCTTCCGGTCAGAGTACCTTCATGGTGGAAATGACAGAGGTGGCCAACATTCTTCGGAATGCCACAAAAAACAGCCTGATCGTCTTAGATGAGATCGGCCGGGGCACCAGCACCTTTGACGGACTCAGCATTGCCTGGGCTGTGGTGGAACACATCAGCAATCCCAAAATCCTGGGAGCAAAAACCCTGTTTGCCACCCACTACCATGAGCTGACCGAGCTGGAAGGAACCATGGGCGGGGTGAATAATTACTGCATTGCCGTAAAGGAACAGGGCGATGACATTGTTTTCTTAAGAAAGATCATAAAGGGCGGGGCCGATAAAAGCTACGGCATCCAGGTGGCAAAGCTGGCTGGCGTACCGGACTCCGTCATTGCCAGGGCCAAGGAGCTGCTGGCAGAATTAAGCGATGCGGACATCACGACCAAGGCCAGGGAAATTGCCGGGATCAGTGCCAATATTACCCAGAGAAAGGCAATTCCCAAGCCTGATGAAGTGGATTTACAGCAGATGTCCCTGTTTGATACCGTAAAGGATGATGATATCATCAAGGAATTGGGGGATCTGGAACTGGGAAACATGACTCCCATTGATGCGCTCAACATCCTATACCGTCTGCAGACAAAACTAAAGAACCGTTGGCAGTAGGCCCCCTCCCTGCGGGCATACCTTTATGCCCAGAAAGCGTGGGCAGACAAGTGGAAACACCCTGCCGGGCATACCTTTATGCCCAGAAAGCATGGGCAAACAAGTAGAAAGGAGCAGATGCCATGCCGAATATAACTGTACTGGATCAAAACACCATCAACAAAATAGCTGCAGGAGAAGTCGTAGAACGTCCGGCCTCTGTTGTAAAGGAGCTTTTGGAAAATGCCATTGATGCCAAAGCCACCGCAGTCACTGTGGAAATCAAGGAGGGGGGAACCTCTTTGATCCGGGTGACCGACAATGGCTGCGGGATTCCAAAGGAGGAGGTTTCTCTGGCCTTTCTGCGCCATTCTACAAGCAAGATCAAATCCATAGAGGACTTATTTACTGTTTCCTCTCTTGGGTTCCGTGGGGAGGCCCTTGCAAGCATTGCTGCTGTTTCCCAAGTGGAACTCATTACAAAAACCAGCATAGGGCTTACCGGAACCAGATATCAGATCGACGGAGGGGAAGAACGGTCCATGGAAGAGATCGGGGCGCCTGAAGGGACCACATTTATTGCCAGGAATTTATTTTTCAACACTCCGGCTAGAAAGAAGTTTTTAAAAACTCCCATGACAGAAGGAGCTCATGTGGCAGAACTGGTGGAAAAGCTGGCCCTGTCTCATCCCGAGGTTTCCATCCGATTTATCCAGAACAACCAGAACAAGCTTCACACCTCGGGAAACCATAATTTAAAGGATATTGTATACACTGTCTTTGGCCGGGAAATCGCAGCAAACCTTCTGGAGGTTTCGGTAAAAAAGGCTGAAGTTTCCATTCACGGCTACATTGGAAAGCCGGTGATCTCCAGAGGCAACCGGAATTACGAAAACTATTTCATCAACGGCAGGTACATTAAAAGCAGCATTATTTCCAGGGCGATTGAAGAAGCCTACAAGCCGTTTATGATGCAGCATAAATATCCCTTTACCATGCTTCATTTCTCCATTGAACCGGAAATTCTTGATGTGAACGTCCATCCCACCAAGATGGAACTTCGGTTCCGGGATGGGGAAATGATTTATCATATGGTATATCAGGCAGTATCAAACGCTTTGGCCCACAAGGAACTGATCCCTGAAGTGGCGCTGGAGAAAAAGACAGAGGAAAAGCAGGGGTTTGCAGGGAAAAAACATGAGCCCAGCCCGGAGCCTTTTGAAAAGCGCCGGCTTATGGCCATAGAGCAGCAGGCTGCAGCAGTAGAAAAAATGGAGCCGGCCAGCCCCTTCCCCAAAAGACTGACTCCTCCCCAGCCAGCCCTTTTAAAGGAAAGGGATGAACTGTCGGACAACTGGTTAAAGCCTCAGGCCCAAACCTTTGACAGGCCCAAGGCGGCTCCCTCAGAACCTCTGGTCCCAAAACGGGAAGAAAAGCCTGAGCAATTGGATCTGTTTGACGGAAAACTTCTGGCACCAAAGGCCAGGTCCATGCATAAACTCATCGGACAGTTGTTCGATACCTACTGGCTGGTGGAATTTAATGAACAGCTTTATATTATTGACCAGCATGCTGCCCATGAAAAGGTTTTATATGAAAAAACAATGGGAACACTTAAGAGTATGGAATACATTTCCCAGTTGGTAAGCCCTCCTATCATCCTGACCTTAAACCAGAATGAAGAAGTTTTATTAAAACGCCATCTAAAATATTTTACAGATATAGGCTTTGAAATTGAGCCTTTTGGCGGCAGGGAATATGCAGTCAGAGGGGTTCCTGCCAACTTGTTCTCCATCGCAAAAAAAGAACTTTTGATCGAAATGATCGATGGATTGTCAGAGGAGGGTACCTCCCATAACCCGGATATCATTTACGAACGGGTCGCCTCCTTATCCTGTAAGGCAGCGGTAAAGGGAGGGCACAGCTTATCCGCGGCGGAAGCAAATGAACTCATTGACCAGCTTTTAAACCTGGAAAATCCCTATGCCTGCCCGCATGGAAGGCCAACGATCATTTCCATGAGCAAATATGAATTAGAGAAGAAATTTAAGAGGATCGTATGATGAAACCGCTGATTATTTTAACCGGGCCGACGGCAGTGGGGAAGACCGCCCTGTCCATCCGGCTTGCAAAGGCAATCGGAGGCGAGATTATAAGCGCTGATTCCATGCAGGTATACCGCCATATGGATATCGGTTCTGCAAAGATCACAAGGGAAGAAATGGAAGGCGTTCCCCATTACCTGATTGATGTCCTTGACCCTGATGAGGAATTCAATGTAACGGTTTTTCAAAAAATGGCCATGGAAGCCATGGAAGAAATCTATTCCCATGGTCATATCCCTATTGTGACCGGCGGTACCGGTTTTTACATCCAGGCCCTTTTATATGACATTGATTTTACAGAAAATGGAGAAGATAACTCCATACGCAGGGAGTTAGAAACGCTGGGACAGGAGAGGGGAGCAGGGGTTCTCCACCGCCTCCTTGAGGATGTTGACCCGGATTCAGCGGCTGAGATCCATGAGAACAACATGAAACGGGTGATCCGGGCCATTGAATATTACCGGCAGACCGGAGAGCGGATTTCGGAACATAACAAACGGGAAAGGCAGAAAAAGTCTCCCTATGATTTCCTCTATTATGTAGTAAATACAGACCGGACCAGCCTTTATGAGCGGATTGACCGGCGGGTGGACTTAATGCTTGAGCAGGGACTTGTGGAAGAGGTCATGCATTTAAAGGACATGGGCTTAACCAGGGACATGGTTTCCATGCAGGGGCTTGGCTATAAGGAAATCCTGGATTATTTGCAGGGAATATATACGCTGGAAGAGGCCGTCTATGTGCTGAAGCGGGATACCAGGCATTTTGCCAAGCGGCAGATCACCTGGTTTAAACGGGAACAGGACGTAAGATGGCTGAATCTTCCTGACTTTAATAATGACCTGGATCAGGTGCTTTTAAGGATTTTACAGGACACCCATGAGATGTACGGATTGGAGAATAATTAACAATGAACATAAATGCAATGTATGAAAGCCTGGGAATCAGCAGCCGGGTAATGGATTTGGGGAAAGAAACCGAAGAAACTTTAATCCAGCGTTTTAAAGAAATTGATGAAACGGCCGAATATAATCAGATGAAGGTCATCAAGGCCATGCAGGAAAACCGGGTCAGCGACATCCACTTTGCTGCAACCACTGGCTATGGCTACAATGACCTGGGCCGGGACACGTTGGAAGCGGTTTATGCCAGCGTGTTCCATACGGAAAGCGCGCTGGTAAGGCCGAACCTGATCAGCGGAACTCATGCCCTGACCGTTGCACTTTCCGGGAATCTCCGCCCCGGTGATGAACTTCTCTCACCGGTGGGAAAACCCTATGATACCCTGGAGGAAGTGATCGGCATCAGGGACAGTGTAGGTTCCTTAAAAGAATATGGAGTGATATACCGGCAGGTGGACCTTCTTGACCAGGGAGCCTTTGATTACGAATCCATAGAAAAAGCAGTAAATGAAAAAACAAAGCTTGTCACCATCCAGCGTTCCAAAGGCTACGATACCCGTCCTACCTTTTCGGTTTCCCAGATCGGAGAGTTGATTTCCTTCATAAAAAAGCTGAAACCGGATGTCATCTGTATGGTAGATAATTGTTACGGAGAATTCGTAGAAAGGATTGAGCCGTCCGACGTGGGGGCAGACATGGTGGTAGGCTCTCTCATAAAGAATCCAGGCGGCGGCATTGCCCCCATCGGCGGATACATTGCCGGAAGAGCTGATTGCATTGACCGGGCTTCCTACCGGCTGACAGCACCTGGCCTTGGAAAAGAAGTAGGTGCAACACTTGGTCTTAACCAGTCCTTTTTTCAGGGATTATTTTTAGCTCCTACCGTAGTGGCAGGAGCCTTAAAGGGAGCAGTTTTCGCTGCCAATGTCTATGAAAAGCTGGGCTTTTCTGTGGTGCCGGACGGTTCCCAGTCCCGCCACGACATCATCCAGGCCGTTACCTTCGGGAAGCCGGAAGGAGTCATTGCATTCTGCCGGGGAATCCAGGCAGCGGCTCCTGTGGACAGCTTTGTCACCCCGGAACCATGGGATATGCCGGGCTATGACGCTCCCGTTATCATGGCTGCCGGTGCCTTTGTACAAGGCTCATCCATTGAACTGAGCGCCGACGGCCCTATCAAACCGCCTTATGCGGTTTATTTTCAGGGAGGTCTTACCTGGTACCATGCAAAGCTGGGAATTTTAATGTCAGTACAAAAGCTTTTGGAAGCCGGTTTGATCCAGGTGTGAAAAATTTATTTTACATCAGTGTCTGTGGGGGAAATACAAGAACAAGCTCTTGTGCTTGCCCCTTGGCGCTAAATTGTAAAAAAACGGTATACACAACCGGAAAACTATGTTAGAATAATTCGATAGGTATGGATATTCCTGTCATAAAAACAAAAGAGGTAAGAAAGCAGATGAAATACAAAAACTGCTGGGTACTGCTTCTTCTTATGCTGGCCGGTGTGGTTCTCGGAGGCTTTGTCGGAGACCTGGCCAGGGGTATTTCCTGGCTGTCCTGGCTGAATGCGGGACAATCCTTTGGATTTGATACCCCCCTGGTGGTTAATTTCGGCATTCTGGTAATTACCTTTGGCATCAACATTAAAATTACCATGGCCGGCATCATAGGAGTGGCGGCAGCCCTCATTACGTATCGGTTTATATAATCCCACATATGTCCTTTTTTACGTGCCTGGAGAGTAACGTCAGGAGGCATATGAAACGAATAACGATGAAAGACATCCCTGCGGATGAAAGGCCCTATGAAAAGTGTTTAAAGGAAGGGCCGGAAGGCTTAAGCGATGCGGAGCTTTTATCTATTATCATCCGCACAGGTTCCAGGGAGAGCAATTCCCTGGCGCTGGCACAGAAGATACTGGCCTTAAATTATCCCAAAGAGGGTATTTTAGGGCTTTTGCATCTTTCAATGCCGGAACTTATGTCAGTCAAGGGAATCGGAGCCGTCAAGGGCGCCCAGCTTTTATGTGTGGGAGAGCTTTCCAGACGCATCTGGAAAAGGACAGCTCTTTCCCAAGGGACATCCTTTTCCAGGCCGCTTGATATTGTAAATTACTTTGTAGAAGACATGCGTCATAAGGAACAGGAGCTGGTTTATATTGCCCTCCTGAATACAAAAGGAGCCCTTATCAGGGACATTATGATCTCTCAGGGAACGGTAAATGCTTCTGCTGTTTCTCCCAGGGAGATTTTCATTGAGGCTATGAAATATCATGCAGTAAGTCTTGTACTGGTCCATAACCATCCAAGCGGAGATCCGTCTCCCAGCAGGGAAGACCTAAGCTTCACCCGCAGGGTAAAAGAAGCGGGGGATCTGGTTGGAATCCGACTGTTGGACCACATTATTATAGGAGACAATTCCTATATCAGTTTAAAGGAACGGGGAATCTTATAGATGGAATCAAAGCGCAGCAAATATGTTCTTATTGCTTTAACAGTATTTTGTGTCCTGTTGATCGGGCTGACCTCCATTCATGACGAATGGCTGACGCCCCTTCGGACCGGGGTGGGATATTTCCTGATTCCGGTGCAATCGGGAGTCAATGCGGCTGGGTCGGCCATTTATGATGAAATTATGGATTATGCAAAGCTTCATGATGCACTGGATGAAAATAAGGAAATGAAGGATATCATCAACCAGTTGACGGAGGAGAATACCAGGCTTCAGGCAGCAGAACTTGAATTAAAACGGCTTCGCCAGCTTTACAGCCTGGACCAGGAATACGGCCAGTATCCGAAAGTGGGCGCCAGAGTCATTGCCAATGACTCCAGCAACTGGTTCCAGGTGTTCCGTATTGACAAGGGCTCAAAGGATGGCATTGCCCCGGATATGAATGTAGTGGCAGGAGGCGGCCTGGTAGGCATTGTCACGGATGTGGGTGCCAATTATGCAACCGTCCGCTCCATTATCGATGATTCCAGCCGCGTCAGCGGCATGGCCATGCAGTCCGGAAACAGTTGTATCGTTGCCGGTGACTTAACCCTGTTTAAGGAAGGAAGACTCCGGATCACCAATGTGTTAAAGGAAAGCGATCTAAAGGACGGAGATAAAGTCGTGACCTCCAACATCAGCTCCGTATTTCTTCCCGGCATCCTGATCGGATATGCTTCCGGTATCACCAATGATACCAACAACGTCACCAAATCAGGATATTTGATTCCTGCCGCAAAGTTTGACAGTCTGCAGGAAGTTCTTGTTATCACAAAACTGAAATCTGACATGATGAAGGAAGAGGACTCTTCCTCTCAGGAGGAGACAGCTCCGGCAGAGACAGCTTCCTCTGAGGCAGAAACAGCGGAAAGCATTGCCCAGTAGGAGAAATATCCTTCGGATATACCTTTACACCCGATAAAACGGGGTGGCTCTGTCCGGAGACCATGAACAATATTTAAGAAAGGGAGTAGCATGAGACGGATACTTTTTAACGTGCTGATGATTATCCTGGCATTTACCATTCAAAACTGCATATTTCCGTTGATGCCGTTTTTATCGGCGTCTCCCAACCTGCTTTTGATCCTCACCTTTTCCTTTGGCTTTATGCATGGAAAAGAGGCGGGGATGTATTATGGGCTTTTGGCTGGGCTTCTCATGGATTTATTTTACAGCGGACCCTTTGGCTTTTACACCCTGATTTTCGTCTATGTGGGCTATATCAACGGAATCTGCACAAAATATTATTATGAAGATTACATTACGCTGCCTCTGATCCTAAGCGTACTCAACGAATTGGCTTACAACCTGTATATATATGTTTTCCGGTTCCTTATCCGCCAGAAACTCAGGGTGGGGTATTATTTTATTAATCTGATGCTTCCGGAAATCATTTTTACCGTTGTAACAACCTTGCTTCTTTATCGGGTATTCCTGATTTTGAACCGGCATTTGGAAGAGATAGGAAAAAGAGGTGATTCGGCAATTGTTTAGAGATTTGTTAGACATTATAAAGGATTTTTTTAAAAAAGCAGTATCTTCACGGCTTTTTATACTTGGAATCATCTGCTTTTTCATGTACGCAGGTTTGATAAATAAACTTTTCAGTATGCAGATCGTCAATGGCGAGGAGGCTCTTAACGAATATTTGCAGCTTACGGAACAGACCATTACAACCGCAGGAACAAGAGGCAATATCTATGACCGGAACGGCAAAGTCCTGGCTTATAATAAGCTGGCCTATTCCGTAACCGTACAGGATACGGGGGTTTATAAGAATTCTTCCTCCAGAAACACCATGTACTTAAGATTGGTGCAGATCCTTGAAAAACACGGGGAAACCATACAGGGAAAGTTTGAGGTGGCCATTGATCCCAACGGCGATATGGTTTACACTTCCTCCTCCGAATCCTCCAGAAAACGGTTTCTCCGGGACTATTACGGCCTGAAGAAAGTGGAAGACTTAGATGATGAAAAGGGCACCTATCCCTCCAATTTAAGCGCAAAGGAGTTGTTTGACAGGGCCTGTAAAGACAACGGTCTTGGGGATATGAAAGACCCGGATGGAAAAGCCATTACCCTGACAGACCAGGAAGCTCTGGACATCATCAATATTAAATATGCCCTTCGCCTCATGTCCTACCGCAAATATGAAGCCACTACAGTGGCCAGCCAGGTATCTGATGAAACTGTGGCGGATATTCTGGAACATATTGGGGAGATGCAGGGAGTAAATGTGGAAGAAACCACCATTAGGGCCTACAATGACAGCATCTCTTTTGCTCCTGTCATCGGCTATACCGGAAAGGTTCCTGAGGAGCAGCTAGAGGGCCTGCAGAAGAAGAAGGATGATTACGACATCAATGACATCGTAGGACGGACAGGTATTGAATATACCATGGAGCATGAGCTTCAAGGTACAAAAGGGAGAAAAACCATATACAAGGACAGTGTAGGAAGGATACGGGAAACAAAGGATGAGACCGATTCTTCCGCAGGGAACGATGTATTTCTGACCCTGGATGGCGATCTTCAGAAAGGCATTTACCACCTGATCGAACAGTCTTTAGCCGGAGTTCTCATTAAGACCATTGTAAACGGTGATTATCAGGCGGGCAGTACCACCGACGGTTCCAATATGAAGATCCCTGTTAAAGATGCCTATTATCAACTGATCAACAACAACGTTCTTTCCCTGAAGGAAATGGAAGGGGAAGACGCCTCTGAAACCGAAAAAAACATATACCGCAAATACATGTCCTCTCAACAGCAGATTTTTAACAATCTGAACAATGAGCTGATGAGCACTCACGCCACAGCCATGAAGGATCTTTCGGAAGATATGAAAGCCTATATGTTTTATATATATACCTATCTTTCCGGCCCTACGGTGGGAATCATCAAGGAAGACGCCATTGATACCTCCAGCGGGGAATACCAGGCATGGAAAGCAGATGAAATCAGCTTAAGGGACTATTTGTATTATGGAATAGCCAATGGCTGGGTGGACACCACCAAGCTGGAAACCGGCTCCAAATATTCAAGCGCAGATGACACGTTTAAGGCCCTTATAGGGTATGTACTGGACAATTTAAAGGATGACCGGAACTTTACCAAAAAAATATACCGGTATCTGATCAATGACGATGTCATCACTGGACAGGAACTGTGCCTTGCTTTATACGACCAGGGAGTATTGCAGGACAATGGACAGGATGTTGCAGAACTGAGAGCCACTGGTGATGCCTACGCCTTTCTGATCAAAAAGCTGTCCACCCTGGAAATCACACCTGCCCAGTTGGCATTATCGCCCTGTAATGCAGGGGTGGTGGTCACAAATGATAAAACAGGAGAGGTGCTTGCCTTAGTATCTTACCCGGGATATGACAACAACCGGATCGGCGACGGCACCTATTTCAGCCAGTTGCAGGCAGATTTGTCCCTGCCGCTGTATAACAATGCGACCCAGACAAGAAAAGCACCCGGTTCTACGTTTAAGCCCATTACTGCGGTAGCCGCTCTGGAAGAGCATGCAGTTACAACAGACGAAACCATTAACTGTACAGGTATTTACACGGATGTGGAGCCGCCTATTAAGTGCTGGATCTATTCCGGCCAGCACGGCCCATTAAACATCGTAGGCGGAATCGAAAATTCCTGTAACTTTTTCTTTGCAGATCTGGGACACCGTTTATCAATGGATGCCAGCGGAGTATATTCTCCTGACTTAGGACTTGATGTCTTGCGAAAGTACGCCGCCATGTTCGGCCTGGATCACAAATCCGGAGTGGAGATCGCAGAGCTTGACCCTCAGATTTCCAAAGAAGCGCCGGAGCGTTCTGCCATGGGACAGGGAAGCCATGCTTATACAAACGTCCAGCTTTCCAGATATGTATCTGCCATTGCAAACAAGGGAACCGTGTTTGAACTCAGCTTATTGGACAAGACAACGGATTCTGAAGGCAATCTGATACAAGATTATACCCCTGAGATTTCTTCTCATATTGACGCGGCGGCTTCAACGTGGGATACTGTACAACAGGGAATGAGAGAAGTGATTACAAATGGTTCAAGTAAAAGGCTGTTTTCTGATCTTGAAGTGGAGATTGCCGGTAAGACCGGTACTGCCCAGGAGGCCCGCAACAAACCTAATCACGCATTCTTTATTTCCTATGCGCCATATGACAATCCGGAAATCTGTGTTACCGTGAATATTCCGTATGGCTATTCATCATCCAACGCCGCCAATATTGCGAAGAACGTCTACAAGTATTATTATGGCTACACGGACTTAGAATCCATTATAAATGCCGGTGCCCTGGATGCAGCGAAGGTCAACATTCGCGATTAACTAGGATAAGAGGTGATATGATGCATAATACCGTAGTAATTAAAAGCAACAGAGCAGGTATGACTGTCATCCTGGACCCAGACATCCCCTTCCCTCAGCTTCTTTCTGATATCGGGAAAAAATTCGGGGATCATGCAAAATTCTGGGGATCCGTACAAATGACCCTGACTCTGGAGGGTCGGGAACTGACTTCCGAGGAAGAGTTCGCAATCATCAACCAGATCACGGAAAACTCTCATGTGGAGATTATTTGTCTGGTGGATACGGATGTAAACCGTATGGAGCGTTGCGAAAAAGCACTGAATGAGAAACTGATGGAGCTATCCTGCCAGACAGGACAATTCTTCAAAGGAAATCTACAAAGCGGAGAGACTTTGGAATCCGAAGCCAGCATTGTTATCATCGGTGATGTATGCAAGGGAGCAAAGGTTCTGGCAAAGGGCAACGTAATTGTCCTTGGAAAGCTTTCCGGGACCGTATGCGCAGGCGTGGCAGGCAACCGGGGCGCTCTTATCACAGCCCTGGACATGGCTCCCATTCAACTGCGTATTGCAGACTGTACCTCAGGTCTTGACGGAAGAGGCAAGCGTCTGGGACGGGGTCCTATGAAGGCTTATATGGAAAATAACAAAGTCTTAATCAAACCAATGAAAAAAAGTGTGGAAATATTCCAAAAATTAAGGTAGAATATAAAAAGGAGTTTGATTTGCCTTTGGTTCATCGAACGGATAATTTACTAAATCAGGCGGCACTTCGCTTGCCTTTGTAAAGTAAATTATACCTAAAAATCAGGAGGATATGATATGAGCGAAATCATCGTAATCACTTCTGGAAAAGGCGGGGTAGGTAAAACGACAACCTCTGCCAATGTTGGTACCGGACTGGCAATTCTGGGAAAAAAAGTAGTCCTGATCGATACAGATATCGGACTTCGGAACCTGGATGTTGTCATGGGTCTGGAAAACCGCATTGTCTACAATTTAGTGGACGTGGTAGAAGGTAACTGCCGTATGAAGCAGGCCCTGATAAAAGACAAAAGATACCCGAATTTATTTTTACTTCCCTCGGCTCAGACCAGGGACAAGACGGCAGTCACCCCCGGACAGATGGTGAAGCTGGTGGATGATTTGAGGGACGAGTTTGATTATATCCTTCTGGATTGTCCCGCAGGTATTGAGCAGGGCTTTCAAAACGCCATTGCAGGCGCTGACAGAGCCATTGTTGTTACCACTCCTGAGGTTTCCGCCATCCGGGATGCAGACCGGATCATCGGGCTTTTAGAGGCTGCCGACATGGGAACCATTGAACTCATCGTAAACCGGATTCGGGCGGATATGGTGAAAAGAGGAGACATGATGTCTTTGGACGATGTCATGGACATCCTTGCCGTAGATATTATCGGTGCCGTGCCGGATGACGAGGATATCGTTATTTCCTCAAACCAGGGGGAGCCTCTTGTTGGCATGGGAACCCCGGCCGGACAAGCCTATATGGATGTCTGCAGGCGGATTACCGGGGAAAACGTGCCGCTTCATAATCCGGCAGTACGTGAAGGCCTGTTCTTTAAACTCTCCCATCTCTTAAAAAGAGCATAGGAGGGTGTGATATGAGTCTGTTTCCTGTATTCCGTAAGAAGAATTCAGGAGAAATTGCAAGAAATCGTCTGAAACTTTTGCTGGTTGCGGACAAGGCTGACTGTTCTCCTGAGATCATGCAGATGATAAAAGACGATATGGTCCGTGTTGTTTCAAGATACATGGATATAGATTCGGACAGAATAGAGATACAGATGAAAAAGCTGAAACAGCCGGATTGCGAACGCTTTATTCCGGTGCTTTATGCAAACATACCTATTCGCGATGTACCTGACAAGGGGATATACTAATTATGCTTTTTGACTACAATTTTAAATACTATAATTACCGGTTAGTTTTGTACATGCTGTCACTGTCCGTCATTGGAATTCTTGTGGTGGCCAGCGCCTCCAACCAGGATTCGGGCACAGTGACAAAACAGATTATCGGCGTAATGGTGGGATTTGCCCTGGCTATCGGGCTTTCCATCATAGATTATCATAAACTTATTAAGCTATATGCTCTCGATTACGCGGCCTGCATCCTTTTGCTGGGTGCTGTTCTTGTCATGGGACATACGGCCGGAGGGGCCACCAGGTGGATCAACCTTCCGGGGATTGGACGGATACAGCCGTCTGAATTTGTAAAAATCGGATTAATCGTGTTCTTTTCCTGGTATTGGAGTAAATACCAGGAAAGGCTGAACACGCCGATTATGATCGGCTTGGCCGCCTTACTTGCGGCCATTCCCATCGGCCTTATTTTTGCGGAACCCAATCTGTCTACCAGCCTTGTGGTCATCATCATCATCCTGTGCATGGTATTTTCCGCAGGAATCAGCTATCGCTGGATTGGCGGCGTCCTTGCCGTGACAATACCGGCAGGAGCACTTTTCATATTTTTGCTGACCAAGGGGCTGATCCCTTTTATCCACGATTATCAGGCACGGCGTATTCTTGCATGGATTTACCCTCATGCAGAGCAATATGCAGAAAATCTGTATCAGCAAAAAAATTCAATTATGGCAATCAGTTCCGGACAGCTCCAAGGAAAGGGACTTTTTAATACAACCATTGCATCGGTGAAAGATGGAAACTTCTTATCAGCCGGAGAAACCGACTTTATTTTTGCCATCATCGGCGAAGAGATGGGATTTCGAGGCAGCGTTATCGTCATTGTTCTTATTGGTTTGGTTGTATTTGAATGTCTTTATTTGGCATCCAAATCCAAGGATATGTCAGGAAAACTGATTTGTACTGGTATGGCAGCCCTGATCGGCTTCCAGGCCTTTGCCAATATCGCCGTGGCAACACAGATATTTCCCAATACAGGCCTTCCTCTCCCCTTTATCAGCTCGGGAGTCAGTTCGCTCATCAGCATCTTTATGGGTATGGGGCTGGTGCTTAATGTTGGACTGCAGCGCAAAATCGGTAATTAATAAGGAGGTATATCGTCATGAATATAGGACTAGTTGCACATGATTCAAAGAAAAAACTTATGCAGAATTTCTGCATTGCCTACAGGGGAATTTTAAGTAAACACATGTTATATGCTACAGGAACCACCGGACGTTTGATCGAAGAAGTCACAAACTTAAACGTTCATAAGTATCTGGCCGGACATCTGGGAGGCGAACAGCAGTTAGGGTCCCAGATCGAACACAATGAAATTGATTTGGTCATCTTTTTAAGAGATCCTCTTACACCTAAGTCTCACGAACCGGATATCGTAAATATTATGAGTACCTGTGATATGCACAACATTCCTCTTGCAACCAATCTGGCCACCGCAGAGCTTTTGATCAAATCTCTGGACCGCGGTGACATGGAATGGCGCGAGATGTATAAATAGCAGAGGTAGATTCCGTGAAGAAAAGAGTTTTTGTAAAATCAGGCTGTATTGCATTATGTACCATATTTCTCACAGGCTGCGCCGGTTTAAAGGGCCTTGATAATCCTTATGTTTTTTCAGAAAGGACCGCCCTTTACCAGTCCGCTGCAGTGTCCGGCAAGTCGGAGCCTTTTGCCCACGATCTCTGTATCGTGTCAGAGAATACTTCCAGCCAGGATAATGCGGTCACTGCTGAAGCTGCCGCTGTCTTTGACCTGACAGAAAAAAAAGTCCTGTTTGCAAAGAATCCTTTTGAGCGGCTGTATCCGGCAAGCATCACAAAAGCCATGACGGCTCTTATTGCTTTGAAATACGGAAACTTAACCGACGAGGTCACAGTGACCGGAGACGCCGTCATTACGGAAGCCGGAGCCAGTTTATGCGGAATAAGGCCAGGAGACAAGCTTACCATGGAACAGCTTCTATATGGCCTGATGCTCCCTTCCGGAAATGATGCCGGGGCTGCTATTGCGACCCATATGGCCGGAGGAATCGACCAGTTTTCTCAGATGATGAATGAAGAAGCGGCAAGGATCGGGGCTACAGGCACTCATTTCCTGAACCCTCACGGCTTAAACGATGAAAATCACTATACCACGGCTTATGACCTGTATCTGATTTTTAACGAAGCTTTAAAGTATCCCGAATTTCGCAAGATCATAGGCACAAAGGAGTACACCGCCACCTATCAGGATGGAGCGGGAAACCCGGTCAATGCACTCTGGAAAGGCACCAACTGGTATATGACAGGAGAGCGTCAGATGCCGGAGGGGCTTACGGTCCTGGGCGGAAAAACAGGTACAACAAAGGCAGCCGGAAGCTGTCTGATCATGGGAAGCTCAGATTCCTCTAAGAGGGAATATGTTACCGTAGTTTTAAAGGCGCCCAACCATGCAGGTCTCTACGATAATATGACAAATATATTAAATAAAATTGTAGAATAGTCATTGCCTTTCTTATGGATTTGTACTATAATTATATTAATCCGAATAGACTTTTTATACAAATTATATAACTCAAGGAGGAGATTGCTATGGTGCAGATAATAGCAGGAAAAAAGGGTAAGGGAAAGACAAAACATCTGTTAGACAGAGCTAATTCCATTGTAAAAGAATCAACAGGTTCTATCGCCTACCTGGACAAAAGTTCCAAGCACATGTACGAATTAAGCAACAAGATCCGCCTCATTAATGTCAATGAGTATCCGATTACATCCAGTGAAGGATTTATAGGTTTTATCTGTGGTATCATATCTCAGGATCATGATTTGGAAATGATGTTTTTTGACAGCTTTTTGAAGCTGGCTTGCCTGGAAGGGGAAGACATATCTGAGACCATTGCAACTTTGGAAAAAATCGGTGAAAAGTATCACGTAACCTTTGTTCTCAGCGTTTCCATGGATGCAGAGAATATGCCTGAGAATGCCAAGGCCAATGTGGTTGTTTCATTATAATCATACATAAAGAAAAGGGGACTGAACGGTCAGTCCCCTTTGTTTTGCTTGAATTTTTTGGGTTTTCCTTTTATAATACTAGAAAGGAATGCCCTTCGGGCATACCTTTATGCCCAGAAAGCATGGGCAGGAATAAGAAAACACCCTTCGGGGATCCCTTTATGTCCAAAAAGCATGGACAATAATAATGAATGCCCTGCGGGCATACCTTTATGTCCAAAAAGCATGAACAATAATAATGAAAGGAGGCGCCAGGATGGCACAACAAAAGGCACCGCAGCCATTAAAACGGGCTGCCCGCCCAAAGAAAAATAAAAAGATCATCCGGTACCGGCGGCCTCTGAATATTAATGTCGGCATGATCATCTTTGCGCTGATCTTTGTTTATATGGTGTTCAGTGTTACCGCCTATGTCCGCAGAGATAAGGTAAAGTTTTATGAAGTGCAGGAAGGCAGCATCGTCAATAACAAGAATTACACGGGAATCATCCTCCGTCAGGAACAAGTTAAGAATGCAGACCGTTCCGGTTATGTCAATTACTATGTAAGAGAAGGAAAGCGGGCTTCCAACGGAACCCGGGTCTATTCCATTGACGAGACAGGAAATCTCACTTCATTTCTTGCAGAGAATTCAGAGGAAAAGGTCACACTGACTCCGGAAAATCTTGCTGAGCTGAAAAAGCAGTTGACCTCATTCAGCCTTACTTATGACACCGACCAGTTCCGTTCTGTCTATGATACCAAATACGCTTTGGAAGCCGAAGTTATGGAGTATATGAATTTTAATGCCCTGGATAACCTTGGAGATCAGATGGACAAGGCAGGCATTAGCTTTGAACAGGTAAAAGCGGACCAGGCTGGCATCGTCTCCTATGGAGTGGACTCCTATGAAGGACTTGAGCAATCAGCGGTCTCAGAAACCGCATTTGACCGCAGCAGTTATACAAAGACCATTACAAAATCCGGAAAACTCATAGAAAAGGGTGCTCCCGTTTATAAAATCATCACTTCTGATTTGTGGTCAATTGTGTTCCCCATGACAGAAGAAGACACCAAATCCTACGGAGACAAGACAAGTCTTACCGTAGAATTTTCCGGGCGGAATTTAAGGACCGCCGGAAGCTTTTCCGTATTTACCGGTACCGATGGAAAGCCTTTTGGAAAATTGGATTTTGATAAATACATGGTTCAATTTGCTTCTGACCGGTATGTTGATTTTGAAATCGTTTCCGATCAGGCAGACGGATTAAAGATCCCTGTAACAGCAGTTACAAAAAAAGATTTTTATCTGGTTCCCATGGACTATGTCACCCAGGGCGGCGACAGCCAGTCCACGGGTTTCAACAAGGAACTGTATTCCCAGTCCGGAGCCTCCGTTGTCTTTGTTCCTGCGGAGATTTACTATTCCGAAGGAAACAATTACTATATTGAAATGGGAGCGGAGGACGGCTTTAAAGCCGGAGATTATATTGTAAAGCCCAATTCTGCGGAACGGTATCAGATCGGGACAAGCGCTTCCCTTCAAGGCGTATATAACATAAACAAAGGGTACGCTGTTTTTAAGCAGATTGATGTGCTGGCTTCCAATGATGAATATTATACAGTGAAAAAGAACATGACCTATGGACTGGCGGTATACGATCATATCGTTTTGAAAGCAGAAGCTGTCAGTGAAGGGGAATTAATTTATCAATAAGAGGTGATTGATTTGATTAAAGAAAATCTGGAAGAAGTAAATAACCGGATTTTAGCCGCCTGTAAAAGGGCGGGTAGAAATCCGGAAGAAGTAACTCTCATAGCAGTAAGCAAAACAAAACCCACTGCCATGATATCAGAGGCATACTCTGCCGGCATAAGGGATTTTGGAGAAAATAAAGTGCAGGAGCTGTGGGATAAGCACCTTGCCCTTCCGGAAGATATCCGGTGGCATATGATCGGTCACTTGCAGAGAAATAAAGTGAAACAAGTCATTGATAAAGCTGTGCTGATCCACAGCGTAGATTCCATCCGGCTGGCCCAGCAGATCGAAGAGGAAGCGGCCAAAAAAAACCTGGTTGTGGATATCCTCTTGGAAGTGAATGTGGCAGAGGAGGAAAGCAAATTCGGATTTAAGCTGGAGGCGGCAGAAAACGCCATCCATGAAATCGCCAGGCTTCCCCATGTAAGGATAAAAGGTCTTATGACTATTGCACCTTTTGTAGAAAATTCTGAAGAAAATCGTCCAGTTTTTAAAAAATTAAGGCAATTTAATGTTGACATGCAAAGCAAAAACATTGATAATGTTAATATGAATATACTCTCGATGGGTATGACCGGAGACTATGAAGTCGCTATAGAAGAAGGTGCTACACTGGTAAGAGTCGGTACCGGAATTTTCGGTACAAGATATTATATGAACACTTAATGAGTGCAAGAGTAGAGATGCGAAGCAGATCCTGCTTTGCATGATCAGGCATGAATTTAGTGAGAATATATGCCAGGACACCTGGGAAGGCCTTTTTCGGCTTAGGGATCATGGCATAAGATTGGAGAGAATAAAGTATGAGCATTTTAGGCAAACTGATGGATAGCATGCGCTTAAATGATACAGATGATGACGATTACTATTTAGACGATGATTACGAGAATGAAAACGATAAACCTGCGAAAAGGGCCCTTTTTTCAAAAAAGAATGAGGAGGACTACTACGAGGAAGAGGAAGAGTATGAACAAAAACCCCGTTTTCTGTCCCGTTCTCCAAAGGTAGTACCTATGAAGCAGAGCCGTTCCATGGAAGTATCCATGGTAAAACCCACCTCCATTGAAGATGCAAAGGAAATTTGCGATTATATGCTGGCAGGAAAGGCTGTTGTCCTTAATATGGAGGGCATTCATACGGAAGTCGCTCAGAGAATCATTGACTTTACTTCAGGCGCAACTTACTCCATGAATGGTAATTTGCAGAAGATATCAAATTACATATTCATAGCAACGCCGGAATCCGTAGAACTCTCCGGTGATTTTCAGGATCTGTTAAATAATGGAAGCCTGGATATGGGCGGAATGAATTTACGCCTGTAACAGATATTCCGTAAAAGACATCAATACATTTCTTTGAATGGTACAAGCAGACGATTTTCCACTTGACACGCTTCCTCAAATCGTTGCAGCATTGCAATGGAGGGAACGGGAAGGAAGATTGTTTGCTTTCTTCCATGATATAGGAATATAGATAAATCGGTTGGAGGAACGCTCTGCGGGCATACCTTGATGTCCAAAAAGCATGGACAGAAAAGAGGAACGCCCTGCGGGCATACCTTGATGTCCAAAAAGCATGGACAGAAGAGAGGAACGCCCTGCGGGCATACCTTGATGTCCAAAAAGCATGGACAGAAGAGAGGAAAATATCATGGGAAATAGAATTCCGGTACACATGAACGGTACCTTAATTTATGAGATTGTCATGGAAACTGGATTTGATAAGCTAAAGGAAGAATTGAAAAAGCTGAATCTGGAAGAGCGCAAGGTCTGCATTGTTACGGATTCCAATGTGGCCCCCCTTTACCTTGAGGAAGTTGAAACCATTGTTTCTTCCTGCTGTAGAAAAACAGAACATTTTATCTTTCCTGCAGGCGAAGAAAATAAAAATCTGGATACAGTCAGAAACCTATATGAGGCCCTTATTTTAAAGCAGTTTGACCGCCATGATTATCTGCTGGCTCTGGGCGGAGGCGTAGTAGGCGATTTATGCGGCTATGGGGCAGCCACCTATCTCCGGGGAATATCCTTCATCCAGGTACCTACCACATTGCTGTCTCAGGTAGATTCCAGCATCGGAGGAAAGACAGGCGTTGATTTTGACTCCTACAAAAATATGGTAGGAGCCTTTCATATGCCCAAGCTGGTTTATTCCAATATTGCCTCCTTAAAGACCCTCTCAGAGGAACAGTTTTCTTCGGGAATGGGAGAGATCATCAAACATGGATTAATCAAAGACGCCTCTTATTATGAATGGCTGATGGAACACGCCTCTGAAATCCGGAACAGGGATTTAACCGCATTAAGCCAAATGGTGCTTATAAGCAACCAGATCAAACGTGATGTGGTGGAAAAGGACCCAACGGAACAGGGAGAAAGGGCTCTTTTAAATCTGGGACATACCCTGGGCCATGCCATTGAAAAGCTTTCGGATTTCCGCCTGGTGCACGGCCACTGCGTAGGGCTTGGCTGCATCGCTGCCATGGCAATTTCCGTAAAACGGGGAATGATCCGGTCAGGGGAGCTTCCAAGGCTTTTAACCGTAATGAAGGAGTTTGATATGCCTGTTACGGTGAGCGGGCTTTCCCCGGAAAATATCGTTCTCACTACAAAAAGTGATAAAAAAATGGATTGTGGCACCGTCCGGTTTATTCTGTTAGAGCAGATCGGAAAAGCCTGTGTCGACAAGACCGTTACCGAAGCTGAAATGACAGAAGGGCTTCGCCATATCTTAGCTTAAGGAGACTTTCATGAATCAAAAAATAAAACTGATCATTGGTATGATCATCGTCTTTTTTCTTTCCATTGGATTGGATCAATGGACAAAGTTTCTTGCGGTTAAGAATCTCATGAACCGGCCCCCCTTTGTAATCTGGGACGGAGTATTTGAATTTTTTTATTCTGAAAACCGGGGGGCAGCCTTTGGAATGCTTCAGGGTAAGCAGGTGTTTTTCCTGCTGGTGGCTTTGGCAGTGCTTTCAGGAGCAGCCTTTGCCGTCAGCCGTATGCCTGCTGACAGAAAATATCTGCCCCTTCACCTGGTTGCCATGTTTCTGTCAGCAGGAGCTGTTGGGAATATGATCGACCGCTTTACCAGAGGCTATGTGGTGGATTTTCTCTATTTTAAGCTGATCAATTTTCCCATTTTTAATGTTGCCGATTGCTATGTTACGGTTTCCATGTTTCTCTTTATGCTTTTATTTCTTTTTTATTACAAGGAGGAGGACTTATCCTGTCTTTCTCTTCATAAAAAGGAGGAGCAGGGTTGAAGCAAGAGTTTGTAGTGGCTGGGGAAGAAGCCGGAATCCGGATCGACCTGTATTTATCCCAACGGTGCCAGGACATTTCCCGTTCTTACCTTCAGAAGCTTTTAAAGGAGCAGTCCGTGCTGGTGGAAGAAAAATCAGTAAAAAGCAATTATAAAGTAAATCCGGGGGACCGGATCACCCTGTCCCTTCCTGAAATGACGGAACCGGACATCCTGCCGGAGGAAATCCCCCTTGATATCATCTATGAGGATAAGGATGTCATTCTTATCAACAAGCCAAAAGGGATGGTAGTCCATCCCGCCGCAGGCCATTACAGCGGAACCCTGGTCAATGGGCTCATGTCCCATTGCCGCAGTGAGCTATCTGGAATAAACGGAGTTATGCGCCCTGGAATCGTCCATCGAATCGATATGGATACCACCGGGGTTCTTATTGTATGTAAAAATGACATGGCTCATAATTCCATTTCTGAACAGCTAAAGGAGCATTCCATCACCAGGAAATACGCGGCAATCGTACACGGAGTCTGTAAGGAGGATGAGGGAACCATCAATGCGCCCATTGGCCGCCATCCCGTAGACCGGAAAAAAATGAGCATCAATGAAAAGAATGGAAGAGAAGCAGTGACCCATTACCGTGTCCTGGAACGGTTTAGGCAGTTTACCTATATAGAATGCCAGCTTGAAACAGGGCGGACTCATCAGATCCGGGTCCATATGGCAAGCATTGGGCATCCCCTTTTAGGCGATTCTGTCTATGGCCCTGGAAAATGCCCCTTCCACCTTACGGGACAGACCCTTCATGCCGGCATTCTGGGAATCATTCACCCCAGGACAGGAGAATACATGGAATTTACGGCGCCTCTTCCTGATTATTTTGAAGAATTATTAAGAATATTGCGGACAACTTAACAATCCAACTAAGAGATTTTCTCTTAAAAAACTGTTAAATTAAAATTAAATTATAGATTTTTCAGAATTTTTGAAGTATAATGTAGTTATAAGATCACTGGAAGGAGCTGTCTATATGAGTGGAAATTTAGTAATTGCGATTGGGAGACAATGCGGAAGTTCTGGAAAGATCATCGGACAGAAACTGGCAGAAGAACTGGGTATTAAGTGCTATGACAAGGAGCTTTTGGCACTTGCAGCAAAAAAAAGCGGGTTATGCGAAGAATTATTCCAGACCCACGATGAAAAACCAACCAACAGTTTTCTGTATTCCCTGGTAATGGATACATATTCCATGGGATTTACCACCTCTGGTTACATGGATATGCCCATTAACCATAAGATTTTTTTAGCACAGTTTGATACCATCAAACAGTTGGCAGATGAAGAGTCCTGTGTGATCGTGGGAAGATGTGCTGATTATGCGCTGGAAGATTACCCCAACCTTGTCTCCGTGTTCATTACAGCCGATGAAGAAGACAAGATCAAGTCCTTAAAGGAACTTTATCATGTGGATGATCCCAAAGCAAAGGATATTATGGTTAAAACGGATAAAAAGCGTTCCAGCTACTATAATTACTATTCCAATAAAAAATGGGGAGATGTAAGAAGCTACGATCTTTGTATTAACCGAAGCTCCATAGGTGTGGATGGTACGGTAAAACTGATCCGTAATTTTGTAGATGCAAAGATGGAGTGGAATAAGGCAAACCGCCAGTAAATGAATTTTCTTTAAAAAACCATATTATTTTCATCCCATCGTGAAAAGACGGACATTTCTGTGAGATAAAAGAAATGTCCGTCTTTTGCCTGGGTCTTTGTACTTCCTGTACAGAAAATAACAATATTCAAAAAAATATTGTTGACATTGCACATGTTATGTGATACTGTTTGAATATACAAAATAATGTAAATTGGTAAAAGCGAGTGATTTCATGAAAAACAAAAGTTTAGAGGCCGGAAACCTATATCAGAAAATAGGCTTGGTAAAAAATCTGTTGGCACTGGATCTAATGTCCAGGAATGCAGGAGACCGGATTCTGCCAATCTCAGAGTACCAGGATAAGTTCGGAGTATCCAGGGGAACCATTCAGAACGCATTTGCCTGTTTAAAGGAGTGCAATGCCGTGACACTGGAAAATCATGGGCATCAGGGAACCTGCATCAAAGAGATTGATTACAAAAAGCTGCAGGAAAACTGTATGCGCAGAGAAATTCTTGGAATTATGCCCCTTCCCTATTCCGTGACTTATGAGGGATTCGCCACGGCCATGTATATTCAGTTCGCACCCCTTAACTTTAATATGGCTTACGCCAGAGGCGCAGTGGGCCGTATTGAACTGGTGGAATCAGGAACTTATCATTTTGCGGTCTGTTCCCAGTATGCGGCGGAACAATCCATAAAAGAAGGAAAGCAGATTGAGGCGGCAATAAACTTTGGTCCTGGCAGCTTCCTTTCCAGGCACGTGCTTCTTTTATCAGATCCCGGATATGACAGCATTCAGGATGGCATGAGGATCGCATATGACAGCAGCTCCATTGACCAGAGCTGCATTACCAGAAATATTATCCACGGCAAAAAGGTTACCCTGGTCCCCATCCGGGCCCAGCAGACTGTCAATGCCTTGATGGATGGTATCATTGATGCCGGAGTATGGAACTATGATGATATCCAGGAGCACAAACACGAACAATTGAAAGTAGCATTTTTAGATGATTCTGATTATAACAATCTGTTTTCAACAGCGGTTATGGTTATCAGAAAAGAGGATGAGTATCTGAAAACTCTGCTGAAAAAGTATGTCAGTGTACCAAAGGCAGTGGATATCATCCGGGAGGTAAGAGAGAAGAAAAGAGAGCCCTATTTTTAATGGGTATCTTTTTAAATCAAAGTACAAAATAATGTATATTGAGTTGAGGAGGAGGAAATCCAATGGAATTAAAAGATATTTTAAACCAGCGTCTGGATATTCTGGAGGAAAATCATGTGATTTGCAAAAAAGTGGCGGATTATTCCAGAAAAGCGGTGGAACGGATCCTGGAAGAAAAGCCTGACACAGAAGAGGATAAAGCGGCAATGTTCATCACCCATCTGGCCATGGCAGGGCAAAGGGTTTTAGACGGGGTGGTGGAACATCCTTTGGATCACACGCTTTTAGATGGAATTAAAAAAGAACCGGTTTTTCAAAGAGCAGAGGCGTTAAAAGATGAACTGCTAAAGGAAACAGATATCCAGTTTCCGGAAGTGGAGCGGGATTTCCTGACCGTTCATCTATGCAATCTGCTCTCATAATGGGGTATCAGGGCTAAATGGCCTTTATTAAGAAATGATACAAAGATAAAAAGGAGGATAGCAGCAATGAAGATTGTGGTTGGTGGTCAGATTGACAAGGAAGAAATTGCCAGGCTGGTGGCCCTGGAGATGAATGACAGGGCAGAGATTGAGATCAAGGGGGATTTAGATGCAGCATTGGGCGTAAAAAACGGGAAGTATGATTATTATGTGGGTGCCTGTAATACCGGAGGCGGCGGAGCGCTGGCTATGGCTATGGCCATGCTGGGTTCCGGGCTATGTTCTACGATTTCCATGCCAGGAAATATAAAAAGCGGGGATTTTATCAGGGAAGAGGTTCATAAGGGCAAAAAAGCATTCGGGTTTACGGCACAGCACAAAGAAGAGGTCCTTCCGGTCCTGCTTCAGGCAATCATTGAGAAAGAGGGGGCTTAACAGGTATGAACTACTTAGTTATTGCATTAATCGGAGCACTGGCTTCCGTTTTATCCAATCAGGGAATCGCAGTATTTAATGACGGTTTCCGGCCAATTGTGGGGCAGTATTTTAATGGAGAGATCAGCCGGAAAGAACTGGCAGCCATGAGCTTTGCCATAAGTTTTGGCCTGGTCATTGGTTTTGGCATCCCCACATCCATCGCAGCAAGCATTATATTGATCCATTGTCTGCTGCTTACTACGGATATAATCGGTTCTTTCTGTAATAACAGCAGGAACGGAATGATCCTTTCCGCTGTCATCGGAGCCGTCTATGGTTTGGCGATTCTGGCCGGTCTGGAGTTTGTTGTAAAACTGTTCAGCTATATGCCATATAACTTTACCAGTGACTTAGGAAGCGTTTCCGGTTATATAACGGTTGCATTTGCTGTGTTCCCGGCAGTGGGCATTGCTTATCAGCACGGTTTTAAAAAGGGCATGACAGCCGCAGCCGTAACCGTACTGGTATATTTTCTTGTGAAAAAATTCGGTACTTTTTCTGTTGGTGCAGGCAAGGTTTCTTTAAATGCAGAAGGAATGGCAATGCTGGCTGGTATGATTATGATGATTCTTTATGCTGCACAGCAGAAAGGAACGGAACATACCAATGAGGGACTGACTCAAGGCTTTGAGGGTAATATTTTACGCATCCGTAAAAACTGGCTGTTACTTGCCGCTATGGGCGGTCTGATTGCAGCCGGAACCAGCCTTTCTATTATTGCCGGTGATCCTGCTTCCCTGGCCCTTTTGGCCAGCCAGGAATACAGCAACGCAGGCTTGACCGCACTGGCAAGAGCCATTGGTTTCATACCCCTGGTATTTACTACAGCCATTGTTACAGGTGTGTACGGTGCGGCAGGCTGCACCTTTGTATTTGTAGTCGGACTGTTCCTCCATGGAAATCCCCTCCTCGCTTTTGTGCTGGGATTTGCAGTCATGGTAGCTGAGATTTTCCTTATTAACATTTTTGCAAAATACATGGATAAATTCCCAGGAGTCAAGGATATGGGAGAGTATGTGAGAACATCCATGAACAAGGTTCTGGAAATTTCATTACTGGCAGGCGGTATTGTTGCTGCAGAGAAAATGGCAGCTTCCTCTTCCGGATACACCGGAATCGGAGCACTGTTTGTAATCGGAGCCTTTCTTTTAAATAAGAAAGCGAAAAAACCCATTGTTGACCTGGCTGTGGGGCCCGTAGCATGTATCGTTTTTGGAGTATTGATGAATCTTCTTCTCATAATCGGCCTCATTGCAGTCCCGATACCAAAATAATCCGGGAGCTGTTATGGAACGAATCGAAAATTATGCAAAAAAAACTTTTTTAGCACTTAAAAATCCTTACTGCACCGTAAACAAAGTAGATCCCCGGGTCATTGACCTGGTTGCCCCAACCCTTCAGGAACATGGGTTTGCCTGGTATACCGGAATCAAGGATACTCCGGTCATTCCCGAAATACTAAAAGAACGCCTGAAAGAAAATGGCTTTCTGCCTCATACCGCCGACAAGATGGCGTTGGGCGGAAGAGCCGTGGATTTACAGCTTATCAATCCCATTACCGGAAAATGGATGACCGGCTCCAGCAGCGGTACGGCTCTCAATGTATTTTATGGGATCAATGATGCGGGAATCGGAACAGACGGGGGCGGCAGTGTCCTGGCACCTGCCGCTGCCCTCAATCTTTATGGATTCATCTCTCCTTTAATAGAGCAGGATCATATGAGGCAGCATTCAAAGGCTTCCACGGATGGAATCCTGTTTTCTCCCAGCCTTGGGGCCATTACCAGGGATCTTAAAACCCTGGAACAGATTTTAACCCCCTTGCTTGGAATAACCATGACAGAGGAATCCATGGATTGGGAGGCCGGCTGGGAATGGAAAGAGGTTCCCAATGGAAGCCAGCCGGATATTTATGGAAGCCGGGGACCATTGATACAATACTTAAACGGGATCTTAAGTCCGGGCACCATCCTGATTTCAAGGGAAGGGCCTGTGGATGTGAATGCCATGGGAGACAGCATTTACGGTCATTTTGATAAGGAAACAGAACAGTGCCAGGCTCATTCGGGAAAAGGACTGATGCGGGTGGTCAACATGTGCGGAAAATCTGCACTGACCGTTCCAGCCAGTGAACTGGGATGCTGTACCGTCCTTATCTGCGAAAGTCAAAAAGATGCCATTAAGGCCATGTTCCGAAAGGCCAGATCACTGACCCGGGAAAGATCACGGCTGATCCAGCGGTACTTCATGAATTTTGATATGTATTTCTAGAGAAAGAAAAAGCGGGGTGCAGCTTTTGTACACCCTGGGATAAAATTTCCTGACAGGAAAAAAGAAAGAGGAAAGGTTGAAAGACGTTTTTCTTTCAACCTTAAGTTTATGAACAGCGCGCCCCGCTTCACCGGGCGTCAACTGGATATGCAATCATATCCCCTTGATTCATTGGGAGGCAAAATATGGAAAAAGGTTATACCATGATGCATGAACACATTACTATAGACTTATCAGGAGTCAAAAAAGATCAGGATTGCCGGCTGGACTGCTTTGAAGAAACAAAAGAAGAGCTTCGCGGCCTGTATCAACTTGGTGTCAGGCGTATTCTGGATGTGACCAACATGGGTATGGGAAGGAATCCGGAATACGTGAGCCGTATGGAGAAAGCTACCGGAATCCAAATTTTCCAGGCCACCGGTTTTTACAAAGAGCCGTTTCTTCCGGATTTTGTGTATTCCATGTCTGAAAAGGAACTGGCAGAACTGGTGGAAAAGGAAGTGACGGAAGGAATAGAGGCTTCCGGCATCAAAGCAAAGGTCATAGGAGAGTTCGGAACCAGCAAAGGCATCATGACGGATATGGAAAAAAAGGTGTTTCATTCCATGGCTCTTGCGGCGGTACGTACCGGTGCTGTGGTCACCACCCATACCACCCTGGGAACCCTGGCTCTGGAACAGGCACAATATTTAAAAAAAGCCGGGATAAAGCCGGAAAAAATCATCATCGGCCATTTAGACCTTTCCCTTGATCCGGATTACATTCTTTCGGTTCTGAAGGAAGGTGTTAACATTGGATTTGATACTGTGGGAAAAAATAATTACTGTCCTGACCCGTTCCGTGCAGAAACCTTAAAACGGATCTCAAATGAAGGGTATCTGGGACAGGTGGTATTATCTATGGATATTACCAGGAAATCCCATTTGAAAAAATGGGGAGGTCTGGGTTATGCTTATCTGTTTGAAACCTTTCTTCCCATGCTTCGGGAATATGGTTTATCTGAGGAAGAAATTGATATGCTGCTGATTGACAATCCGGACCGGATTTTGAAGTAAGGAGGAAGGGAACATGCAGACTTATCCCTTATCTAGCATCTCCGTGGAGGAGGCTGCCAGGCTGCAATTTAAAGTAATTGATTGTATCACAAAAGAATTCAGCGGCCGTGAAATTTTAAACCGGGGAGATTTAGGGGTTGTTCCGGGGCTTAATAAGCCGGTAACCACAAAAAAAGCCGAGCAGGTTATTGCAGATTTATTTGATGGAGAAGCCTGTATTCTGGTAAGAGGAGCTGGAAGCGGAGCCATACGGTTTGGACTTCACAGCATGTTAAAGCCAGGCGAAAAGATCCTGGTACACAAGGCGCCTGTTTACAACACCACTGCCACATCTTTGGAAATGCTGAACATTCCGGCAATAGAGGCTGATTACAATGATCCGGATGATATACGCCGGGTGATGAAGGAAAATAATGATATTAAGGGCGCTCTGATCCAATACACCAGGCAAAAGCCGGATGACAGCTACGACTTATCCCAGGTGGTAAAAACCATTAAAGAGTGCAGGGAAATCCCCATATTGACCGATGACAACTATGCTGCCATGAAAGTGAGGAGGATCGGTATTCAGTGGGGAGCTGACCTTTCCTGTTTTTCCTCATTTAAGCTGCTGGGCCCGGAAGGCGTAGGCGTTATCGTGGGGAAGACATGCTATATTGAAAAGCTTGTGAAGGAAAGTTATTCCGGAGGCATGCAGGTTCAGGGCCATGAAGCTCTGGATGTGCTCCATGGCCTTGTTTATGCGCCTGTGGCCCTGGCCATCCAGGCCCAGGTAAATGAAGAATGTGTAAAGCGGCTGAATGCAGGCGAAATACCTCATGTGAAACAGGCATTTCTGGCCAATGCCCAGTCAAAGGTACTTTTGGTGGAGTTTTATGAAAACATTGCAGAAAAGGTACTTATGGAAGCCGAAAAACTGGGGGCAGCGCCCAATCCGGTGGGTGCGGAATCAAAGTATGAGCTGGTTCCCATGTTTTACCGGATATCCGGTACCTTCCGGAATGCGGATCCCACACTGGAAAACCGCATGATCCGGATCAACCCCATGCGTTCCGGGGCGGATACCATTTTACGCATTATTAAAGAATCAATAGAAAGAGTGATATAAATGTTTTTAGAGCAGACCATAAAGCGAAACCCGGAACTGATCAAAGCCTCCTTTGACCTTCATCAAAGAGGGCAGATCCAACCGGATTCTTATGTGATAGACGTGGATACCTTTCTGGAAAATGCATCTTATATGTTAAAAGAAGCAAAAGAAAAAGAAATCCGGCTGTTTTTTATGCTGAAACAGGCCGGAAGAAATCCCTATCTGGCAAAGAAGCTGGTGGAGCTGGGCTATGAAGGGGCCGTTGTGGTGGATTATAAGGAAGCAAAAGTTATGATGGAGCACCGGATCCCCATTGCAAACGCAGGACATCTGGTACAGATTCCTACTGCCCAGATAGAGGAAATCGTAGCATACCGCCCTCAGATGATCACAGTATATTCTGAAGAAAAGATTCGTCAGATTCATGAAGCAGCAAAAAAACTGGGTCTTTTGCAGGAAATCGTTCTTCGTGTTTATGGGGATTTGGATACAATCTACTCGGGGCAGACAGCAGGATTCCATCTTGAAACATTAAAAGATCTGGCAGAGCGGATCAAAACACAGTATCCCTGTGTAAGGATTGCAGGTGTCACTTCTTTCCCCTGTTTTCTATATGAAGAAGATTCCCGCGACTTAGTCCCTACCGGAAACATGGAAACCGTGAAACGGGCGGCAGCGATTTTAAAGGAGCAGGGGTTGGATTTATCCATTATCAATACGCCTTCTGCATCCTGTACCTACACCTTAAGCAAGATCAGGGAGCTGGGAGGAAACTGCGCCGAACCGGGCCATGGCCTTACCGGAACCACTCCAATGCATGCAGACCATGTGCTGGCGGAAGTCCCATGCGTCACTTATGTAAGTGAAATATCCCATAATTTCAAAGGGCTGGCCTATTGTTTCGGCGGCGGCTATTACAGGCGCTCCCACGTAAAATCAGCCCTGGTTGGAACCGGTTTTGATAATTTCACAAAAATGGGCGTTATTCCCCCTTCCAATGAAAGCATTGATTATCATTTTGGTCTGACAAAAGAAGGAATCGTAGGAGATACTGTGGTCATGGCATTCCGTTACCAGATCTTTGTTACCCGGTCAGATGTGGTGCTGGTGGAAGGGTTGAAAAAGAAAAAGCCGCGAATCGTTGGAATATATGACAGCACGGGGAAAATGATTGAAACATAAAATTTTACTCTGTGCCCGCATATCTGCTTGATTCATTAGGAGGCAAAAATGAAAAAAAGATTTATTGTCATTGTTTTGGATGGATTCGGCATCGGAGCCATGGAAGATGCCCCCATTGTCAGGCCAGGAGATGAAATGGCCAATACCCTTAGAAGCATTTTAAGGGACTACCCTGATTTAAAGCTTCCGGCGCTGGAAAAGCTGGGGCTTATGAATGCCTATGGTGAGGAAAGTGCCCTTATGAAATTCTCGCCTGAAGCAAATTTTGGAAGCTGTGAGCTTAAGCATTTTGGGGCTGACACATTTATGGGTCATCAGGAAATTATGGGAACACTTCCTAAAGAACCGGAGGTCCATCCCTTTCAGGAAAAAGCAGACGCAGTAAAAGCACATCTGGAGGCAAACGGACATCAGGTACAATTCATAGAACGGCAGGGACTGCGCTATTTACTGGTAGACCACTATGTGACCGTAGCCGATAATCTGGAGGCGGACTTAGGGATGTGCTATAACGTAACAGCTCCGTTGGATGTGATCTCCTTTGAAGAGGAATATGCCATCGCCAGAAAGGTACGGGAGGTCGTAACCGTAGGCCGGGTGATTGTGTTTGGGGGAACCGGAAATACCATGGAAGACCTTTGGAATGCAGAGGAAGTAAAGCAGGGCCGTTTCATCGGTATTGCATCTGCAAAATCCAAATCCTACGATCAGGGCTACCAGTGCAGACACTTGGGCTACGGAGTGGATCAGAAGGTGCAGGCACCCACGATTCTCACAAAAGCAGGTTTTGACTGTACCCTGATCGGAAAAGTAGCGGACATTGTAGCCAATGATGGGGGGCAAAGCATTTCCTGCGTACCCACTGAGGAAGTGATGGACCTTACGCTTCGGAAAACAAAAGCATTGCACCATGGCTTTTTGTGTACCAATGTGCAGGAAACTGATTTGGCCGGACATTCCCAGTCCACTATGACCTATAAAAGGATCCTGGAAATCGCAGACCAGGGAATCAGCAGGCTTTTACCGGAGCTGGCTTCCCAGGACATTCTGGTCATCATGGCCGATCACGGAAATGACCCCAATATCGGCCACAGCAAGCATACCAGGGAATGTGTCCCCCTTCTGGTCTATAAGAAGGGAATTACAGGAAGAAGTCTGGGAAAGAGAAAAACCCTGTCTGACATAGGTGCAACTGTTTGTGATTATTTTGACACAGATGCTCCGGAAAATGGAGAATCCTTTCTGCCATTTCTAAAAGATTGATGCTAAAAAGCTTAAGTCCATAAAAAACATGAGGAGAAACGGCCAATGCCGCACCCCTCATGTTTTTTCTTTTCTTATGATATTACTCAACCGTTACAGACTTAGCCAGGTTCCTGGGCTGATCCACATCCAGATCCTTTCCTACAGAAGCATAATATGCAATGAGCTGCAGTACAACCGCTATTGGAAATACGGTGAACTTATCGCCGATTTCCGGGATATTGATCTGGGCATCAGCGATCCCAGGCTCAACCTTTGCCCGTTCCTTTGTCAGCAAAATCACAAATGCACCTCTTGCCTTCACTTCCCGGATATTGGAGATGGTTTTTGAAAAAATCTTTTCCTGGGTTGCGATGGCGATCACAGGAACCTGATCCGTAATAAGAGCGATGGTCCCGTGTTTCAATTCTCCTGCAGCATAGGCTTCCGCATGGATATAGGAAATCTCCTTTAATTTCAAGGCCCCCTCCAGGGAAAACGCGTAATCCAGTCCCCGTCCGATAAAAAAGGCGTCCGGTTTATTGATCAAATGGGTTACCAAAGCCTTTACTTCATCCTTTTTTTCAATCATGGCTTCCATGGCCGGTATGGCATCAAGAAGTTTTTTTATGAAATCCTCGGCTTCTTCATGGTCATAATTTCCCCGGACAAAGGCCATCCGGCAGCATACCATGTAAAGGGCAGCCAGTTGGACAGAATATGCCTTGGTGCTGGCAACTGCAATTTCCGGGCCTGCATGGGTATAAAGGACATAGTCGCTTTCCCTTGCTATGGTAGAGCCTTTTACATTGACCACAGAAAGAGTAGAAGCGCCGAAAGCTTTTGCCAGCCGCAAAGCAGCCAGAGTATCAATGGTTTCCCCTGACTGGGATATGATGATCACCAGGGTTTTGTCATCAATGAGGGGATTCTCATAACGGAATTCGGAAGCAATGGAAACCGTAACGGGAATCCTCAGTAAGGGTTCCATAAGAGCCCTGGCCACCATCCCCGCGTGCATGGCGGTCCCGCATGCTACGATGTGAACCTGGCTGCACTGTTTTAACACAGAGTCAGGAATGCCGTCATCCCCAAAGTCCGGAAGTCCTTTTACCAGACGGGGCAATATGGTGTTTTTAAGGGCCTCCGGCTGCTCGTGGATCTCCTTAAGCATAAAATGAGGAAATCCGTTCTTCATGGCAGCATCCATGTTCCAGTTTACCTCCATCAGCTCCGGAACTTCTTCCTGCCGCTTAAGGTTATAAAGATGGACTTTATAGGAGGTAAGCTTTACAATATGATCTTCAGGAACTACAAAATACTGCCTGGTATAAGGGATAAGGGCAGTTAAGTCCGAGGCCACAAAAGAACCGGACCGGGTATAAGCCACTACCAGGGGGCTGACGTTGCGGATGGCATAGATCTCCCCAGGGTGATCTTCAAACATCACGCAAAAGCTGTAGGAACCTTTTAAATAGGAGACAAACTTTGAAATAGCCTCCACAGGGTCTCCCTGATAAATGCTTTCCAAAACCCAGGCAGCCACCTCACTGTCGGTTTCAGAGCGAAGTTTCCCTTCCAGATGAAAATCCAGGGTCAACTGATGATGATTTTCTATAATGCCGTTATGAACCAGTGTGATCAGGCCTGCCTGGTGGGGATGGGTATTCTGGGTCGTCACTCCTCCGTGGGTTGCCCATCTGGTGTGCCCCAGACCGCAATGGGATACTGTTGTGATCTTTTTGCATTCTTCCCTTAAATTGGATACTTTTCCTATATGTCTGACCAGACGGATATGGGAATTCTCCATAAAAAGGGCAATGCCTGCGCTGTCGTAACCACGGTATTCCAACTGGGATAATCCATCAATCAATATTTTCTTAGAATCTAAGGGTCCTGTATATCCAATAATTCCACACATAATTTTCTAATCTCCTTACATATTCATTTTATTTCTGCACTTGTTCTTAAAAATGGCAAACAAAAAGGAAGCTGTCTGGCTTTAATTTTTAAAAACGGCAGCTTTTGCTTCATCACATTCTGTTATATCTCCGGTTCCAACGCATTTGTTTTGCAGTTACCCGCATATTTCACGTAAGATACACGCCCGGAGGGGCATGGAAGGGCATCCGCCGAAAATTCGATAACCCTTCACCTCGTCAACCCTTGATACCATTTTTCATTGGAAAAATGTTCACGATCGTATCAACAGGTGCATGGCGCTTAGCTTTGCTATGATCATTTATGCCTCCCTCATAAATCTAGTTTATTATAGCCTGTGATTGTTTGTGCGTCAATACCATGATTTACAATCATTTTACGAAAAGCTCCTTTTTCATTTTACATCAGATCATTAAAATGAATTTATGAGATGCAGAAAGGAACCGTGATCCTATGGCATGATGGAATACTTTGCAGAGCAGGAGATCGAAGCCATAATTACCAACTATCCTGACATTGCAAAAGAAATTGTAGATAAGAAAGGAAGATCACATGATACGATTAGTCGCATCTGACATGGATGGAACTCTTTTAAACCGGTTTGGAAAGATATCCTCCCTAAACATTGCCGCCATTGAGGCTCTTAAGCGGAAAAATATTAATTTTATAGTCTGCACAGGCAGAAGCTTTCCAGATGCTTCCCTGCCTTTAAAGGAAGCCGGAATCTCCTGTGACATCATCTGCATGAACGGCGCTGCCGTTTTTGACAGCAGTGGAAGACCTTTACGAAAGCAGCCCCTGTTAAAAAGCCAGGTAAAACGCATACTCAGCATTTGCCGTCCCTTTCCGGTTCTTTATGACTTTATGACAGATAATGGAAGCTACACCACATCAAGCATGGAAGAATTCCGGAAAAGTTTTGAAGATAAGATTTTTCTCCCCATGGTTTCCGATGAGCATACTTATGAGACCATTGCAGCGCGTTTTCATTTTGCCACGGAAGAAGTGATTCTGGGTTCCTCATGGGATATTTATAAAATGTCTGTTGTTCATGAAAATCCGGAAGTCCTAAAACAGATTCGTTTTTCTCTGGAAAAGGAGGAAGGCATCTCTGTGGCTTCATCGGCTCCCACCAATTTAGAGCTGACCCATAGGGGAGCACAAAAGGGGGCTGCCCTTATGGAATATGCAGTAAATGGCAAAATCCATCCCAGGGAAATCCTTGCCATGGGAGACAGTGAAAACGACCTTTCCATGCTTAACCTTCCCTTAGGATATACCATTGCCATGGGCAATGCTTCGGAATTGATAAAACGCAGGGCACGGCTCATAACCAGAAGCAACGACGAAGACGGGGTTGCTGTTGCCATAGACGCCTTGATCCTTTCTGATGCAGCTGCAATCTGTTGAATCTTTCACCAATCTTAATAAACTATTAAATCTTTCTCTCTGTATTTTGGCTGCGGTTTATGCTATAGTTCTATTCTAGAAAAAATGACGGGAACGATAACATGAATTTGAAAAAAACGGTCAGAGTACAGATGCTAGCCGCCATATTTATGGCTCTTATGAGTGTGTGTCTTTGCACATATTCCCAATCTTACCCTTCCCCCTACGATAGATTTCAGATCTCGCCGGCAGCAGAAACCACCCTTCCGGCAATAGCAAAAACAGTGGAAATTTCTGAGGAAGCAGCAGTGGCAGCAGACGCACCTGCTCCTTTTGTTCCTTCTCTTATCGCATTCAATCTTGCATTTCTTTATGGAGAAGGAGACAGCCAGGAAAAAAGCCTGGGCACAGAAGCAGCAGAAGCCCTGTCACGCAAGGATTCGGAGTGGCTGGCATCCATTTACCAGTTGGCCAATGAAAGTCCTGAGCAGGTTGCTAAAAGCCTTGGACTGCCCTCAGACTCACTTAAAGGACTTTCCTTTCATAAAATCGATATCACCTTTTATGATGAAAAGGGAAAACAGATTTCTCCACAGTCCAATATTCAGGAAATCATGGCAATGGCCAATACATATTTTTATTATACCGCACCGGAAGATTACGATGCTTTTATTAATTATGCCGCTAAGCTGTGGGAAAGTTCTCACAGCTTCCAGTATTCCATCAGCCAGGTCTATGATTGCGGCGGCTCTCTGGAAGAGAGGCCGGACGCCTCCCCACAAGAACAGACAGCCACACCGGCCCAGGCAGAAACAGGGAGTATTCCGGAATCCTCTGAAGCTACGGAGACCACCTTAAGCAATACAGATACTGCCGGTAGTACAGAAAAGAGCAAAGAAACAGAACCTTCAAAGGAAATCGGTCCTGGCATCGCGCTTCAGGAGGCTGCAGCAGCAGAAGCTGAAGCATCTGAAACCGAGGCTCCTGCAGAAACAGAGGCTTCTTTGCCTTCCGTCTGTCCCGGACACGTGGATCTTCATGTAAAAGCGGTGATTTCTGGGCTGTCAGATCCCAAAAAGGGCTTATTTGCCCTTGATACCCTTGGAAATGAGGCAAAGGCAGAAGGAGACTGGCAGGGGTGGACTGAGGAAAACAAAATCTATGCTTTGGAACTGGCAAAACAGGACTGGACGGAATGCTACGGCCTGACTCTTTCCCCTTCGTTTATTACGAATCCTCTCTCCTATGAGGAGATTGACAGTTATATGGACCGGCTTCCTGAAGGTCTTTCGGAAGACCGGAGAAAACTGATCCATTATGCGCTTTCCTCTGTGGGAAGGGTTCCCTATTACTGGGGTGGAAAGCCGGGGTCTGCCGGCTATGAAAAAAACTATTTTGGATCCCTGGTATCACCGGATGAAAAAGGCCGATCCATGAAAGGGCTGGACTGCTCCGGCTGGGTCAGTTGGGTATACTGGTCCGCTCTTAACAAACGGTTGTCCTGGGAGAGTACGGGAGGGCTGGTTTCCTGTGGAACCTCTGCCCAGAGAAATGATTTACAGCCAGGCGATATCATCTTAAAAACAGGAGATGATGCCCATGTGGTCATGTTTCTCTGCTGGGAAAGCAACGGAAACATGACGGTGATACACGAGTCCAGCGCATTGGTCAATAATGTTACGGTTTCCACAATGGATGCAAACTGGCCATACTGCAGAAAACTGATTGACTGATAATATTAAGAGAAAAGCAAGACATTACCGTTTGATTTCTGATAGAATAGATAGGATCTGCCAAAGAAAATATTGGAAAGGATTGATTATTCGGTCATGGATTATGAGGATGAATTAGACCGCATGCGGGCCCGCAAAAGGCGGGAGGGAAGCAAAAAACCAGGGAGCGCAGATAGAGCGCATCCGGCGGCAAGAAAGCACCCGGAGCAGGCGGCAAAAGGGGACAGGACTTATTATAGTACAGGTGACGGAAGGAACCCGCGTGTCCGTTATAACGGGCCGCAAAACAGCGGCCGACATAAAGCGGATAAAAAGCGGAAACGCAAGCACAAGCAGCGGGTAATATTCATGGAGCTTGCAATTCTGGCTCTGGTGCTGGTTGCCGGATTTTTTCTGTTAAAGCAGCGCACCCATGAGAAAGGGTTCTGGACCATTGCAATTTTTGGCGTGGATTCCAGAGATGGAAACCTGGAAAAGGGCTCCTTATCCGATGTGGAAATGATCTGCAACATTGATAAAGCTACGGGCGAAATAAAACTGGTATCAGTTTACAGGGATACATATTTAAAGATCAACAGCAAAGGAACTTATCACAAGATCAACGAGGCCTATTTTAAAGGCGGTCATAAACAGGCTGTTGATGCTTTAAACGAGAATCTGGATCTTAACATAGACGATTATGCCACATTTAACTGGAAAGCCGTTGCTGATGCCATTAATATTCTAGGCGGAGTGGATCTGGAAATTACGGATTCAGAATTTGCTTATATCAATGGTTTTATTACTGAAACCGTGAATTCCACTGGAATCGGCTCTTATCAGCTAAAGAAGGCCGGGATGAACCATTTGGATGGGGTACAAGCTGTAGCCTATGCCAGACTCCGTCTTATGGATACGGATTTTAACCGGACAGAGCGGCAGCGCAAGGTGGTGAGCCTTGCTATGGAGAAAGCGAAAAAAGCTGATTTTGGTACCCTCAGCACCTTGGTTTCTACTGTATTTCCCCAAATATCCACCAGTGTTGGTATGAATGATGTCCTGTCCATAGCAAAAGGAATCAGCAAATACCACATAGGAGAAACTGCCGGTTTCCCATTTTCACGCACCACCATGAAGATCGGAAGAATGGATTGTGTTATCCCCTCCACATTGGAGAGTAATGTTATTCAGCTCCATCAGTTTCTTTATAACAAAGAGGATTTTTCTCCCTCTTCGGCTGTAAAAAAAATCAGCGATAAGATCTCTCAGGAAAGCGGTATCACAGAGCCTGGGAAGAATGCTCCATCAGGCGGAGGTTCAGGCGGCAAGAAAAAGGGGGATTCTTCTGTTCCAAAGGAGACTGCACCTGCGCAAACAGAGCCTTCTACAGAATCAACCGTGGAAGAGACCACTGCAGAAAGCACGAAAGAGGCGACCACCGAAGCCGTGCATGAGAGTACGGAAGCGCCTACCAACGATGACGGAAGCCTGGTTGGTCCGGGCGCCACTATCAAGGAAACAAAAGAAACACAAGGAGAAAAACCAAAAGAAACAAAACCGGAAAAAGAGGATCAAGGGAATCAGGGGGACCAGCCCGGTCCCGGTACTGTTGAAGAAGAAGTTGGTCCAGGCATTGAATAGGTGTTTCATAGGTTTTGTCATTTGATTTATCATTTCATCATGATATTATGATAAGAGAGACTGCAGGACAGCGAAATATTCTGCAGTTTTTCTTTTTTTATTTCTTTATCTCATAAAGCAGATTGACAGGAAGGGAGGATAATGGTTTTTTTTGCTACAAAACTTTAAAGGTCCAAAAACCGTTGAAAACAGAGGGTGGAGAGGGCTTTGTATCTTCAATCATAAAAACAAGAAAAGTAAAATAGGATAATAATTAAGATTGTTAAGCATTAAAACAAGACCTTAGTCTGCCAATCATTAATATACACGATATTTAAGCATTGATTTTTATATATTGACATTTATCGATATGACGAATATAATATTATTTTATAAAGTATTGGGGGAGGATTATTATCATAGATAGAAGTATAGAAAGTTGGAAGAAAAATTTTATCATCATATGGACAGGTCAGGCATTTTCCCATTTTTCAAGCTCTGTTCTTCAGTTTGCGATTATATGGTATTTAACCGACAAAACCGGCTCGGCTCTGATATTGTCTGCGTCCATGTTGATGGGCTTCTTGCCACAGGGAATTTTAGGTCCGGTAATAGGTGTATTTATTGATCGCTACAGCAGAAAGAAAATAATGATAATTTCTGATCTGCTGATTTCAGCGGCCAGTTTTATCATGGTTATTGCAGGGTGGATGGGAACTCTGTCAACGGAACTGATTCTGCTGGTTTTGCTGATTCGATCAATTGGTTCTGCCTTTCACACGCCCTGTTTACAGGCAGTAACTCCGCAAATTGTACCAATAGATCAATTAACCAAATGTTCCGGATATTCTCAGGCCCTGGAGTCTGTTACACAAATATTAAGTCCGGTAGCGGCGGCTGTTCTTTATCAGTCATGGAGTTTAAGCGGAATCATCTTTTTAGATGTGATAGGGGCATTAATAGCAGTATTTACTTTAGGAATTACGGCAATCCCCAAATTAGATCAAAGTGAAAACACTGGGAAAATACGGCTTTTACGTGAAGCGAAAGAAGGCTTTCAAATACTTCGGACGAATAAAGGGATGCTTGGCTTAGTGCTCATTGGTTCTCTTTATACCTTTGCCCTGATGCCGGCCAGTGCATTATTTCCACTAATGAGCATGTCATATTTTAACGGAACCAGCACAAATGCAAGTATTGTTGAAGTCGTGTTTTCTATTGGTTTGCTTATAGGCTCTATAATATTAGGCAGATGGGGTGGAACAAAAAACAGAATCTATACAATAATCGGTTCCTTTCTGCTAATGAGTCTCAGTTTGTTTGTCTCCGGGAGTTTGCCGCCCAATGGGTTTAAGGCGTTTGTTGTGTGTTCCTGTTTCATGGGGATATCCGGCCCATTTTATTGGGGAATGTATACTCCATTATTACAAAGCAGCTTTGAAGCCAAGTATTTAGGACGTATCATGTCACTATCCAGCAGCATACGATTGATCAGCGGCCCAATAGGGTTGTCTGTTTCCGGAATTTTTGCAGAGAGCTATGGCGTTGAAAAATGTTTTTTGGTTGCAGGTGGAATCGTCTTATTTGATGCAATTTTATGTCTTGCCGTACCATATGTGCGTAACTGTGATATTAGTAAAGAGAAAAATCCATCACATCTGTAAAAGACATATTGACAAATTCAAATATGAATACATCATGACAATAAATCAAAAAATGAATGTGAGAGTGATCATGGATAAACACAAAGACAATGCGAGAGTGTTCAAAGCATTATGTGACGAAAAGAGACTGGCAATATTGGAACTGCTTCAGGATGGAGAAAAGTGTGCCTGCGAATTGCTTGAAAAAATGGACATTACACAACCAACTCTGTCCCATCATATGAAAATCCTGTGTAACTCCGGAATTGTGTCAGGTCGTAAAGAAGGAAAATGGATGCATTATTCCATAAGCAAAGACGGAACAGAACATGTAAAAAGGCTCGTTAATGAAATAACAATCGTGAATCCGACAAAACCAAATCGTTGCTGTAAAGATGCCATCTGAAACAAGATGGCTTATCTTTACAGCAACGTATTGATGTTTTTCGATGTGTCCTTATCATTTAATAACATCTAAAGAATGGAGGTCTGCTGACCACTGCAAGGCACAGTTTACGAAATACAGCCACAGGAAAACGAATTTGATAAAGTTGCAAGCTAAATCAATCTATCAACCCATCAGACCACCGCAGAGCTGAAAAGAGCATGGCGGCTTTCATAATGGCGTAAACCAATTTTCTATTTACTTTTTCTCGACCTTGTTTCAAATGAAACTTTAATATCCGCGCCGAGGGAAATGTTTTCTTTTAAACGTACTTTCGCTGGCAAGGCGATGAAATGTGTTCCATCACCCATCGGCAATAACGATGTCTGCCAAATTGAATTACCCACTTTGGCTGTCACAGCAATCAACCCACGGTCTGCAAGATATTCAAGAGGTCTGCTTAATTCCATTGGCACAGAAACATAGTACCAACCTTTTTCACGTTCAAAGAGTTCAACTTTAGAAATAAATGTATTGTTCATCTTTTCCCCACACAATCGTAAAAGTCAATTCATTTTTACTATCCCAATTATACCACACCTCCACGACCAAAACTATAAAAATCTGAAAGGAGCATTTACACATTGCCAAAACTAAAATTGAAAAGATCACAAGTATCAAGGAAGAAATCAAGCAGTTAAAAGAGCGGCAAAAGCTACTCCTGAAACATCATATCACCCTAATCGATTTGAATTATAAAGTAAACAAAAAGCAACCAGAAGATCCGCCGAAAAAGCATAAGGGATAGAAAGTTGTATACGATTTGTGAAGTATATTAAACTTTTGCTTTTTCCACAAATAATACATCTTTTACAAAAATATTATAAAATTAAATTTATTATTATTAAAAATATTAAAATATTACAATTATCTTTAAAATAATTCATTTATTATTGTCAAAAAATTCCATATACTTAAATAAATTTTTATATTATATCTTTGGCTGTCTTTATGGTATATGTACCTTTCTGTGATAACAGGCAGAAAATCAGAAAGAGTCCACAAGCAAAGTGGACCTCACTTTAAAAACCTGAATTCACGGATGATTTACCAACAGGTTCAAGATCATTATTATAATTATTTTAATAAAAAGGAGGAATTTGGGGTGAAGCAAAAGATTAGGAACAAGTGGAAGCGGGTGACAAGTATGTGTCTGGCAATGCAGATGATCATAACAGTTCCGGCTGCAGGACAGACGTTACCGGTAATATCCGGCTCAGAATTAGTAAACACAGGGCATTACGCTGCAACCATTAATCCTACAATGGGAGGGGGAAGCCTGTCACTATCAAAAAACAGTGATACGACTTCGCCATGGAACACCATGAATGAAGCACTGATACCTGGAACAACCATGTTCTGGGAAGGGGAAAACCGTTTTCAAGGGGCTAAAATCACAACAGAAATGTCAATGAAGTCACTTTCAAAAACTTACGGTGTACAAGGAGTGAAGCTGGGGAATGAGGTTCACGGCGTAAAATCATGGTTTTTATTCAGTGGCGAAATCCTTTGTGCTGGAGCGGGCATCCAGACACAAACAGAAAACAGGGGGCAAATCATAACCGTTGTAGATAATATTCCGGTTACAAATGATACAAAGCTGGCTTTGACAAATCCCAGCAACGGATACCGTAATGTACTGACAGCAAGTGCAAACCCGGTAGTATGGGGACCTCTCATCAATACACCGACAAAAGGCGTCCATACCCAGAGAAACTGGCTCAGCGCGTCTTCCTTGACAGATAAAAAGGCGTTGGAATGGTCCTATGTATTTGGAGACGGGGAAACCGGATCCCATCTGTCTGCCTCTAACGTATACTATCGGCTGAACACGAAGGAGTCTGATAAAGCTCAGTTAGCCGAGTTTTTTATTGCTCCCGGGGAGACATACCAGTATACCATGGTCGCAGGTAAAACAACCGATGATTATTCAAATTCAAGCCTCTATAGAACCAATGCAAGACTACTCATAAATACGCCGCAGATACAGGCTGCTTCCAGCGTCGGAGAGGGAATTGTATCGGTAAACAAGTGGTCCTCCGGCAGCATCAGACTGGATAATCAGGTAGTGCCTTTAACAATGAATGAGTGTATGGCACTTACCGTAAAAAAAGATCCTTCTACTGGTAACATAACCCTAAGTATAGCAAAGCCTGACAGCCAAAACAATGGTTATCTGGAGGTGACATTGGAAAGCCGGGGAAAAGGTATACTAACAAATTCAAACCCAATGGCATTGTCAGAATCTACTTTTGACTCTAAAATTTTCCTTAAATTCGATGCTTCCAAAATGGGAACAGAGCCTGTGGTTCTGACGATTGAAGGAAAGGCTGCTGAAGCAATAACTGGAGATGAGATTGTTTTGGTAAGAGGAGAGGAAGGCCGGATCGAAAAACCGGTTGAATTGTCCGGCAGCATAAATTGGGAAGTGAAAATACCAAAGGCTGACGGAAACTATGTACGCAATGCGGGAAGCAGTAAAATCAAGAGGGAATTGCTGGAAGGTGAAATCGATGGAACCAGAAAAGCCGGAGATGCTGATGGAAGCCACATTGCTTCTGTCAGAAAGCTTTCCGGTGAAGGTGCACTGCTGACGGCAAATGAAAAAGGAATTGTCACAGTACTGGCCACTGATGAAACCGGAAAACAAAAAAAGTGGAACGTAACAGTCTTATATGAAGATCCGGCAAATCTACCCCAGGCAGGACCGGAAGATTACGAAATAATCCGCAAACGGTGGAAGGATTCCCTCATCGGAAATGATTTAACTGAACTTAATGGAGGCGGAGACATCCTTGGCGATATTGAAGATCAGGCAAAATCTGCCTGGGAAGCATATGCTTATAAAGGACAGAATTCCTGTGCCGGAATCCCCTGGCCCCAGGATGAAGGAGCTGCCGGAAACCCGGACGTTCCCTATGAGAATGATGCGGTAGAGTTTCGTCCGGCTTTTAAAAAGATGATGGCAATGGCAAAGGCATATGCAGCAAAGGGTAACCTTTACTACCAAAATGATGAGCTGTTAAAGGACATGAAGCAGATTCTGAACTACCTCTGTTCCCGCTGTTACTCACCAAAGACCCAGACAGATAACTGGTGGACTTGGGAAATCGGCGTTCCCAAAGACCTGCTTCCCATACTGGTCCTTTTATATGACCACTTAACAGAGGAAGAAATCAGTCTTTATACCGAGGGGCTGTATTTCTTTCAGCCGGATCCTTATCATGAAGGCATCATTGGAACCGGAAGTACCCATGCCCAGGGATACCGGACGGCCCAGGGAGCCAATATCATTGACTGTTCAAGGATTGCCTTAGGACTGGGGATTCTCAGAGAAGATAATGAGCTTGTTCACCTGGCTCAAAAAGCTTCTTCGGAGACTTTCATAATCCAGAGCCTGAAAGACAGTACCAAAATTGCAGATCAGGGCTATACCAGCGGTTTTTATGAAGATGGTTCCTATCTTGACCATTCCCATGTGCCATATTTAGGATCCTATGGAATCGAATTTATTAAAGGCGGAGCAGGAATGCCGCCGCTATTTGCCGGAACCCCATGGGAATATCCAAGAGAAGTCCAGGAAAATCTGGAATTCTATTTGAAAGAAGGGTTTTTGAATGGAATGTATGACGGTCTGATGCTGGATTCTCTGAAAGGACGTTCTGTATCCAGGCCTGCCGGCAGTAACCGGGATGCAGGAAGAGAAGCAATGGTTCTTATGATCCAGCTTATGGACTCGGTTTCCCTTGAGGTGCAGGAAGAATTAAAGAGTTCATTAAAAACCTGGTTGGAAATTGATCCTGGATTTATAGAAACTCTAACCGGAGCAGAGTATATCATGATAAAGGCAAAAGCCCTGGAAATCCTGGAGGATGATTCCATTACCTCCTCCATTGCTCCCATACATAAAAATCTGCCGCTCATGGACCGGGCGATTCACCGGACCGACAAGTTCCTGATGGCATTATCCATGTATTCAGAACGTATACAGAATACTGAAATCATGAACCATGAAAACAGGTATGGCTGGCATCAGGGAAGCGGTATGACCTACTTATACAATCAGGATACCATGCAGTATACGGAAAATTTCTGGAATACTGTAAATCCCCTCCGGCTGGCGGGAACGACCCTCGTTTCCAAGAATATCGGTAATGGGCAGCCGGACAGCTCAGGCTTTGCCCAGGGCGGTGATTTCCGTTCAAGAGAATCCTGGGTCGGAGGCAGTTCCATAGAGAATGACGGAATTAACGGAATGTCCTTAACCGGAGAAGTCCGGGTCAAAGAGGGAGAGGGTTCACCTGCCGTGACTTATTCTCCTCATCTGTCAGCTAAGAAATCCTGGTTTATGTTTGGAGAACAGATCATATGTCTTGGCGCCGGCATTTCTAATTCCGATGAAGAATATCCGGTGGAAAGCATTATTGAAAACAGGCGTCTGAGACAGGAAGGTGACAATGCTCTGATCATCAACGGAAAGACAAAAGATCTTATGACAGAGCCCGCATCTTTAGAAGATATTGTAGAAGGAAAAGTGGATGTGTCAGGAACAACGCTTTCTGATATTTCCTGGGCTCATTTGGAGGGCAATACGGCCGGAAGTGATATTGGTTATTATTTCCCTGCCGGTTCCCAAACCATATCCGTAAGAAAGGCAAGGAATGCAGGAGACTGGTCACTGGTGGGAACATCAAAAGGAGAAGCGGAAGAGAATTATCTGGAAATGTGGTTTGATCATGGAAAAAATCCCGAAAATGCAGCGTATGAATATGTTCTTCTTCCAGGGCTGACCTCAGAAGAAACCGAACAGTATTCCAGGGAACCACAAATCACTGTCCTATCCAACACTTCCCAGATACAGGCGGTCTACAGCAGATTTAAAAATATACTGGGAGCCAATATCTGGACAGATGCTGCTGCAAAAATTGGAGACTTATCGGTCAAAGGCGCTGCCTCGTTGATGGCAAAAGAAGATGAGAATGGAATTCTGACTGTCTCTGCCTCTGACCCAACTATGAAAAATACAGGTACTATTGTGATCGAAATAAATAAACCTGTGACAGAAATTCTTTCATCCGACGAGAATGTAAGGGCAGAACTGACAGAATACGGAGCAAAACTTACCATTCAGACGAAAGGGACGAACGGTTCCAGTTCTTATGCAACAATGCAGATGGCTGCTTCCTTATATCCCCAGGCCGTAACCCTGGCTCCCGGGCAAAGCATGTCCTTTGCAGTCAATGATTATACCAATGATGCAGGGAATATTTCCTGGAAAGTAACAGGAGATAAGTCTCTGGAATCAGGTACCGGTATCGATGGGGAAGGCTGTCTTGAGATTGATGATTACGAAGAGAACAGCCGGTTAAAAGTGACTGCTGAACTGGAAAATGGGACAACGCTTCAGGCATTTGTCTCTTTGGGCGGAAAAGCAGAAACAGAATTACCGAAAAACGTTCAAAAAGTCCAGTCCCTTATTGAAAGTGCGGTAACCGAGGCACTAAACAACGATGATTACAGCAATTACAAGGTACAGAAAGCCATCAGATCGGCAGTTAATGCATTGACCGCCGTTTCCAATGAGGAATTGGCAAAGTATATGATGGATCAGCTAATTACGTTAGAAGAACTGTATAAGGCTGCAATGGCCGCAAATGACTGTATTATTGACAGCATGGTTGATACCACTGAGACTGAAATCACTGGTATCGAAATTGCAGGGGCTGCGTTAAGCATACCCATTAAAATCACAGGAAGCACTGCAAGTCCTTCCAATGCAGTCAGAGCGACTGCCTCCGATGCAGCCAAGGCATCCCCCTCAGCCGCTTTCAGGATCTTTGCAGATGAGGATGAGGATCAGGAAATCCGTATGGCAGTTATGTCGGTCAAAGACGGCAGCGTATCGGAAACAGAAGAAGAATTTAGCAAGTCCCTGGATCTTCAGCTTCAGTTGGAGGATAAGTATGGAACCAGAAGACCCATTTCCTTAAATGCTCCGGTGAAAGTATGGATGGACATTCCTGATCAGGCAAAAGGCTGGAATTCCATTATTGGGACATTTAAGGGGTTGGATGGAAAATCCAGACAAATACCCGTATATCCGGATCGTAAAGGAGATAAAATTTCTTTTGTGATGACGGAGAACGGAACAGTGACTTTAAAAGCGGACAGCACCGCAGGAGAAGAAGAGCACTTTCAAGTGTCCATTGATGACAGTCTGGAAGGCGGCAGCATTACTGCAAATCTCTCAGAAGGAAAAAAAGGAAGAAAGGTAATTGTAAGAGCAGTTCCTGACATTGGGTATGATCTGAGACATCTATCTGTTAATGGAAAGAATGTGTCGCCGGATAAGACCGGAAAATATGAGTTCCTGCTTCAGCAAGATACTTATATTACAGGTGAATTTCGGAAAATAATCCTGGATGAAGAAGAAAGCTCTACGTCGGTCACAAAAGTTTCCGGTTGGAAAAAAGCAGACGGAAAGTGGTACTATTTCAATGATAAAGGCAATAAGATAACCGGCTGGCTTCTCGACAACGGAAAATGGTTCCGGCTGGGTACGGACGGAGCCATGCAGACTGGCTGGATCTTTGATCAGATGGATGGCTGCTGGTATTATCTGGATTCTTCCGGGACAATGGCGCAAGGATGGATCTGCATTGATGAAAAATGGTATTATTTAACCCCGCAGGCAGAAGGTCCCTCCGGCTGGTCACTGAATCATGGGAAATGGGAATATAAAAAACCAGAAGGTCATTCCCGCCCCAATGGATCATTATACATGAATGATGTGACTCCAGATGGCAGGCTGGTTGACAGCAATGGGGTATGGATTCAATAAGAATCAGGATATTAAATATAACATATACAAACGAACCCTGCCGGCCAGTATTAGCCGCAGGGTTCGTTCTCGTTTTGTTCCGGTTCAAATACAGGCAGGTTAAAGGAAAAAATCTGCTCTGCCGCAACCGCGATAGCTCCAATCAGAGGAGCATTACCATTAAAGCAGGAGTGCAGGATATGAAGTTCCCTGTAAGGAGCGGCGATTACGGCATTGGAAAGCTTGTCACAGAGGAAGCGTTCCACTGGCCAGGAATTATCAGGGGCATCATAACCCACTATAACAGTAGAGAGATCCAGAAGATTCAGTGCATCAATCATGGCATAGCTGATATAATCACAGAACTCTTCCATGGCAGCAAGAGCCAGAGGATCTCTTTTTCCTGCTTCCCGGATAATCGCGTCCCATGTGGCGGATTCCGGTGCTGCAGCCAGGGAACTGCCCGGAAAATAGGAGCACATGCTCCGTATGCGACGCTGCATCTGATCCAGGTTGGCATATAGCTCCAGACAACCCACGTTGCCGCAGGCACACCTGGGGCCGCTGAAGTTGATGGAGGTATGGCCGATTTCACCGCTTTGGCCGCGGTGGCCGTCAAACAGCTTATTATCCAATACAAACCCTGCGCCTATTCCGTTCATGATGTGCAGATAGGCAAAATCAGGGTTTTTTTTTCCAAGACCGTACAATTTTTCTGCCAGAGCCCCTGCATTAGCGTCATTAATCAAGAAGCAGGGAAGTCCTGTCTTTTCTGATATAATGGAAGTAAGGGGAAGATTTTCAATGTGATAAAAAAAAGGCGGCTTCAGGATCGTTCCCGTATGGCTGTTCAGAGGACCTATGGAGGAAATTCCGATTGCCAGGATTTCCCGGGTAAACCCGTGTTTCAGGTTGAGAAAAAGATCCATCAGGGTATCTACCAGCCAGCCGGCATCAATGGAGTGCTGGTACTTCCGTTCAGACTGGGAGATAATGGTACCAGACAAATCGGCCAGTATAACCTGGCATAATCCACGTTTAATCAACATCCCGCAGATACAGGGGGAATGATCACTGATTCGCAGCATGGAAGGTTTCCTTCCTGGTACGGATACTGTTTCCGGGGAGGTATCACATTCTGTAATAAACCCTCTTTCAATCAGCTCATTTACCAGATTTCCAACAGTCATCTTAGTGAGCCCTGTCTCCTTGGCAATCTCCACCCTGGAAATGGGAGAGCAGGTTGCCACTAATTTTAGAATAAGTGTCCGGTTTTTATTTTTCAAGCCTTTAATACTGGTGCCTGTAAATGCTTTCATAAGACTATTCCTTTCCGTGGTGCTTTTGTGTTCTATAGTCAAATTCACTAAAGCAGGAAGAGCCTTAATGAATTGGTAAATTGTTTTTAGTATATCAAATAAAAAAGAAAAAAGAAAGCAGAAAAAAAGATTTAAAAATAAAAAGATTTTATTATATCTCTAAAATACAGGTATAAAAACACTATATTGCACAAAAATATATTTTTAAAATAGCGATATATGACAAAAATAAAAAATGATAGTAAAATAAATTGACCAACTCACAGGCGAATGGTATACTCTTTTTATAAAAGAAGGGGGGCATGGAATGGAAGTACTGAAGCATCTTGAGGAATTGGCAGAGAGGTATCCGACGTTAGATCATATAACAGATTCCCTTTTGACGGCCTTTGCAACTATAAAAGGCAGCTATGAAAACGGTGGAAAACTTCTCATAGCCGGAAATGGGGGAAGCTGTGCAGACAGTGAACACATTGTGGGAGAGCTGATGAAAGGGTTTGTGAAGCGGCGGCCTGTACCAGATGAATTTGTGAAGGAGTTGAAGGAAGCTGCCCCGGAATACTGGGAAAAGCTTGCGGCTGGGCTGCAGGGCGGACTTGCAGCATTGACGCTTACAGGGCACTCTGCCCTTTCAACAGCCTATTTAAATGATGTGGAGGGTACCATGGGGTTTGCTCAGCAGCTCTACGTCCTTGGAAAAAGGGAAGATGTTTTCCTGGGAATTTCTACTTCCGGCAATGCAGCTAACGTTCTGTACGCTATGTTAGTAGCAAAGGCAAAGGGAATGAAAACCATTGCCATGACTGGAAGCGAAGGCGGAATTATGAGCCGTGTGGCTGATGTAACAATGGCTGTTCCGGAAAATGAGACTTATAGGATTCAGGAGCTTCATCTTCCGGTTTACCATACCCTGTGTTTGATGCTGGAAGAATATTTTTTCAAATATTAATGAGGAGGATATTGATGATGAAGGGAAGAAACTTATTAAAAAGAGCGGCGTTATTTACCTGTACGGCAGTCATGGCTGCAAGTCTGACTGCATGTGGAGGGGCAAAGAAAGATAGCTCCGCAGGGGCGGCTGCGGAGAATACAGTTAAGTTTGCTATTCCTGCCTGGTGGTCGGATTGGGGCAGCCAGCTTGTAGCAGATTACAAAAAGGCTAATCCTGATGCCAACGTGGAGCTGATTGAGATTGCCAGCGGTGAAGATATGTATACAAAAATCACCATGATGCTTCAGTCATCCCAGACAGCTCCGGACATTTTCTCCGAGGATGGTTTTATGCTTAAGTCAGATGCGGCGGCCGGTTATCTGGAACCCCTGGACGACAGGCTGAAAGACTGGGAAGATTGGTCGCAGTTTGAGGAAGCAATTATTGATGGCGCTAAAGGAAGTGACGGAAAACAGTATGCAGTGCCATTCTCAACAGATACACAGGGCATCTGGTATGACAAGGAACTGTTTAAGCAGGCAGGACTTCCTGTACCATTTGAACCAAAAACATGGGCCGAAATCCTGGAAGCGGGCGAAAAGATAAAGACTCTGGGAGATGATATCACACCTATTTTTATGTATGCTTCTAAAACAACACCGGAAGAAACTTCTATGAGGACATTCCAGAGCCTGTATTCGGGAACCGGGGCGGAACTTTATGATGAGAAAGAAGGAAAGTGGGTGGTTGATAAGACGGCTCTTACCACTACCCTGGGATTTGTAAATGATGTGTTTCATGTGCGCGGGATCGGACCTTCCTTAAGTCTGGTGACTACCAACAATGTAGAATCCATATTTCAGAGCCAAATGTTCAAAAATCACCAGTTGGGAATGCTTTTCTCCGGACATTGGATCCTGAATAAATGGGGAGAAGGAAAGGATTATGAGTGGCCGGAAGCTCTGGAACAACTGGGCTTTGCCAAACTTCCTACAGTGGCTGGAAGCGGGGAGGGCTACACTACCATGTGCGGCGGCTGGACCTGGGCTATTCCGAAAAATGCCAACAATAAAGAAGGAGCCATGAAATTCCTTAAATTCATCGCCTCCAAGGAACAGCAGGCCAAATTTTCCTTAACTAACGGGGATCTGGCAGTCCGGAAGGATGTCTTGGAAAGCGAGGAATACAAGAACCAGAAGATGGCACTGCCAAAAGAGACCACTGATATGCTGCAGTATGGACATTTTCGCCCCACAGTGGAAGGATATTCTTCTGTTACACCCCTGTACACAGAGATGATAGAAAATGTGGCTATGACCGGTATGTCTGTAGACGATGCCATTAACAGCTTTGAAACCCAACTTAAGGCTACTGTAGGGGAAGACAAAGTTCTTGTAAAATAAGGATAGCATGAGGGGCGGATTAAAATCCGCCCTGAAAAATAGCGGAATGTATGCAGGGCGCTTTTTGAGGCGCAGGAAGAAAGGGACTTCAAGTATGGCAAGGAAAATGAGAGGAACGGAAAGCAGGGGAAAGCAGTTAAAGGCGGCCGCCATGTTCAGCCCTTCGATTTTGCTGCTGGCTATGTTTTTTATCGGCCCCATGTTTATGACGGTCATGTTCTCCATGACCAATCTGACACTGACCGGAAGTCAGGCAGCGAGCACACATTTTGTTGGATTTTCCAATTTCACCCAAATTTTCAAGGACCCAAAAATCGGAAAGATCCTTTTTAACACAATCGTGTTTTTGTTTTTTTCCGGTATCATCGGGCAGCAATGTCTGGGATTTATTATTGCTTACCTGATGAAAAAGAAAAATAGGTTTGTCCGCAGCTTTGTGGGGTTCACAGTAATTGCCGGGTGGATTACTCCGGAAATTGTATGTGCATTTATGTTCAGTGCCTTTTTCCACGAAAGCGGAACAGCGAACCATCTGCTTGGGGCATTGGGACTGAAACCCGTGGTTTGGCTGTTCTCCTTTCCAATGGTCAGCGTAGTGATTGCAAATATCTGGAAGGGTTCCGCCTATTCCATGATGATGTTCCAGGCATCCCTTGACAGTATATCAGATGATGTGGTGGAGGCCGCAAAGATTGATGGGGCAGGTAAATGGGCTATTTTAACGAGGATTACCCTTCCAATGATCAAGAATACCATGGCTACCACATTTGTCATCGTAACCCTTTCTACCCTGGGGGCTTTTGGCCTTATATTCGGAATGACAGGAGGCGGGCCGGGCATGTCCAGTACCACACTATCCATTTACATGTACCAGAAGGCATTCAGTGCGTATCAGATTGGCTATGGTATGGCAATTGCCCTGTTGATTCTTGTCATTGGCGTAATCTTCAGCCTTGTGTACACAAAGCTGATTAAAGCTAACAATTAAGGAGGGATAAGTCATATGAAGATAATCATGAAACGTATTGACCAGTGGATTCCCTATCTGGTATTGATTTTTATAGGGACATGCTTTCTGCTTCCTCTGTTGTGGCTTCTGTTTGCCTCTCTGGATCTGACAGCCACCCAGGCATTTAAGGTGCCGGGCCATATCAGCCTTGAGAATTTCAAGGCAGTGGTTCTGGATACCAGGAACCAGCAGAGTTTTTTTAACAGTGCGGTTATCTCCGTTTCACAGACATGCATTGTGCTTGTATGTTCTATACTGGCCGCATATCCTCTGTCCAGATATGAGTTAAAACACGGACAAAAGATTACAATGGCCATGCTGTTCCTCACATCCATTCCCATAACTGCGGTGATGGTTCCCGTGTACCAGTTGTTCATAGGAATACGCCTGGTAGACAGTACCCTTGGCGCCATTATATTCCTGTCATCCTCCGCTCTTCCCTACGGTATCTGGATGATGAAGAATTTCCTGGACAATGTTCCCATAGAGTTGGAAGAAGCAGCCTGGACGGATGGCGCTTCGGCTATTACAAGTATTGTAAAGGTAATTATTCCGCTGATGCTTCCGGGAATATTTACTGTTGCCATGTTTACCTTTATTGGCAGTTGGGGGAATTTCTTTGTTCCTTTTATACTGCTTCAGTCCAATAATAAGCTGCCGGCAGCGGTCAATATCTACCGGTTTTTCGGCCAAAGAGGTGCAGTGGTTTATGGCCAGTTAGCAGCCTATTCCGTATTGTATATGATGCCTGTATTCATACTTTATGGGCTGTCCCAGAAATATATGTCCCAGGGCTTTTCCATGAGTGGAGCTGCCAAGGGCTAAAACACAATTGACAGTTTTAAGGAGGACGAAAATGAAGAAACTGCACATGATTGGCAATGCCCATTTGGATCCGGTATGGCTCTGGGATTGGAGGGAAGGAAGCCATGAAAATATGGCGACCCTGTATTCGGCAATAGAACGTCTGGAGGAATTTGAGGATGTGGTATTTACCTCCAGTTCAGCACAGTTCTATGAGTGGATAGAAGAGATGGAACCGGAAATGTTTGAACGAATCAGGAAATATGTGAAGCAGGGCCGCTGGATCATATGTGGAGGCTGGTGGGTACAGCCTGACTGTAATCTGCCGGATGGTGAGTCCTATGTCCGCCATGCCTTGATTTCACAGAATTATTTCAAATCACGCTTCGGAACCATCTCCACGGTTGGTTACAATGTCGACAGCTTTGGGCACAACGGAAATATGCCGGCCTTGCTGCGTCAGGCAGGAATGGATTCCTATGTTTTTATGCGTCCGGGCCCTTCTGAAAAGGAACTTCCGGGAAGGAATTTTATATGGGAGTCTAAAGATGGATCACGTGTGGCGGCATTCCGCATTCCTTTTACATACTGTACCTTTGGGAATCTGGAGAGCCATATCGATGACTGTAAAAAAGAATTTGACTCCTATTCAGACCACTGCATATGCTTTTACGGGGTAGGAAACCACGGAGGCGGTCCTACGATTGAAAACATTGAAACAATCCGCCGCATCATGGAGCAGGCTGAGGATGAAGATCGTGTACGTCTGGTATTTGACAGCCCCAAGGGTTATTTTGATTCATGCCGTGAGGAACAGAAAGACTGGCCTGTGGTTCATGGTGAATTGCAGCACCACGCCAGCGGATGCTACAGCGTGGTATCTAAAATGAAGGAATGGAACCGCAAGACGGAGCATGAGCTTCTGAGAGCAGAAAAGTATTGTGAAATGGAACGTGGGCTCCTGGATGCCACGAGGCAGGAGGATTTTACCAGGGCATGGAAAAACCTGTTATTCAATCAATTCCATGACACCCTGGCAGGTTCTGCCATTGAACGGGCATATGAGGATGTGTGGATTCAACTGGGTGAAAGCCGTTCTATAGCTGCCAGGAATGAGAACAGGGCGCTCCAAAGGCTATCCTTTGCTGTGGATATTCCTTTCGAAGAGAAGATGATTCCTGTAGTGGTGTTCAATCCCCACTCATTTCCCTGTTGCCAGACAGTAGAATTTGAAACCGGATTTTTTTCTAATGACCCGCTTGATCAGTATCTGGAAGTAAAAAACAGCAAAGGTGAATTGGCTGACTATCAGTTCATAAACCCCGAGGCAAAGATTCCCAACCGGACCAGGATTGCGTTTAAGGCTTCCGTGGGGGCTTTTGGTTATGAAACTTACCGTATTGTGCAAAAAGGCGGGGAGTGGCAGGGAATTCCGGGTGTTTCCAGGTGGAAAAAAGTATGTGGAGAGAATTGCATGGAAAGGGCTGTGTTGGAAAATGACAGGCTGCGCATTGTGTTTGACGGCAGGGAAGGCGCCATGGTTTCATTTTATGACAAAAACCAGAACTTGGAGTACATGGAAGGCGGTGCCGGATCTCCTGTTGTGTTTACGGATGAATCCGATACTTGGGGACACGGAGTCTTTCGATTTGATGATCTGTGCGGAAGATACCATGCAGACCGGATGTTTTATGCGGAAAACGGACCGGTACGGAGTACGCTTGTCATTCAGTGGAGTTATGAAAAGTCATATCTGGAACAGCGTTTTACTCTGGAACAGGGAAGTGACAGCCTGAAGGTTCTGTGCACTGTGGACTGGCGTGAGCAGAATAAGTGCCTGAAGCTGCAGTTTCCTCTCAATCTTATGGACTGCACCTGTACCTGCCAGGTTCCCTTTGGGATTCAGGAACGGGCAGCCGATGGAGAAGAGCAGCCCATGCTGGTTTGGAGTGATGTTTCCGGAAGACAGAAGGGGGACTGTACCGAATCAGGATTGTGTTTTCTGACAGACAGCAAAAGCAGTGGTGCCCTGGACGGATCCAGCTACTATATTACGGTTCTTCGCAGCCCTGCTTTTGTACATCACCATCCATATCAAATAGAGGAAGGGGAGCAGGTATCCTATGTGGATCAGGGAAAACAGACATTTACGTATGAAATGGCTCCCCACAAAGAAAATTGGCAGGCGTCCAGCGCTGTGAGAAAGGCTCTTATGATGAACCAGCCGATGACACTGGTTCCCCAGTCATGTCATCCAGGTAATCTCCCACAGCGTTACAACGGGATTGTCTGCAACTGCAGCCATGTAGTATTATCTGCGTTTAAACGGGCCCAGGATGGTTGCGGAACCGTGGTGCGTTTTTATGAGACAGAGGGCCGGGAGGCCAGAGCACTGATTGAGATTCCAATGATAAAGTTTGCGCAGAAGCTGGTATTCAGCCCCTACGAGATACAAAGCTTTTATGTTGCGGATCAGGGCAGTGAGGTAAAAAAGGTAAATTTCATGGAGTGGGATAAGAATGAATAGAAAAACAGATAAAAGATACGCAGTTGGAATTGACATCGGGGGCACTAAATGTGCCGTTGTCCTTGGAAAGGGAGAAATACCTGATTCCTGTGAGGATGACTTTATTATCGAACGCCGGTGCTTCCAGACGAAATCCCACAATAGCTGGCAGGAAACAATAAATCATATCATAAACGTAACGGAGACTCTGTTGGCTGACAGAGGAATAGAACCTGTAAACCTGATTGGAATCGGAATAAGCTGCGGCGGGCCTCTGGATTATCAGAAGGGAGTCATTTTAAGTCCGCCTAATCTTGTGGGCTGGGATCAGGTCCCCATTGTGGAGCTATTGAAGAATCGCTTCAAAGTGCCTGTATATCTTCAGAATGATGCCAATGCCTGCGCCCTGGCAGAGTGGAAGTTTGGGGCTGCCCGGGGAAAAAGAAATGTGATATTCCTTACCTTCGGAACAGGGCTGGGTGCCGGGTTAATTCTGGATGGCAGACTGTATCACGGAACCAATGACATGGCTGGTGAAGTAGGCCATGTCCGTATGTCAGAGAACGGTCCTGTGGGTTACGGCAAGTCTGGTTCCCTGGAAGGCTTTTGCAGCGGCGGCGGACTGCTTCAGCTTGGGAAAATAAAAATTCTGGAGAGGCTTCAGCTTGGAGAACGTCCAGAGCTTCTTGAAGAAGCTGGAGGGCTGGAACAATTGACTGCAAAGCATATAGGGCTGGCAGCAGAGGCTGGCGATCCTCTGGCCTGTGAGATACTGGAGACCAGCGCACACTATCTGGGACGGGGGCTGGCACTTCTAATAGATGTACTGAACCCGGAAATGATTGTAATAGGGAGCATTTTCCAGAGGTGTGAAGCATTTATCCGCCCGGAGATGGAAGTAGTTATCCGTAAGGAAGCATTGATGCGCTCAGCCGAACAGTGCCAGATTGTACCGGCTAAGCTTAAGAATGCCATCGGATACTATGCGGCGCTTTCCGTGGCGTTTGGTTTATAGGCATTGATGGGAGGCACGGACATGTATACACTGGGGATTGACCTTGGTACTTCAGGGATGAAGGCAGCGTTAATGGATAGCAGTTTGAGGATTGTGGACGAATGTCTTGAGGAGTATGATATCCATCTTCCTCAAAAAGGCTTTGCTCAACAGAATCCGGCAGAGTGGTATAAGACCATGGAGACTTGCCTGAGGAGACTGGATTGCTCCAAGGTGGCCGGGGTAGGATTTTCAGGGCAGATGCATGGACTGGTGATGGCCGATGAACATGGGGATGTCCTGGATGAGGCTATTCTTTGGTGCGACCAGAGAAGCACTGCCCAAGCCGATGAAATATGTTCTGTCATTGAAGAACTTGGACGGAGGATATATAACCGGACAGCCAGCGGATTCATGCTGGCATCACTTCTATGGATTAAGCAGAACCAGCCGGAGCTATTCCACAGAATACGCCGTGTCATGATGCCTAAAGATTATCTGGTATGGAAAATGACAGGTGTTTTCTGTACGGAACCAGGAGATGCAGTGGGAAGCGGAGCCCTGAACCTGGAAACTATGGAATGGGATCTCCAGCTTTTGGAGCGGCTTGGGATTGATGCAGGCCTGTTCCCGCCGGTAGTTCCGTCGGAGCAGGTTGCCGGAGACACGCAGGCGGAGTTAGAAACGTTGAAACAGGGAATACCGGTTATATGCGGGAGCGGTGACCATGGAATGCAGCTACTGGGTAACGGTATATTTTCGCCTGGAACCCTGAGTGTGAATATAGGGACTTCCTGCCAGATATCCGGGGTTGTGGGTGTTCCATCTGAATTCTCTTGTAGGGAACTGTATCTGTTTGCCCACCCTGTGGGTGGATATTTCAGCATGACAGGTACGGGATATAACGGCGGAGGGGTTTTTAAATGGTTGAGAAACACCTGGTATCCCGGGATTCCCTATAGAACACTCACGGATATGGCAGAAAAATCCGTACCAGGCAGCAACGGTGTTACATTCCTTCCTTTTCTGAATGGTGAGAGGGGGAGAGAGGAACTTCAGGGAAACTTCTATGGAATCCGCCTGACCACCACTGCGGCTGATATAATACACGCCTGTCTGGAAGGAATTGTCTTCCGTATCAGAGAGTACCGTGAAATGCTTTTGGAACAGGGAGTCGATGGTAATATGATAGTCCTCTCAGGTGGAGCTTCGGCCAGTCCGTTCTGGATGCAGATAATTGCGGATATCCTACAGCTTCCTGTATATACTGGCCCGTTTGAGCAGCAAGCTGCCGCTGGCGCAGCTCTCTTGGCAGGGATGTCAGTGGAAGTGTTTCCCTCCCCAATCTGTCTTGAACAGGAACTCAAAGGGCGAATGATGTGTGTGGCCAGGCCTGAGGAGAATAAGCATGAATGTTATGACAGGTTCTATGGGCAATACAGGAAACTGAGCTCCACATTGTTTTCGGGGAATTAGATTATAGGATGATTGATTTAATAAAGGCTTATTTTAAGCGTGGCGGTGGAGAGTGCTTCTTGAGTACTTTTCACCGTCTTTCTTTAAAACCACAGCCCATTTTATGTTCTGCTTTCCGTGTATAAAGAGGAATTAAATGAGTGTGTAAAGGAAAAAAGAATAGCACATGAATCCAACACTTTTTGGTCAATCAATTTCAATTCAAAATTTGTAATATATTCCACCTTATGTTATGATATTACTTATAAAAATAGAAACGGGGGAAGTAATGTATGGAGACAGAAGTTATAAGGAGGAGGCTGGGATTTTGGGTAAAGAAAGTCAAAAGAATCACTTTATTTATTGCTGCGATCCTGATAATTGGATCGGCGGAAACAAGGTATTCTGGCGGTGTTATAATTGCACAAGCCCATTCGGAACGAACAGATTCCCAAGGCGGACATCACGATTATAAAAACAAAAGTGGTTTGGGCAGTTATCATTATCACCACGGTTATCCAGCTCATTTACACTCAAACGGTGTGTGTCCTTATGAAAATGGTAATGGAGCATCTTCTTCTAAGCAAACCTCTGGTTCAACATCAACACTGGAAAAGAAAGCAGAGCCATCTTTAAATGTTGAAGATTATAATTTGGTATTTGATTCAACATTCTATTATAATAATAATTCGGATGTGCAAACTACGGTGGGAAGTGATCAACAAAAATTACTGGAGCATTTTGTTATTTGTGGTATGGCAGAAGGACGTAAAGGATGTAGTGACTTTGACGTAATGACATATAAAGACAACAACCCTGATTTAGAGGCAACATATGGGGATGACTTTAAAAAATATTATGAGCACTTTATGAATTGTGGGCATAAAGAAAATAGAGTTCATAATTAAAAACAGATAATAGAGCAAATGAAATATGAAACTTTTTTCGGTTTTTTCAAAGTTGTCAATGGAAGTATATCATGTTCATTAATTTGCTGAAATATCTTGAAATAGCAGAAAAACCGAACTTTAAACGGAGTATAGATTATGCAGCTTATCAACTTGGAAAGAAGCACGAGATTGCATTCTATATAGTTATATAAAATCTGTGAAGTACATAAAAGGAGGTAAATAACATGATTCAGTGCAATTATGAAAGAATGGAAGATAAGATTAAAACTTTCAGCCGGTTTGGAGATACGGGAAAGGGTGGAATTACCAGATTTTCCTTATCGGAAGAAGCTTTAGCCGCAAGAAAAGAATTCGTTAAGCGCATGGAGGCAATCGGTGCCTCCATCGCAACAGACGATATGGCAAATATATATGCAACCATTGCCGGAACAGAAGATTTACCTGCCATTGTCTCAGGTTCCCATATGGATTCCGTACGGCAGGGCGGGAATTACGATGGGATTCTGGGTGTCTTAACAGCAATGGAAGTGGCAGAAACCATAGTAAAAGAAAAAATACCTCACAGGCATCCGATTACGGTTATTGTATGGACCAACGAAGAAGGCGCCAGATTTGAACCGGCAATGATGTCTTCCGGTGTTATTTGTGGAAAATTTAACAAGGAAACCATGCTGGCTTCACAGGCAAAAGACATTCCAGGGTATACCTTCGGAGAGGCTTTGGAAAAAAGCGGGTTTAAAGGAAAGGAAGAAAACCGGCTGGATCCGTCTAAAACAAAGGCTCTGGTGGAACTTCATATTGAACAGGGCCCGGTACTGGAAGCAGAAGGAATAGATATTGGAGTTGTAGAAGGTGTCTGCGGTATGATCAATTTCGAATTTACATTTACCGGGCAGGCAGGTCACGCAGGAACAACACCTATGAAATACCGTAAGGATGCTCTTTATGCAGCGGTAAAAACCATTCAATATCTCCATGATGAGCTGGACCGGTTAGACAGCAAATTGGTTTATACCACTGGAAAAATTTCTGCCCATCCCAACATTCACACCATAATACCGGATGAAGTAAAAATTACCCTGGATGCGAGACATCAGGATCCCGAAGTGATCAAACAGGTGCTTGCAGTTATTAAAAGAATTCCAAGGGTTGTGGAGCAATGCAAAGTGGCCTATGAGGAAGCATGGTCACGCAAGACCGTGAGCTTTACTGCCGAACTGGTTGATTATGTGGAAATAAGTGCACAGGAATGCGGCTATTCCAATGGGAGAATATACAGCGGTCCTGGTCATGATGCGCAGTTTGCTATAGATCTGGTTCCAACTACCATGATATTTGTACCAAGTGTAGGCGGGCATAGCCATTGTGAGATCGAATATACTCCAGTAGAAAACTGCTTAAAAGGGGCTAATGTACTTTTAAATACAATTTTGCATATTGATAAGCATTATGTGGTTTAGTACCATTTTGAAAAATAAACTTTACTCCATAATGAATGAAACCATTCCTGCAGAATAAAGTTCATAAAGCAGCCATGAAAGGGCAGGAGAGTGGAGATTAATAAAGTTTATTTTCACTTAATGACCGGGGGGGGGGTTGAACTGAATAGCCGGGGTACTCTGGGGATAAGATATTGGTGGGATAGTAAAAGGAGAAGCTTTGGGAGGGTAGTTAGAAAAACCAAATACAGACTGCTTGATACTGTGGTTCGTATAGATGATTGAGTACATGAAAATAGAGTTATGTGTCTTTAAATTGCAAAGTCTGATTGATTATGGTAAAATATAGAAAAATTCCAGAAGAAAGAAGGTATATCAATTATGGACAAAGAAGTATTAAATTATGCTGTTGAAAAAACACACGAATTAATGAATGCGTCATCTTGCAGCAGTGAGGCAAAAGCAGCAGCCCAAACCTGGTTGGACGCTATTGGAACTGAAAAGGAAGCCGCAGAAACAAAAAAGTATATTGATGAACTGGAGGCAGATATTATACCGATTGACGGTTTAATCGGTTTTGCAGAATCGGATACTGGAATTCATGTTTTCGGAGCGGACACTGCTAAGAATATCGCGGCACATGCAAAGGAAATCAAGTCTGCCGGAGCGAAATATTGTGATTGTCCTGCTTGTGCATCTGCAGTAGCGATTCTTGATAAGAAGGATATCCTTCTTAAATAAGAAAACCGTGTATCAGAAAGTGATACAGTCAAATGCAAATACGTTTTAACAATCAGAATGATGAGAATGGCTGTCACATCAATGATGAAAAATCAGTGGTATGACAGCCCTATTTTTCGGATTTTTATGGTTATAAGCCTACCTGTTTCTGATATTTTATTGACATATGGATGTGCATTACAGGTCCTGCCTCCCGAATTCGGATTTATTTTTTAGTATACAAATATATGTCATATGCATTGCGTCTTTTACTGGATAAAATACGATTGTCATGTCGAAATATGCAATTTTTATTGTAATTCATTTGCGCTTTTACTATGTTATATCATAAAACGAAATAGAGGGGTAATAGGATGAGTGAAATTAAAGTAATTATTATGGATGTTGATGGAACACTATTTAACAGTGAAAAGATGATTACCGTTAAAACTAAGGAAGCATTACTAAAGGCACAGTCGGCTGGGGTGAAACTTGTTCTTGCTTCCGGAAGACCCACAACAGGATTGTTTCGGTTAGGAAAAGAGTTAGAAATGGATCAGCACCATGGATTGTTTGTTGCTTATAATGGCAGCAAAGTGATTGATTATGAAACCATGGAAACTCTTTTCAATGAACCATTGAGTCTGGCAGAAGGAAAAGCGGTTTTAGAACACTTAAAGAAATTTAATGTTTATCCGATGATAGATAAGGATGATTATATGTATGTAAATAATGTTTACGCAGACCCAATACAATGGAAAGGCAAATTAATTAACATCATTGAATATGAATCAAGAGGCGGAGGCTATTTGCTTTGTGAAAAAGAGGATTTGTCTGAATTTCTGGATTATAAAGTAAATAAAATATTGACGGCCGGGGATCCTTCTTACCTTCAGGAACATTATAAAGACATGATGGATCCGTTTAAGGAGACTCTAAGTTGTATGTTTACAGCAGATTTCTATTTTGAATATACGGCAAAGGGGATCGATAAAGCCAAGGCTTTGGATACTGTGCTGAAGCCAATGGGATTTGTCCAGGAGCAGATGATTGGATTTGGAGATGGAATGAACGATATCTCTATGATTCAGTACACTGGAATAGGTGTTGCAATGGAAAATGCTGTCCAGGAACTGAAAAATATAGCTCAATATGTTACTACATCGAATGATGAAGATGGAATAGCTGAAGCTTTATATAAATACATGCCGGTATTGAGAGCAGAGTAAAAGAGCACAAGTAAAGTGATAGCAGTGCGGCTGTGTAAAAGACTTGGGGTAACTGGATTTGACATAGAATAAAATCGTAAAAAAAGATGTTAGCAGACTGAAAATTGGCAGTACCAAAATGCTGTGGTATAACGATTGCGTTTCAGTAAAGGAGAGAATAATATGAACTTCTATTTGACAAATCAACTTGTAAAGAAACTCAACTCTGTACAATTCACACCGATGAAACATTGTACAGAGTATAGCGTATAGATGACGCATTAAGATTTCATTGGAAAGCAGGGCAATATTCATACTGATTTTGGTATGCTATTGCTTCTTTCCGTGTGTAAACTTAGCGTATAAAAGGCTATAGGCAATGTTTTTGTCCATAGCCTTTTGCTTTTAAAATATCGGTTTATATAGAACTGAGAGGCAGAAGGCAAATACACTTGTGTGTATTGTCTTCTGCCTTTTTGTGTTTTTATACATGGTTGCTAATTTAACAACAAAAATGAAAGGATTTTGATTAACATGAGTTTACTAGAAATTAACGAATTATCTGGCAGTCCAATATCTCTGTCGGTTATCTCAGCCAGTATGCGGAAATAGACCATAGCTTAACTATGAAAGAATTTTTGAAATCAGCCTTTTCAAGACTATATGGAATTGAAAATGAAATGAGTGTATTATATGAGATGGCCGCAAACGGCGATATGAGATACCTGGAACGTGCAGCTAAACTTCAGGAAGAACTTGAAAGGCATGATTTTTATTCGATTGATACACATATCGAACAAGTAGCAAACGGATTGGGATTGCTTGCTATTGGTCTTGACCGTCCGATTGAGCAAATGAGCGGAGGTCAGCGTGCCAAGGTAATTTTAGCAAAATTACTTCTGGAAAAACCCGATGTTTTTTTGCTTGATGAACCAACAAACTTTTTGGATAAAGAACACATTTCATGGCTTGCCGATTATTTATCAAGATTGGAAAATGCTTTTATGATAGTGTCACATGACTTTGCCTTTTTAGATAAAATCACAAATCGTATTTGTGATATAGATAATGATACCATTACAAAATATAACGGTAAAAATATTCTGAATATCCTAATCTGCCTGGCAGCAGAAAAGAAAAAAGGCTGCCGGGCAGGAAGTTTTTTATAATCATCCTAAAAAACAGATAAGGAGTTAACTGATGAAAATTCTTAAAACAATTAACCAGAATGGCGAGGTTATATGGCCATGACCCATGTAATAAAACAATAAAAAGTAAAAAAAAGACATTCATAGGATAAAGAATTTTACCTCCCGTTATAGTAAGCTATGCATAAACGAACGGGAGGTAAATGTTCCTGTTTTGGTGAACCCAATACATGTGGAAAGGGAATTGACAGATATGGATATGGATTTGGATTTTAAAGCGCGGGCCAGGGCGCTGGTGTCACAGATGACATTGGCGGAAAAAACAGCCCAGTTGAAATATGATGCCCCAGCCATTCCACGGCTGGGGGTTCCGGCTTATAATTGGTGGAATGAGTGTCTTCATGGCGTTGCCAGAGCTGGTGCGGCCACCGTATTTCCCCAGCCGATCGGGATGGCAGCCGCCTTTCATGAAGACCGGCTTTATGAGGTGGCGCAGGCGATCTCAGATGAGGCGCGGGCAAAGTACAATGAGTACAGGAAGATGGGAGAAACGGAAGTGTATCAGGGGCTGACATTCTGGTCGCCTAATATCAATATTTTCAGAGATCCCAGATGGGGGCGAGGCCACGAAACATATGGCGAAGATCCCTTGCTGACCGGTGTTCTTGGGACGGCATTTATCAAAGGCCTACAGGGCGATGGCGTTCACCGGAAGCTGGATGCAACGATCAAGCATTATGCAGTTCACAGTGGGCCCGAAGCAGAGCGGCACAGCTTTGATGCACGGGTGGATGAGAAGGAGTTGTATGAAACGTATCTGTGGGCATTTCGGTATTGTATCGAACACGCAGATCCCAGTGCGGTGATGGGGGCCTATAACCGGGTCAATGGGGAACCCTGCTGCGCCAGTGAAACCTTGTTGATGGATATTTTATACGGCGAATTTGGTTTTGACGGTTATGTGGTATCGGACTGCGGTGCAATCTGTGATATCAACCGGAATCATGGTGTGACAAACAATGAAGCGGAAAGTGCGGCTCTGGCGTTAAATAACGGATGTCAGTTAAACTGCGGCGATGCTTACCGCTGGCTGCTGACGGCGGTGAGTTCGGGGCTGGTTGGTGAAGAGACGGTTACAGAAGCAGCGGAGCGCCTGTTTACAGCACGGTTCCGCCTGGGGATGTTTGATGATTGTGAGTATGACAAGATTCCATATTCCGTTGTGGAATGCGAGGAGCATCAGGCATTAAACCGGAAAATGGCTCAGGAAAGCATCGTGTTATTAAAGAATGACGGGATTTTGCCGTTAAAAGATATCAAATTGATCGCGGTCATCGGTCCTAATAGTGATGATAAGAGTGTTTTGCTGGGTAATTATCATGGCACCCCAGCCAACTATACAACATTTCTGAAGGGGATTCAGGATCACACGGAGGCGGCGGTGTATTATGCCAAAGGCTGCCATATCTCTAAGGATAAGGTAAATGACTGGGAGGAACACCCGCTTGCAGAGGCGGTTCTCGCAGCCCGGCGGAGTGACGTGGTGATTATGTTTATGGGTCTGAATCCTTCCATGGAGGGGGAGGAAGGCGATGCCTTTAACGGGGATCGGGGAGGTGATAAAAAGGATATCGAATTGCCGAAATCGCAGCAGCAGCTGTTGGATGCGATTGTGAAATGCGGAAAGCCGGTGATTTTTGTCAATGTCTCGGGCAGCTGTATCAATTTGTCAGAACCGGATCAAAACTGTGCAGCCGTTATTCAGTGCTTCTATCCGGGAGCAGAGGGAGGCAATGCGCTGGCGGACATTTTGTTTGGCGACGTTTCACCAAGCGCCCGGCTGCCGGTCACCTTTTATCGAACGCTGGAGGATGTTCCTGCTTTTGAAGATTATTCCATGAAAAACCGTACTTATCGGTTTTATGAAGGGCGGCCGCTGTATCCGTTTGGTTATGGGCTGACTTATTCTGAGATTCAGGAGGAATGGCTGGATTCCAATACGGTGAAGGTTATGAATTGCGGCAATTATGATACCTGGTATTCGGTGCTGCAGTTTGAGAATGAGGAACGGCGGAAACTGATTGGATTCAGGAAAGTCTGGCTGGAGAAAGGAACTGAACAGATTATATTGATGTCATAATAGAATGATATAGACGGTGGACAGGCGTTTAGCGCGGCCACCGTCTGTTGGCTAACGGGTTAACAGATATTGGAGAAGCTGTTTCAACGCGAATTTTTTATAAAAAGAACAGGACTGATTCCTTCATGCTTTTTGAATATTTTGCTGAAATAGAATTCATCACAAAACCCTACATGAGTGAAATACAATCCATCAAAGTTGATATCCAATCAGATCACCGCAGAAACTAAAAAAACAGGAGGAATTGAAAATGACATTGTCAGAACAAGGCAATTATATGTTGGAATTTTTTGAACGATATTATAGTTATCCGGAAAAGGAAAAAGGAGAAAGAGAGGCTGCATGTCTGGAAATTCAGTATAAGTATGCTATTTTATTCCCGGAGAAGCAGGACCTTTTGCTGGGGCGGTATGAGAAACCCGGGATAGGATTTGCCATGCAGGATTTTGGGATGGGATATTATCAGAATCAGGAACAGTGCAAAGCGGTGCTAGCCAATGTGGCGGAGCCTTTGAAGAGCCGGCTGACGGATTATCTGGATCAGTGGGAGGCAAAAACCGGACGGGCCGAACTGATCCGTAAAACACCAAAGCATATTCTGGACATAATACCCAATGACAACTTTAAACAGGAGTCCAATGTGGGCTTTTGGCTGTGCCGGATGAGCAGTACCCAGCTTGATTTTGACAAACTGCTAAGGCTGGGGATTCCGGGACTGACGGCGGAGCTGGAGCAGCAGATAGCGGTGACAAAAGACGCTTCAAAGATAAAACTATATCAGGAAATGATTGGGGCATTAAAAGCATTTCAGGCAGTGATCCGGTTTCACCGTGACAAGATCCAGGCGTCAGATCATCCTCACAGGAAGCTGCTGACTGAGGTACTTACGCATATTGCCGACAACCGGCCGTTTTCATTCCATGAGGCGGTACAACTGATGTATTTGTATGCAATTGTATCCGGAACCTATAATTATGGTCGGATGGATGAATATTTAGGTGATTTTCTGACCCATGACTTAACAGAACATAAAATAACCAGAGCACAGGCCAAAGAATTACTGTGCTGTCTGTGGCACCTGATCATTCAGCGGAAAACAACCTGGAATGCCAGAGTCATCATTGGGGGGAAAGGCCGGCGTAATGAAAGAAATGCCGATTTATGTGCACGGTTGATTATAGAGGTTGCATCAATAGTACGAGATGTACTGCCGCAGCTTACTCTTAGGTTTTATGGTGGCCAGGATGAGCATCTGATGGAAGATGCATTAAAAACCATTGGGACAGGGTGTGTATATCCTATGCTATATAATGATGAGATCAATATTTCATCAGTGCAAAGGGCATTTCAAATCCCAGAGGAGGAGGCTGTAAACTACCTGCCTTTTGGGTGTGGTGAATATGTGATTTATCATAAATCAGTAGGAACACCCAGTGATATTATAAACATATTAAAGGCATTGGAGATAACATTATTTGATGGCTATGATTATGTCAGTAAAAAGCAATTAGGATTAAAAACAGGTTTGCTTACAGAATATGATAATTTTGAAGACTTTTTTGAAAGCTATTGTAAACAGGCGGAGCGTTATATCACCATTGAGGCAGAGCAGCAAATGGTTGAGTACAATGTGGCACAGGAGCATTCCCCGTTTTTGCTTTGCAGTATATTATTTGATGATTGCATTGCAAAAGGAAAAGCAATTTTTGATGGTGGAGCCAAATACAAGGGAGGAACACTTGAGTTATACGGGAATACAAATACATCAGATTCGTTGTATGCAATACAACAGATGGTTTTTGAACGTAAGGAAATTGGCAAAGCAGAACTACTTGAGATGATAAGGAATGATTTCGCAGGATATGAGAAGCAATGGGAGCTGCTAAAAAATGTTCCCAAATACGGAAATGACAATAGCGGAGCAGACCTTATGGCAAAACGTGTTCATGAGCATGTATGCAATTTTATTAAAGAACAGGCTAAAAGGGTAGGTTTGGATAGCTACCTGGCGGTAATTATTAATAATTCCGCAAACTCTGAGTTAGGAGAATTTACCCTTGCATCTGCAGATGGAAGAAAGGCACGGGAACCAATGGCAAATGCCAACAATCCTTCAGGCGGAAGTGATGTTAATGGATTAACGGCAATGTTAAACTCACTTGTAAAGCTAAGAACTGACATTCATGCAGGAAGTGTTCAGAATTTGAAGTTTTCAAAGGAGATGTTTACTACCTATTATGATAAAACTAAAATGATGATAAAGGTGTACTTTGAAAATGGCGGCTCACAGCTTATGATGAATGTACTTGGACGTGAGGATTTGGAAAATGCATTAAAGGAACCAGAAAAGTACAAAAACCTTATTGTTAGAGTAGGCGGATTTTGCGCCAGATTTGTAGAATTAAGCCCTAATGTACAGCGAGAGATTATGTCGCGAACAATGTATTAGCTGGAGGATCTATGGGGATTGTATTTGATATTCAAAGAGGATGTATTGACGATGGTCCAGGAATAAGAACAACGGTTTTTTTTAAGGGTTGTCCGCTTAAATGCATTTGGTGCCATAATCCGGAATCAAAAAGCAGTGAAATACAGCAATATATCGATCATACCAAAACAGTAGGTTACATTTGCAGTGTCAAGGAGGTTATGTCAATTGTAAGACTGGATAAGGCATACTATAAAGCCTCTGGTGGCGGCATTACAGTATCGGGGGGAGAACCGCTTATGCAGCCGGATTTTCTCTATGAGCTGCTCTCATCAGCTAAGGCGGAGGATATTCATACCTGTATTGAAACAAGCGGCTATACATCAGAAGAAGTGCTTAAACGTATATTGCCGGTAACAGACCTGTTTTTATATGATATTAAAGCCACGGCACAAATGCATAAGGAATTAACAGGAGTTGAGAATAATGTAATTATTAAAAATCTCCAATATTTATATGAAAGCAATGGGAATATTATATTGCGCTGCCCTATTATTCCTACTAAAAATGACAGTAAAGAGCATTTTGCATTTCTCAGATCATTAAGGAGAAAATATCCCAATATTATAAATATACAGTTGATGCCATATCATAATTTGGGTGTGGATAAGGAAAGGAAGCTGGGACTCGAACCACTGTTATGCATAGATAATCCCAGCAAAGAGCAGATTAATCAGTGGAATGAAATGTTAAAAAGCGATGAAAAGTAAAAAAAAGGCACTCATAGGATAAAGAATTTTACCTCCCGTTATAGTAAGCTATGCATATAAATGAACGGGAGGTAAAACATGTTAAGGAGTAAAGGGAATAAAAAGCGCGGACATGCATCAGAAAATGTTCAGGGATATTTATTTATATTTCCTCAGGTGATAGGAATAATGCTGTTTTCTGTCATACCAGTGGTTTTTTCATTGTATTTAAGCTTTACTGATTGGGATTTTATTTCTGGCTTTAAAAATATTAACTTAATCGGTATTAAAAATTATGTTGATATGTGGAGTGATGTGGCTTTTACAGATTCGCTGAAAAATACATTGATCTTTTCCATCTCTACTGTTGCCTTACAAATTGGGCTGGGCGTGGTTATAGCGGTTATTATTAATAGATATGTTTTTGCTTCACAGTACTTTAAAGTGGCTTTTTTCATTCCCTATATATCGAGCTTAGTGGCACTTTCAATTGTTTTTAAAGCTATGCTGCAGCCAACCTATGGCCCGGTAAATCAGTTTTTACGTGCTATTGGAATGGAAAATCCTCCAGGCTGGTTTGGAGACTATAAGTGGTCACTGGCAGCAGTTATTTTACTTACAGCATGGCGAGAGCTGGGTTATTATGTAATTGTTTTTATAGCAGGCCTAAAAGGTGTTCCAGAGGAGCTTTATGAGGCAGCCTCTATTGACGGAGCAAGTGAGATTCAGAACTTTCGCTACATCACGTGGCCATCAATAGCTCCAACTACGTTTTTTTTAACAACAATGGGTATTATTGGTTCGTTTAAGGCTTTCGACCAAATTGCAATAACTACTCAAGGCGGACCGGGAACATCCTCATCGGTATTGGTGTATTACATGTATACAAGTGCATTTAAGTATTTTAAGATGGGATATGCCAGTAGTATGGCATGGGTACTGTTTGTTGTAATTTTTGCAGTAACATTAATTCAGTGGCGTTGCCAGAAGGAAAGGGGGTGATGTCAATGAAAAAAGTTTATATTCGGAAAATGAAGCTGACAAAAATAATATTAACAGTAATCATGGGATTTTTGTCTGTATTTATGCTTATGCCGCTATTTTGGATGATTTCTGCATCATTTAAGGTTGAAGCAGATGTATTTACATATCCGATTCAATGGATTCCAAAAACATGGAATGCTGTAAATAATTATTCTATTGTTTTTTTGAAAAATAAGTTCTTTTTAAATTATATAAACTCTTTTATTTATTCAGGCGGAACTGTTTTGCTAAGCTTTATGGTGTGCTCTATGAGCGCATATGGATTTAGTAAGATTAAGTTTAAAGGAAGAGATGTTATTTTCTTATTTTTCCTGTCTTTAATGATGGTTCCAACTCAGCTGACTCTTATTCCCAGATTTATGATTATCAAGGGGCTGAATCTTTATGATTCATTGCTGGGATTAATACTTATGGAGTCTATGTCAATTTATGGAGTATTTTTACTTCGACAGTTTATGCTTTCAATACCGGATGCAATTTGCGAATCGGCAAAGATAGATGGAGCCAATCATATTCATATCTTTTTCTTGATTGTTGTTCCGCTTTTAAAACCCGCATTTGCAACTCTTGGAATATTAAAAGCAGTGTGGTCATGGAATGATTATCAGGGACCATTAGTGTTCCTGAATTCAGCAAATAAATTTACTGTACAGCTAGCGGTTCAGCAGTTTGCCCAAAGCGACGGATTATCACCTGTATATTCGCTGATTATGGCAGGGGCTGTTATATCAACCATTCCGCTGATTGTTATATTTATGATGTTTCAGACACAGGTAATTGACGGAATTGCAGTTGGAGCAGTGAAGGGTTAGATTCATAAAAAAATTCAGGAGGTAAAAGTATGTTTGAAATGAAGCAAAAGATGGGAATTATTTTGGCATTAATTCTTGCAGCAGGAAGCATATCTGGATGTGGCAGCAGCCAAAAACAAGAAACAACAGCAGCGCCTGTAAAAGAAAGCGGCGCAGCAGATACGGCGGCTAATGTGGAGAAGGCAGAAGCAAGTGAGGATGAGAAGGTTACAATACATTTTGGATATTGGGTTGCAGATAATGATACTGTAGCAAAAGAGCAGTTCTACGAGGTAGTAGCAAAGTTTAATGAGCAATACCCAAATATAGAGGTAATACTTGATGCTCAGTCAACAAATAAATCTGATGAGTTCGAGCAAAAGTATAATTTGCTATTGTTATCAGGAGATACTACAGATATTATCGGATGTCAGTCACCTGCTTCATATGCAATAAAGGCTGATAAGGGATTGCTTGAGCCAATTGATGAATTTATGGCAGCAGATGGTACTTCTATTTCTGATTATACAGTTGATACAACACACAAAGGAAATGTTTATGGTTTGCCTGGAGAAAGCAACGCAAGTATTGTCTTCCTCAATAAGGATGCTTTAGATGAGGCGGGACTTGAAGTACCACCGCTTAATTGGACATGGGATGATTACAGAGAGTATGCACTAAAACTCACAAAAGAAGAGGGCGGCAAGAAGAGATATGGATCAGTTGCACCATTTTGGGGTGATCCTGTTATGTACTATCTAGGTGTTGCACAAAGTAAGGATGATAATCCGCTTTATAAGGATGAGAATACACATAACTTTGATGATCCTGTTTTAAAAGAATGGATGGAATTTAAAAATCAATTAGAGAATATTGATAAAACAGAAGTATCCTACATTGACTATACCACCTCAAGCCTTAATTATAATGCGGAATTTTTTAATGGAAATTCAGCAATGCTTGTAACCGGTATTTTTGCATTGCCATATATTACAAACACAGAGATGTATCCTCATGATTTTAAAACGGTTGTAACTATGGCACCAAGATGGAAGGATAGCCCGGAAGGTGTGGAAAGAGACAGCTGCCCGGTTCTTGCGATTAATAGTAATGCAAGTGATGCTAATAAAGAAGCCGCCTATAAGTTTATAAAGTTTTATACAAATGAAGGTCTGCTTATGAGAAAATCACTTCCATCATATAAGAATGTTGATTATGAGGCGCTTGCAGATATAGTTGTGAATGATCGTGAAGATTTAGTTGACAGAGAAGTACTTATGAACTATTTCACATATGATAAGAGACATTCTCACACAGCGGTAACAACACCACCAAGTAATGCAGAGCTGCAGGGAATTTTAAAAGAAGAAGGCGATAAGTACCTAAGTGGCGGTCAGACGATTGAAGAGGCTATTGATAACATGATAAAACGAGCTGATGCAGTAATGAAAAAATAATGTAAAAATATAAATATTGCAAAGGACTGTTGTGAGCTTTTATTCGACAGTCCTTTAGCGTTATGAAGATAAGGGAGAGCAGGCATGAAGCAGGAATTTAGATATGGCGCAGTTTTAAAAATACAGCGAGAATTTACATTAGATACAATTTATAAGCATCTGTCATCTATGAAAAAGTTAGGGATGAACCAGGTTGTGGTATGGCCTGCCGTTTATTGGTGGGAGGATCGTACTAATCCGGATTATCCTTTTCAAACTGGAAAAAGAATCCTTGAGTACGCGAAATCGCTTGATATGCAGGTGATTATGGAGATGGAAGGGCAAATTACATGTTTAGAATATGCACCGGACTTTTTAATGAGGGAGGAATATTATCCGGTTGATGTAAATGGAAATAAAAAAAATCTGGGTAAAAACTATGAATATATAAATTACAGCCATCCTCAGGTACGCAGGTTAATTGAAAAATGCTTTACAGATGCAGCCAATGCATATAAGGAATATGATTCACTTTATGGATTTGATATTTATAATGAGACGAGATTTGAATCATATGACAGTTATACACTGGATTTTTTTAGAGATTGGCTAAAGGAAAAGTATAAAAAAATTGAGCAGCTGAATAATGCATGGGAACGTACATATTATGATTGGTCACAGATTGAATTTTGCCATTGGATGTGGGCAAGTGTTATGCCTGTAGTGGATTATAATCAATTTAAAAAGGCTCATATGGCTGCTATATTAAAGGATTGGGGGCAAATGATAAAAAAAGTAAATCCCAATATCACTGTCATTGCAGATAATGTATATTCCAGCGTTTCAGAGGATGAGCATTATGATTTGCCACAGGATGACTGGAGTATTGCACGCAGTGTTGATGAATTCGGGATTTCTCTATATCCAAAAAATGATTCTGTAGGGTTTGTTCCTTATCGAAGATGGATGACGCTTGCCGGAATTCATGGTGCATCGCCTACAGGAAACTTTTGGATTGCTGAGCTGCAAAGCCATAATGTATCCATGTTTAATACTATGAGTACAGTTAACTCTGAGGATATCAGATGGTGGACAATGGAGGCAATCACAGGGGGAGCTAAAGGTATTATTTATTGGAAATGGGATCCCTTCCTAAAAGGAGTTCAAACTCTTGGACGTGGATTAGTTGATATAAAGGGAAATTATACATATAGAGCAAAAGCCGCAGGAGAAATAGCGGATATGCTTAATAAATATAACAATGAGTTTACCGGGTATCAGCCATTACCAGCATCAGCCGCAATTTTATATGATCCCTTAAATCACGATTTTACTAAGGCATATTCAAGAAATCATGGGCAGGTGCTGTCTGACTCTATTTATTTAGATTCACTGGATGGTTTATACCGCTGTTTGTGGGAACAACAAATTTATCCGGACTTTGTAAGTGCAAATGATCTAATTGAAGGAAACAAAAAAGGATATAAAGTACTTTTTATTACCAGTCAGGTTTATTTATCAAAAGAGCTGTCACAGGCAATACTTAAATTTGTTGATGAAGGCGGCTGCATTGTTTGTGATGGAAGATTTGGAATGGTGGATGAGACCGGGTATGTTTATGCAGATTTACCGGGTGGTTCCTGCAATGAGGCAATTGGAATTGAGTTCCTTGATTTGGATGCTGGAAATCTCACTATTTCTATGAACAATGATTGGGATAATCTTGTACTTAACGGCTATTATGAGCGGCAAATCTGGAATATGGACAGCAGTATCACCAAAGTAATTGCTACATTTGATGATCAGATGCCGGCAATAGTAGAGTCTGCTTACGGAAAAGGAAAATTTATTTCAATGGCCACATATTTATGGTACGGCTATCACTGCGATACAGGCAATACACAAGCCCACAAGCTTCTAATAGAAATGCTGGAGAAGAAATATCATTTACGAAAGCAGTATAGTGATAATAAAGACATAAAGGCAGGAAGAATCGGGGGTGATAATGGAGAGCTTATATTTATATTTAACTACGGAAATAAGGAGGCATATACATCGATTCACCTGGAGGATATAGAGGGTGAAAATTGCCGTGTATATGAGTTGTATAGCAATCAGGAGCTGCAGCTATCCGCTGCAGAAAGGGCCATTTCTTTTAAAGTCAGTTTAAAGGAAAAAGAAACAAAAGCTTTCAGGCTTATCTGGAATAAATAAGAGAAATTTGATATAATCATGGTGTAATGCTAAAGTTAAAAATGAAACAGCAAATGAATGAGGATGAGCGATGAAAAGACTGAGAAAAACATCTTTTTTCCAGAAAATATTAGGAACTTCTATTCTGATTGTTATTATTCCAATGGTGGTTTTTCAGATTTATTCTACCAAAACCATGGAGCGGATGGTTGTTGAGCGAGTGATGACAGAAACCGGTGATTCGGTTTATCTTGCTGCTTCCAATATTGAAAACTTACTAAGTAAGATTGTCTCTGTGCAATTGTTTTTATATGAAGATAAAGAGCTTAAGGAAATTGCACAAGAGACACTTGAGCTGCCATTAGAATACATTGACAGTGACATAAGTAAAATTTTAAATATAAGATTTGCTGACAGAGTGGAGGAAATATTAAAGGGACTGTTATTTAATACTGTTGTTATGCGCAGTAATGTTACCCTGGTTACATCAAACGGAATGATTCTTACAAACTATAATTATGACAGTCGTATGCGCGAATATATATTGTCGGAATATATGATAGGGGCGAAAACTGGACTAAAGACAATTGATTGGGTGGGAATATCAGAAAATGTTGATAACTCCATCTATAATCAAGATGCTTTTATGATTACACTATTAAAGAGTATGGACATTAGTGAGAAAAACGAGCGTCGTGCAAACCTGCTGGTCAGCATTATGGAAAAACCATTAAGTGAGCTTTTGGCAGGAAAGGAACTGAAGAATCGGCGTTTTTTAGTTGATCAAAATGGGGAAATCATATCCAGTAATGATAAAGCAGTGCTAAATACAGAGCTTGTTTCAATTCTGGAGGATCTTCCCATGGGTAAAGATTATGGCAGCCAGGTATTTAACAGTGAAAAGCAAGGAGAGGTTTTAGTTACTTACAGGAAGCTTAAAATCTCTCCCTGGATAGTTATTGACGTAAAGCCTTATGAGCAGATTGCGGCTGATATTAGGGGAAACAACGAGCAGCTTCTTTTGGTTAATTTAACCTTTATAGGGATATTTTTGCTTATTGCAGGCATTATTGCAGGCAATATTTCAAGACCTCTGCGCAGACTGGCAGAGACAATGGCACATACAGAGCTGGAAAAGCCTGCGGACGAGTTGAAAAATTCAGAGCTTGGTGGTAAAGAAATCAGTCAGATTTATCAGTGCTATGAGATTATGCGTGTGCAAATACTTAACTTGATAAAGCAGAATCAGGAGATTGAGGAGCGCAAAAGAGAAACAGAGCTGACTGCTCTTCAGGCTCAGATCAAGCCACATTTTTTATTTAATACATTAATGTCTATACGATGTGCAATTCAAAATGGACACAGCGATAAGGCTGTTGAGATGACGCAGGCATTATCAAGCTTTATGCGAATGTCAATTGTTAAAATAGATGAGGTTATTCCATTATCACAGGAGATTGAAAATCTTCAGAATTATGTGTATATTCAAAATATGCGAAGCTCACAGACATATGAACTAATTACTAATATTGAGCCGGATTTAAACGAGTATCCAGTGCCCAAATTAATTTTTCAGCCATTAATTGAAAACTCTATTGTTCATGGATTTGCATCAAAGGAATCAGGAGTTATTGTTTTTGATGCAGTTAAGGAAGATGGAAAAGTTAAAATTACAATAACCGATAATGGCTGTGGTTTTGTGATAAATCCCTTAGAGCTAAAGGGAGACAAGGATTCGGGATTTGGTGTCAGTAATGTAGCCCAGAGAATTCAGTTATATTATGGAAGTAAATATAGCTTGCAGTATTTTTCTAATAAAGGAACACAGGTTATTATATATTTACCGGATGGATGGGGTGATGAGTACCATGTATAATGTAATATTGGTAGATGATGATATTGAAATTCTCGAGTATATTGAACACCTGCTTGATTGGGAAAAGCTGGAATTTTGCGTCAGAGCAACAGCAACTAATGGTGCAAGTGCTTTAAAATTGATTGGTGAGATAAGACCTGATTTACTGATTACAGATATTACTATGCCGGGGATTACAGGTTTAGAGCTTGTAAGATGCGCAAAGGGAGAAAATACCAGCTTAAAAAGCATAATTATGACATGTCACGAAAGCTTTCACTATGCACAGGAGGCACTTGAGCTGGGGGTTCAGGATTATCTGGTAAAGTATATGCTGGATCAGGCACAGCTTGAAAAATGTGTTATCAAGATAAAGGATACTTTGGATAAAGAGCAGCAGGCTAATCAGTATATTCAAAAGCAAAAGAGGATTATTCTAAATAATGCAAAAGCTCAGATAACTCAGTTGCTTAAGGATATGATACGCTCATCAGATTCAGAGGAGTTTTTGATTCGAAAAAGACTGGGGGAGAGCGAACTATCATCCTTAGGTGAATTTCATGTAATTGGATTTTGCATTGATAACTGGGAGATTATTAGAGATATTGTTCCTATTAATGATCTGAAGCTACTACAGTTTGCAGTTGTGAATATTATTAATGAATTGGTATCTGCAGATGAGGCTTTCAGCAAGCATGCGACAAAGGCATATACCATAAGTGAAGATATGGTGGTTGTTTTATTAAAGCAGCAGTTAAAAAAAGATGCTTCAAAAAAGCATTTGATGAAAATATTAGATATAATACGCAGAAAAATCCTGGAGGTTTTAAAGATTGATATCGCCTGTGTTATAAGTTCATGCTATACAGATATTGGGAAATTTAAGAATATATATGAATGTATGTTAAACATGAGGCTTTGTTATTTTTATCCTGATGCGTCTCGTATTATTTGGAATCTGGATAATATGGGATCAGCAAAATCAAAAGAGCACAGTAATCTGAGCTATGAATTCATTGATGCTGTTCATGCATTGGATTATTCTGCTATTATGGAGCAAATAGACAAGATATATTCGGGATTTTATCTTAATCATATGGTGCCGGAAAAAATGATTCGCTATTTTCATAATATTGTACACTTCCTTGAATCAGAGCTTAGGGAGCAGGGAATAGAAATGAAATTATTAGAATCTAAGCTATTGACAGCAAATACGTATGATGGATACCGTATATTAACACAGCAGGCAGTTAATTGCTTCTTAGAGGCAACATCAGGTAAGAAAAAGGAGATACTGCGTAAGGAAATTGATTTTGTACAGGGATATCTTAATACTCATTTGCAAGAAAATATTACATGTGAAGGAATGGCACAAATTGTTAATATGAATAGCAGTTACTTTAGCAAATTGTTTAAAAAGGAAACCGGGGAAAGCTTCTCAGATTATCTTATGCGAATCAGAATTGAACGTGCGACCATGCTGCTTTGCCATAGTGATTTGTCCATGGAGGATATTACCAGTGCAATTGGTTTATCAAATATGCATTATTTTTACAGGCTGTATAAAAAACAAACAGGTGAAACTCCAGGCAGAGTAAGGCGAATGAAAAGAGGTTGACTAAAAACAAAAGGAGCGGTATATGAAATTGAAAATTGAAAGACCTTTGGCCATAACCATGTGGGATTTCTCCTGGCTAGAACGACGCTGGGATGGAGCTGGTTATGAAGACTGGGATTTAGTACTTGATGAGTTAAAGGGGCGAGGATATGATGCGGTACGTATAGATGCCTATCCCCACTTACTTACAAAAGAGGAGCAGGATGAATGGATACTATATCCCGAATGGTCTCAGCAAACCTGGGGTGCACCGGCAGTTACCAGAATTTCTGATATAAGGGGCAATCTAATAGAGTTTATGAATAAGTGCAGAGAAAGAGGCATTTATGTTGCATTATCAACCTGGTTTAGAGAGGATGCAGACAACATTCGTTTAGAGATTGACAGCCCTGCAAAACTGGCACTGATATGGGAAAAAACCATTTCTATTTTGGAGTCAGCGGGTCTTATGGATACCATATTATATGTGGATTTGTGCAATGAATTTCCGGCACCACCATGGACAGGCTTCCTTTACGAAAGAATGGATGAAAAAAGTATTCCCCGGTATCACAAGGAAAGCCTCCGCTGGATGAAAGAAGCTATAGGAATAATTAAAAATAAGTACCCAAGCCTATGCTATACAGTTTCCAGTGACGGGCGATATGATTCATCTATTAATAAAGATATTGTAACAACTGAAAATTATAGACTGGACAGAGAGGATGTTTCCTTCCAGGATTTTATTGAATTACATTTATGGTTTGTTCAGTTTTGTGATTTTTATGAAACAATTGGATACGAATACGATAGATTTATTCCAGACAGCTTTAATCGTCTGGCGGAAAAAGGAGAAGCTTATTACAGAAGTAAAACAGAATTTTTCAATACAAGATTAAAGGAAGGTATTGTAATGGTGGCTGAATGGGCAAAGAAAAATCATAAGCCGCTTATTAGTACAGAGTGCTGGGGACCTGTGGATTATAAAGACTGGCCACTTCTTGACTGGGGATGGGTGAAGGAGCTTTGTGAAACAGGGACTATTGCTGCAAGTGAAACGGGTCAATGGGCAGCAATTGCTACAAGTAATTTCTGTGGACCGCAGTTTGTGGGGATGTGGCGTGATACTGAATGGCATAAAAGGTTAACAGATATTATTCACAAAGGGAAGCTTCCGGATATGGAAGCTAATGTGAAGGATAGTAATCCAGCGCCTATAAAGCTATCTAATGAGAGAGTGTGGCGAACATATCTGGGAGGTAGTATGCTTGATATGCTGCATGGCTTTAATGGGAAGGAGGATGGACATTTTCCAGAGGAATGGATAGCATCCTTGACGGCAGCACGAAATGCAGGACGGGAAAAGTATACGGAGGAAGGACTTAGCAAGCTGGCATCACATCCTTCAAAATATTTAAAGGATGTGATTGAGGCAGATCCGCAAAGATATCTGGGGAAACCACATGTTGAAGCTGCAGGAGCATCCTTAGGTGTTTTAGTAAAATTAATTGACTCCAGTGAGCGACTGGGCATACAGGTGCATCCAGATAGAGTACAGGCAAAAAAGCTATTTAATTCTGATTATGGAAAGACCGAGTGCTGGCACATTTTGGGAGGACGAGAGATTAATGGAGAGGCTCCTCATATATATGTGGGATTTAAAGAAGGTGTTACCAGAGAGCTTTGGCAGGAGCTATTTGAAAAACAGGATATAGAGGGTATGCTTAGTAGTATGCATAGATATGATGTAGCACCCGGGGATACAGTCCTGATTGACGGCGGCGTTCCTCATGCAATTGGATCCGGCTGTTTTTTAATAGAAATACAAGAGCCGACAGATTACACAATACGAGTGGAGCGAATAACACCATCAGGACTTAAGGTGGAGGACTCAATGTGTCATCAGGGAATAGGATTTGATAGGATGTTTGAATGCTTTAACTATGAAACACTGAATCGTGATGAAACATATAAACGCAGGTTTATTCAAACAAAGTGCTTATATGAGAGCAGTGGGGGACAGATTAATTCTCTGATTTCGTATCAAGATACACCATTCTTTAAGATGGAAGAGCTAGAAATCAAAGAAAGGCTTGATGTGATTCAAGAGGATTCATTTGCTATTTTATATGTTATTGACGGAAGCGGCACATTTAAAACTGATTCAGATAAGCTGCAATTACAAAAAGGAGAGCAGTATTTTCTCCCTATTGGAGTGGGAAAAATGGAGCTTCAAAATGATTTAAAGGAATCTGATGAATTAAAAATTCTTTATTGCTTTGGTCCAGAGGTAAAAAATAAAAAGCTGCTAAAAGCGAAGAACCCAGGTATTTGAGTGATTAGCTGGCAGTAGTAGGATCAGCGGTTCTTATGTAGATTACTTTCCGTTGGTACTTCCGTGTTGGAACGAGGAAAAAGTTGACATATTCACTCTACAGTTGTAGAATAGAATTGTACGCTACAACTGTAGAGGAGTTATCAGTATGAAAAATGAGAAGAAAATAACTGATGCTGAATTTGAGGTAATGAAAACGGTGTGGGAGAATGTAATGCCTGTTACCAGTGTGGATATTGTGAGAACGGTTAAACAGAGAAAAGGCTGGGAGGATACCACAATTTACACGCTGATTAGTCGGCTTGTAAAAAAGGGGTATCTTCTTCAAAACAAGCAAAAGACCGTATCTTCTTATGCGGCGCTTATCTCGGAGCATGAATACACAAAAGAGCAAACGGACGAGTTGATTGATAAATTGTTTGGTGGTGATGCAAAGCAGCTTATATCTTCTCTTTATGAAACCAAAAAAATCAAACCACAGGATATTGAGGAATTGCGACGATACTGGAATGGAGGAACCCCCAATGAATAGCTTGCTATTGAACAGCTTGCTAATGAAAATGGTTTCCTTGTCGGTTTCCGGTTCCGTTATTGCCTTTGCTTTGCTGGCTATCAGACCGTTTATACAAACCAAACTATCACGAACGTGGCAGTATTATATTTGGGGTATTGTCATTATGAGAATGATGTTCCCCTTTGCTCACGAAGCAACTTTGATAAACTACGTCTTTCGAGATGGTTTTGCGCTGATAAATACAAACGAAGCAATAAACAGTATCTGGTTAATCATTGCCGCTGTCCTTCTTTTGAAAAAAATCATTAGCTATCATATTTATATCCGCCATATAAAATCTAAATGTAGATGCATTACAGATAATTCCATTATAAATCTTTATCAACGATCATGCCGTGAAGCGAAAGTCAAAAAGCCGCCAAAGCTTTATTTCTCTCAAGCAGTCACTTCACCTTCCTTGATTGGTTTCTGTAAGCCCTGCATTGTATTACCGGAAAATATGTTGCTTTCCATAGACGACCTCCGTTTTATATTCCTGCATGAATTGGCGCATCACAAAAGATGGGATTTTCTTTATAAATGGCTGGTACAAATTGTAATATGTCTGCACTTTTTTAACCCAGCAATATACATAATACAAAAAGTAATAAACAGGGATTGTGAGTTTTCTTGTGATGAAACTGTAATAAAGCGTTTGGACAAATACGAAAAAAAAGCCTATGGATCGGCATTAATAAACTCGCTGGAAAATGGGATGCATAGCAATTACCATGCAATATCTCTCATGCTCTGCGACGATGCAAAACAGATAAAGAATAGGCTTAAAGCAATTGCGGAACATAAAAAAATGTCTATAGTTGCAATTTCCCTGTTGGTAATTCTGACTTTCTCCATCTTCTCCAGCGCAGTCTATGCTGGAGCATATAGAATCTATCCGGATCGTTGCGGCATTCATTCTGTAAAAGATGTGGTAAGTTCATGGATCAATCCGTAGCGATTCAAATCCGACTTGATCGCAGGGGCCTTCTGCATATTGGCTGGGGCCGCGTTGACTATTTATCTGATACGGCAATGCAGAAAATAGAACAAATAACAGAGGCAAAGCCAGAGCGCACATCGCCCTGGCTCAGTCTATAATGAATACTGGGCACAAAAATTTATCATACGGAGCGGAGCATGATATGAAAAAGTTCTTACTCAAGCGGTTGCTGTTTATCCTATCTGGAGTCACCGCATACATAGTGACAAAATATGCACAGTATAATCCTGACTGGACAGAACAGGTGTACAGCCGGTCAGTGTATCCGGTGCTGTCCGCTGCGGTAGGATTTTTGCCGTCGCTGGTGGATTTTTCGGTAACTGAATGGCTGGTGGTGCTGTTTTTGCTGTTCTGTCTGGGATATATCGTTTATTACGTCCGCAAGGTCATCAAAAGCAAGGATGGGCGTGGCATGACTGCATACCGTGGCATGGCAGGGGCAGCCGCGATATTCTGCATGGTGTATTTTGTTTTTACCGCCTTGTGTGGGTTGAACTATCATCGGTATACCTTTACATATTACACCGGATATGATGTGGAACAGTCCAGCGTGGAGGAACTGGAGCAACTTTGCACGTCCCTCGCCGACAACATGGGGCGGGTGAGAGAGCAACTGGGAGAAGATACTGACCTTTACGCTCCAGGGCCGGGGGACTTGGATTATTACGTGCAGCACTCAGTGTTGGCGATGCAAATGCTGGCGGAGCAGTATCCCGCGCTGGACAGGTCCCTATACTCCGCACCCAAACCAGTGGTGATGTCGGAGCTGATGTCTCATGCAGGTATAGGAGGGGTGTTTTTTCCCCTCACTTTGGAATCCAATATCAATGTCAACGTGCCCTTCTTCGCGCTTCCCTCGACCATGGCGCACGAACTGGCACATCAGTGCGGCTTTATGCGCGAGGATGAGGCGAATTTCATAGCTTATCTGGCATGCAAGCAGTCGGATGATCCAATGATGCTTTACAGCGGGCTTTTTTCAGCGTTTTATCATTCCATCGCCGCACTGGAGGAAGTCGAGCCGGAGTTGGCCTCAGAGATAATGTCCGGCCTGTCCCATGGGGTGCAGCGCGACATGGCGCAGCACGAGCAGTTCTGGACCGGGTATGACGGTATAATCTCAAATGTTTCCCGCTTTGTAAACGACATATATCTGAAGGCGAATAACCAGACGGACGGTGTGTCCAGCTACGGCAGAATGGTGGATTTGTTGCTGGCGGAGCAGAGAGCAGCCGCTGGCCAGCCTGCTGGTGCACAAGGGGGTGTTCGTTGAGCAGAAAAGCAATATGTAAAAATATCAAAAAGAATTTTTATCAGATAAACCGGAAGAGTTCCGATTGCCCCATGGGGTTCAGTCAGGAGGAGACAGCGAAGCGGTTATGGGACACTGGACATGAATTGAGAAAAAAAACGGCCAATCCTGAGATGCTCATCCGTTATGGAGCCGGAGAAGTATATGATGAAAAGACCGGAATGAAGCTGCCGGAGAAAATTGTAGTATATGGAAGTTTTCAGCCTCATGTGGGTGCAGTGAAGAATGATTCTAACAGCGAAGTGACCCGGATGTATTACATCGGTGGCAACACCTATACACTGTCTGTGGTGATACCGTTTGCAGGTACTTATGACTATTCGGTAGCGACTTACGGAACGTTGTCAGCTACCTATCAGGAAGACAGATATCCCAGAAGCGGCTCAGGCAATAAGGCACATTTTACCACGGAGAAAGATAATATGGCAGTGCGTTTTAAATATCGGTTTATTACAAATGAAGTTACAGTAGAGAAATATGAAGTCGCTGGAGAAGTTCAAGATGAAAATGAAAGTACTAACGAGCCAAAGTTGGGGAGTTAGTAACAAAATGAAAGTAGAAAAGCTGAACCAGTTGATTTAGAGATTGGATAAACTATTTTCGAATCGGCAGCATGAAGTGCTTATGCAGAGAGATAGATAAAGCAATACACTTCCGTCTACGCATGTGTATCTGGAAACAGTGAAAAACACCGAAAAATAAAATTCTCAGTGCGGGTGAAAGCCAGGGGATATTTTCTTCTGTACAGATTCCCTTTGCAAATGATAAGAAGACAACCATAAAGACCTGGATGATTCCTCTGCCAAGGGGACAGCATATCAGATTTCATAAAATCACACTTTCTCAGGAGTATTACATCGGAGAAGGCGGCTTTGCAGTTCCCATGTACAATGATTCAAAATCTGTAGAGACAAAGAAAAATAGTATCATAGTATCATCAGACCAGTTGTCATCTCAGATGAAAGTATACAGTGAACTGGATTTAAAACTTAGTTACCGCGAAATACAGCCGGGATATCATCTGTGTGCGCCCATAGCCGGATATCCCTATTATGAGACCGTGAAGCCCTGCCCACCGGGGGAGTATATTATGACAGCCTGGTTTTCGGTGGCGTCTGAAAAAGCAGAGATGCATGAGCCGGATGTGGCGGTTGAAATTGATGCAGACAGAATTGTGGTATCCATGGCTGATAGAAACTATGAAATCCGGAGGGGGAGTTGAGTTATATGGCAAATAAGAAAATAGAACGAATTCTGCTTCATGCTTTACAGAGAAACCCGGAAGCTGTCTGGTGCGGTGGCATATGGTCCCGGAATTCCCGGGCAGGCAAGGCCTGGGATTCCGGGATATGGGTATGGGCACCAGCCGGACTACTGTGTGAATGTTGATTGTCTGATAAGGGCTGTTGAGATCTATGTGGAAGCCATTCTAGCTTTGGATGCGAGCATATAACATGAATTTCATTCTCAGACATCCAATTCCGGAGGTTCATCCAGGTGCTCTGATACATACCTGCCATTCTTTTTCCGTTGGCGTACACATTCGGAAAGTAAATATTCAATCTGTCCGTTGATGGAGCGGAAATCATCCTCTGCCCATCCGGTAATTGCATCATATAATTTTGCAGAAATCCTCAGGGGAACCTGCTTTTTTGACTGCTCTCCCATATCAGTAAAGGCTGCCAGAATTAATAACAGGCTGAGCATCATGGTTGCCGCAGAGGACTACTAGCAAGTTCGAGACCATAGAGGCCTTGCGTTCTTCATCCAGCTCCACCACATTGTTTTCGTTCAGGCGTTCAAGAGCCATCTCCACCATGCCTACAGCTCCGTCTACAATCATCTTTCGCGCATCAATGATGGCGGAGGCTTGCTGACGCTGGAGCATGACAGCAGCAATCTCGGGAGCGTATGCAAGATAGGTAATACGTGCCTCAAGTACTTCTAAGCCTGCTTCGGAAACCTTTTGCTGAATCTCATTTTTAATTCTGGATGCAACTACCTCGCTGGAGCCGCGCAGACTTCCCTCATCAGCCATACCATCCCCAGTAGTATCCACGTTAGGTGCAACATCATAGGGGTAGATACGCACGATGTTGCGCAGAGCACTGTCACACTGTAAGGAGAGATATTCCTTAAAGTTATCAACGGTAAAGACAGCCTTCGCCGTGTCTGTTACCTGCCACATAACTGCAATACCTATTTCTACTGGATTTCCTAAACAGTCGTTGACTTTTTGACGGCTGTTATTCAGCGTCATAATTTTCAGAGAGATTTTTTTATTCACTATGTCCAGTTCACCGGAGGAACGCATGGTGGAACCTGTCAGCATCTTTCCCAGACTTGCGTCTACATCACCGCTTTGACTTAGCTTTGTTTTGGCAGCAGGGTTTATAGCAACGCAGAATGGATTGACATAATAAAAGCCGTCATGCTTCAGAGTACCCACATATTTGCCGAACAGCGTCAGCACCAATGCCTCCTGAGGCTTTAAAACCTTTAAGCCTAAAAAAGGAATCCAGCCAATACAGGTCCAGATAATACCCGAAACCACCAGTACCGCATTGCTCCGGAACCCGCCAAATATGATACCAGCGATTCCCAGCAGGTAGAGAAAAGACCATAGAAACAACATAAGCATACCATTTTTTTTATTAAGTAAAATTTTTTCTTCCATTTAAGTTTCCTCCGCTTTTTATCAAGATACTATTATGATATCACAATGATATCATAAGTCAATGGAAATATATAGAAAAGGACCATTCGCAGCAGCATATGGTCCTTTTCTATATGTGATTTATATTATATCATCAAGGTTTCTTGTTCTTCTGCAAAAATTCCCGGTAAGTTTCCTCAGTAGTGAGCCATGTTGTCTTTGTCGCCTTCCTGTGTTCCAATTTCTCGCCGGAAGTAAATAGGTGCTGCTTTCCGCTATGAATACATTCATAGCCGTTTCGTTCCATCATTCATAAAGATTATCCAGATCTGCCCTGACGCAGCCGGCGTGTTCGTCCTCTTTTTCCCAGGGATTAATCAGGCTTCCTGTGGAGTTTGGGCACAGACCTGTAAAGAGAGACCCTCTGGCCGGAACACATAGAGGGCTGGTACAGTAAGCATCGGAAAAGCAGGTGCTTTCTTTCGCCAGCGCATTAAGATTGGGCGTATATCCTTTCCCAGCACGTCGTACCGCAGCTAGTCTGCGGCTGCCATAATCACATGTGTTTTCTTCATAGTGCTGCCTCCCCGCAGGCAGCGCTGGCATGGGCAACATAAGGGTCAAATATCTTTGTTAAAAAGCGGGAATTTATATAGGCAGTCAGAGCCGGTGCCACAAAAAGAAGAGGTGGGAACAGCAAAGCACCCACAACCAGTATAATCAGGGAAAGGGACAGCATTAAAATCCCTGAAGGCAGATGGGTTAAGGCCATAATCACCGCATTTATCAAGGTTCTTTTTGTGGTATTGTCAAAAACCGCCAGCAGCGGGTAAACAAATAGGTTCGTCAACAGATAAGATACAAACAGGCTGAAAAATGCAGTGGTTACTATCACAAAAAAGGTCCCGGAAACTTCCAGGCGGAAGTAGTAAAGAAGCCCCACCCCCAGAAACATTCCCAGACAAAGAGATCTAGCCCAAATGATAGTTGCCTGTTTAAGATTTTGCTTAAATGAACGGAAAAATGAGGGGGTTAAATAGCTTTCCTGATTTTTAACGCATTTTAAGGTGACAGCATATAAAGCGGTAGTGGATGCGCCTATTGTGAATATGGGGAGACAGCAAGCTCCCCACAGAATACTAAGCCATAAGAACTGCACAGCCCGATTCATACCTCTCCACAGCGGACTGTCATATGCAAATAAATTTCCCATAAGTATTTCCTCCTCTTACCAGTAAGAGTTCCATTTCTTGGACAATCTGGTCAGTGCTTCTACATAATAGTAATCTCCCCAAAGATTACATTCATCAATTCCATGGTCAATACAGTCATTGTAAGGTGTTTTTCTTCCATATACCCCGTGAAGCAACTGTCCGTTGGACTGGTCGGGAGATTTTGCTCCGCAGAGCTCAATCAGTGGTTTCACCAGCTGTTTGGCCAGATGGATATAGTATTCTGCTTTTTCCTGTGTCTGGCTGTCTGGTGTGCCATCCAGCAGGCAGTCTGCCATCTCTAAAAGACCACATACGGTAACTGCCAGTGCAGAGGAATCTCTCGGCTCATTGCTTCCGTCTGAGAATATAAAATCCCAGTAGGGAATCAGATTTTCAGGAAGATGGTCGATGAAGTATTCGGTTACATGTTCAAACAAATCCAGGTATTCAGGATTTTTCGTATACCGGTAGCTGAGAGCAATTCCGTATACGCCCCAGGATTGTCCTCTGGACCAGGCTGAATCTGCGGAATAGCCCTGATGTGTCACTCCGCGAAGTGGTGCGCCGGTCTCTCTGTCAAAATAATAGGTATGATAGGTAGAGTAGTCCGGACGGATGACAACACTTAAAGCAGTTTTAAAGTGAATGTCTGCGATTTGGGCATAATGAGGATTTTTTGTTTCCTCGCTGGCCCAGTAAAGCAGCGGAAGATTCAGCAGACAATCAATAATCAAGCGGTAGTTATTCGGGTCATCCATAGAACCCCAAGCCTGAAGAAACTGTCCTTTTTCGTGAAAACGTGAAACCAGCTTATCTGCAGCCATCAATGCAGCTGTTTTTCCTGCTTCACTTTCCGTAAGCTTATAGGCGGCAACGCAGGAAGGGGAATACAAGAATCCCAGGTCATGAGTATCTGTTTCGATGCCCTTCTCAATTCTGTTTAAAAAACTGTCCACCTGTGTTAATGCTGCCTGGCGAAAGCTGTCCTCTCCAGTATTTTCGTAGGCAAGCCAAAGCTCACCGGTCCAAAAGCCGTTGGTCCATTGATCATTTGGAGCGGGGGAGTAGAAATTCTGGTTGGAAAAGATATGCTTAAACTGGCCGGAAAATTCAGGAAGGCAGCTTTTTGTCTGTGCCGCTGCGGTGGCTAGTGCTGCTGCGATTTCCTGGGGACTGGCCTCTGGCAGGCTGTTAAAGATTTCTGGTAGCTTCATAAAGATCTCCTTTGACGTTTATGTTATATGGATTATAAATCCTTGTGAAGCAAGCTTCAATGATGGTTTTTAGAAAAGTAACATTTTTTTGTAAAAGCCGCTCCTATGCTGAAAAGCAGGGAGAGAGCATCAAACAGAATCCCCATAAAGTTCAAGGAAATGAAGGGAAAATCTCGGCTGCAAAAAATTGTTATTTTGCAATTATTTGATGATTGTACTTTACTGAGAGGCATGATATGTTTTTTGCAGAACAAAGCAGGCTGGAGGCTCAACATCCGGTAGAAAGGAGACGGTCTTAAATCGAAAGACCGAAAAACATTTATGAATATTACAGAAATATTAAAAGACGGGATAACCGTAAGTGATGTTTTGAGAAATCTGAAACAGCGGGAAAAGAAATTTTTAAATGGAATGACATTTGCAGAAAGAGGAACCATCATCCGAGGTCTCTTCCCACAGCTGGTGGAGAAAAAAATCAGTCAGGCCGATAATAGCCTTCAGGGCCGGATGATTCTCCCCGGATGTTCTTCTCTTCATTTCATCGGAGAACCGGTAAAATGGCATGAAAACATCTTCGATTATGATGAATATACATATCAGCTGAACCGTATGGATCAATGGCGTTTCCTGGCAGAGGCATATTCTTATACAGGTGACAGGCGTTATGCTGAAAAAATCATTGCTGAATTCTATCACTGGATTGACGACTGCCCAGTGCAGCCTCTATACAGGGAAAACGGAGAGCTGGCAGTAGAAGATTTTGACGGCTGTGCATGTAACCAAGGCATCTGGCGTTCTCTGGAAGCGGGAATCCGTATGTACCGCACCTGGCCATTGGTGATACATCATCTGATAAGCGGCGGCTTTATCACAGAACAATTTTTGGAAACCTATTTGCTCAGTGCTTATGAGCATGCCCAGATTCTCTATCTGGTGGCGCCAAAGCTTTGGCCGGATGCGGACCATAACCACTATCTGATGGAGAATAACGGACTCTTATACCTGGCATCTATGTTTCCCGAGTTTAAGGATGCAGAGCTGTGGCAGAAACATGCACTTCACGAGATGGACCGCTGTATGATGGCACAGGTTACAGAAGAAGGGGGACAGATTGAGGGCTGTGCTTCTTACCATAACGGCTCTGCTTACTGGCTGTGTCTTCCTCTGCTCCTTTCGGAGAAATATGGCTTTGCCGTCTCTGAGGCATATAAGGAAAGACTTGGCAGGATGGTAGAGTATGCGGCACATGCCACACGGCCATGCGGCGGTAATTCCTCCTGGGGAGACAGCCACACCTACAGCAGCACGCTGGCAGCCGGCGCTTTCTGTCACTATATGGTCTTTAAAGATCCTTCCTATCTGGAGAATGCCCATTATTACTACAGTATGGAAAAGCTGATGGCTGATATGGGAGTTCATATCTGGGAGGTTCCAGATCTCTACGACCTGCATCACCAGATTGAGCGCATCACCAATATCAAAAAGATGCCCCAGCTGCCGGTGACTTCCTGGCAGAAACAGCTAAAGCAGGTATTTTTAAGAACCGACTGGTCAAATGACGCTCTGTACGTCATGTTCGCCTGCCGTACCCCAATTCAAAACAACCACGCTCACATCGACCCGGCAGGCTTTGAATTCACTGCTTACGGCCGCTGCCTGTTAGGTGACCCATCCATCTATTATTATAAGGATGACGAAAATAGAAAGAATTTAAAATCAGCCCATTGGCATAACTGTCTTACCCTGAATCATGAAAATCCTTGGGAGTATATCTCTTCATGGCAGTATGGTCCACAGCAGCACGGAGATATTCTGGCAGTGGAAAACACAGACCGCCTGATTTACTCCATTGCCCAACATGCCAATTACATGCCCACAATGCATAAACGTGCAGTTGCCATTGTGGATCAGCAATTCCTTCTGGTGCTGGATATCCTGGATCAGGTTGCTTTGGACACCAGTGTACAGATAAACTTCCATATGGATGCGCCGCAGGCTTTGGTTAACACAGAGAACTGCTTTGCCAGATCCCTGTCCAAGGAGGCAAACGTTAGTGTTTATTCAGATGAGAATTTAAAGCCATCTTTAGTTCCGGCAAAAATCTCTACGAAAAACGATGTCTGGCATGATACCGTGATTGCCCGTTTTGAGGCAGAGCATGTATCGGAGGGACAACAGGCCTTTGTATGCATTGCCATGCCATCAAGAGCAGGAGAGGAACCGCAGCAGGTCACAGAGATTACAAAAGCATTATCTGCGGACGGTACGGTACGGATAAGCTTCTGTGTTTCAGGAAAAAAATATGAGATTACCCTTTCGGACAACCGTTTATATGTATAAAATGGGTTTTCTCTATTAAACTCACTCTATTCTGCCGCCCAGCTCAGTGCACACCGCACCACCTTCGACATTCGTATGACCCGACCTAATTTTGAACCTGTGATGAATACCGCTTAGATGCATACCATAGAGCATCTGGCTGCTACCTTTCTTCGCAATCACTCAGAATTTGGCTCTAAGATTCTGTATTTCACAGGCTTTTTCATGATTAATCCACTCTGCCCATGTCATCAAAATACACGGTAAAAATAAAAAAATGTTAGAAAAAACGAAAAAATAACGAAAACAAAAAGTTATTATTTTACAATTTTATGGTAATTGCCATCAGAAATGTTCTATGTTAAGTTAGACGTACTAAGCTAAGCGTTGAACCAGCATCATAAAGGGTTGCTGCGCTGATAAAATAAATTGCATATATGAAAGGGGATCGCAGATGAAAAAACAATGGGGAAGAGCTGTGGGCACGCTGTTATTAATTGCCGTTGTCACAATTTCTTCTACGAACACGAGCTTTGCGACAAATGTAACAAACCAAAGAGAGGCAGGAACAGAGGCAGAGGAATCTACAGAACGGAAGATACTTCCTGCAAGCTTTGGTATGCCGTCAACATTCCCGGTAAAGGGAGCACATCCCCGGGTCATGTTTACCAAAAAGGACATTCCTGCAATCCGGGCCAATATGCTCACCTCCGAAGGAGCCTATGCCATGACAGAGCTAAAAAGGCTGCTGGAAATGGATGTGGATGGTATCTTAGGAGATACACTGCTGGGAACAGGCTCCAACCTGGACTATACTACGTTTTCAGTAATCGAAGCCTATGCCTTTGATTATGCGGTGAATGGCAATGTTGAAAATGGAAGAAAAGCAGTTGAAGCTGCGAGAAATGTAGTAAAGACATTCCAATATAATCCAAAGAAATCAGATATTGTACGAGAAAAGGGTGTGGTAATCTACCTGTCTGCCTTGGTCTATGACTGGTGCTATCCGTTAGTTTCACAGGAAGACAAGAAGCTGTTTGTGGACAATGCCGAAACCCTGGCAGCTACCATCACCGGCATGGGGGGCTGGCCTATGACCCAGGTTTATGCCGTTCATGGACACAATTCCGAGACTCATATCCAAAGAGATCTTCTGGCATTTTCCATTGCCAGCTACGATGAGTACCCTGATATCTACAACCTGGTAGCCGGATATATTATGAACGGCCTGGTGGAAACGAAAAACTGGTGGTACCGTTCAGGAACCTATCATCAGGGATTGGGATACAATGCTTTGAGGTTTGGTATAGAGCTGCAGTCCCAGTTCATGTTCTACCGGATGAATGGCACTAAGGTTTACAGTGATGATATGGGAAAAGTACCGTATATGCTGTTATATAACAACCGTCCGGATGGCCGTTCCTTCCCGGAAGGAGATACCAACGGCGATTCTCTTGGAACAAGGATTCCTACCTGGGTAAGAGAGGATATGCCCCACCTGTTATATGCCTCTTCTCTGTGGGATGATGGGTACTTAAAGGGTGAATTTAAGACTTACAGTAAGGACTTTAACTTTTTATCTTATATAAGCTTTCATCCATTGCTGACACCTGTTAACTTTCTGATTGTAAACGATCCTAATGTGGTTCCGAAATCTAAAACAGAGCTGCCTCATACCAGGCTTTTTGATTCTCCGAATGGCCTTATGGTAGCCAGAACTGGTTTAAATGAAGGAGTAAAATCTTCCGATGCCATTGCATGGGCTAAAATCGGAGAAACCTATGTGGGAAATCATGCCCATTTGGATTCAGGAAGCTTTCAGATTTACTATAAAGGTCCTCTGGCCTGGGATATCGGACGTTATGACAGCTTTGGAAGTCTTCACGATTCCAATTTCGCAAAGGAAACCATAGGTCATAACTCCCTCCTGATTTATGACCCTGACGAAAAGATGACAACAGCCACCTCCATACCGGCTCCCAGAAACTCTGGAGGTCAGCGAAGAGAAGCAGCAGAACAGAAGGTTTTGGCAGACCTTACAGATAAGAAATCTCAAAAGGCTGAACTCCTTTCAATGGAATACGGCGAAGATCCTAAGGAACCGGAATATTCCTATATAAGCGGAGATTTAGCAAAGGGCTATTCAGACAAAGTATCAGAGGTAAGGCGTTCTATGCTCTTTATGCCCACAGGTATAGAAGAGAAACCGGCAATTTTCGTAGTTATGGATAAAATCACTGCCAGGAAACCAACCTTTAAGAAAACCTTCCTGATGTATTCCCTTCAGGAACCAAAGGTTGACGGCAATGTGACAGAAATAAAAAGAGACACCATTGGTTATAACGGAAAACTCACCATGCAGACTTTGTATCCCAGAAATGCTCAGATTACAAAGATGGGTGGTCCCGGACGGCAAAATTGGGTAGTGGACAGGAATTACCCACCAATAGGCGGAAAATACTATACCAACTTTGACAGCTATTCAAGCACAGAATTCGGGTGGGGACGTATCGAAGTCAGCCCTTCTCTGCCATCAGAGACGGATTACTTCTTAAATGTAATGTATGTATCTGATGCAGATAATTTAAGTCCGGTAGACAAGGCAGATCTCATTGAAACAGAAGATATTCTTGGAGCAAGAATTTTCGACAAGGTTTCCCTGTTTGCTAAGAATAAAGAACGGCTGACCAAGGATATCTCCGTGACAATTCCGGGTGAGGGCCAGGTTGCAGTGACCGTTGCAGGAATTTCTGAGGGAGAATGGACGATAACAGATGCTCAGGGTGTTTCTCAGAAAAAGACGGCAAAAAAAGAAGGCGGTATCATATACTTTACAGGCTCAGCCGGCACCTATCATTTGCAGCTAAACAAATATTAATATAAGAATGGAGATTGTGTATGAAAAAGCAGGCAAATTTAATGGTAGGCCTTTCCGCTGCAGCTGTACTGTCAGCAGGCATAACCATGACTGCCTTTGGAAGTACCGGCTGGATGCAGGAGCAGGATGGCTGGGTATATTATGAAGAAGATGGGGAAAAGGCAGCCGGAGAGCTGTTAGAAATCCAGGGACAGTATTATTATTTTCATCCGGACGGTCTTATGACCCGCAACCAATGGGTTTCAGTTGACAATGAAAATGCAGGGCAGGAGGATGAACCAGAGCAGCATTTTTACTACTTTCAGGATAACGGCAAGGCATACAAAAGACCTGACGATGCATCCTCCGGGTCAGTCTTTGTCAAAGAAATCGGCGAAAAAAAATATTCCTTTGACAGCGAAGGCAGGATGCTCTACGGCTGGGTCGCTGAGGGAGAACGCCAGACGGGTGCGGATGCCTGGAAGGACTGCGAATACTATTTCGGACCAGAAGGTGATGGAGCAATGCGCCGCGGCTGGGATCGAATCCGTATTGAGTCAAATCCTGAAGACGAAATGATGCCAAGTGACGGTATCTGGGAAGATGAGGATCAGGAGCGATGGTTTTATTTTTCTTCTGCCGGTAAAAAAACAAGAGGTAAACCGGATGGGCTGGTTCAAAAGACCATTAACGGACAGAAATACGGCTTTGATCAATATGGCCGGATGCTATCCTCCTGGTATGCCAGTCCAGATTTGATTACCATCAATGCCTATGATAAAACGGTAAGTGCTGAGGAAAATTTAACCCAGCGACAGGGAGGACGCCTATATACAAAGGAATTTATGTATTTTGGCAGCCCTGAATCAGGGATGCGCTACACCAATGGCTGGTTCAGAGCCAGACCCAGCCGTTACCTGATGGAATCAAAGCATTTAGACAATGAATCCTATATGTACTATGCCGACCAAAGCGGAAACATATATGCCAATGAAATCCGTGTCATTGACGGTGAAAAGTACGCTTTTGACAACTATGGACGGTTGATTAACGGTTTTGTATGCCTTACCATGGAGAATGAAAAAACCTCCAGCATGATTGAGGCCACCTGGTATCAGGACAAAACCGACCGTGAGTTTTCAGATGAAAATAAATTCACCGACTTAATTGATTTTGAGAGATACAACAGCAAGGGTTTCCTGGTGGAAAGCTACCGGTATTTATTCGACAGTCATAAAATGCGTTTCTATTATTTTGGTGGGAAAAACGGCACGATGCTGACTGGTAAACAGACGGTAAAGCTGGGGGATGAAACGTTTGAGTTTATATTTGAAGACAGTGGTTATTTAAAAGGCAGCGGCGTCTATGGTGAAAAGGATGGCAGGCTATATCAGGCAGGTATGCTGCTGAAGCCGGAAGAGGGGCACCGGTATGCGGTTGTCAAGGTGGAATCCAAAGAGGAGACTGTAGGAATGTCCCTTGTAAAATATAAGGAGCTTCACAAGATTGATGTAGAAGAGTTTATGGACGAGGTATGCAATTCCGGTATTTACGATAAAAAAAAGGATGAGACGGTATGGACCGTAAGATATGAGCCGCCTAAGGTGAAATATTATCTGATTGATCAGAACGGAAATATTGTTAAGAACAAGAAAAATGCAACCGACGAAGATGGATTCCGTTTCTATGTAGATAACAGCAAAATCCAGAAGATTACAGTAAAAGATTAATTGAGGGGAGAATATGGATGAATCACAATAACAAAACATGGTGGAAACAAAAAATATCGGTATGCTTGTCGGCTGTTCTGATGTTGTCCGTCATAAACACCGGGCCGCTCTACGGAGCTGTGGATAGTTATTCGGAAAAAACCATGGCTGGTTTCGAAGAAGCAAAGGACAGAGCGAATCAGCAGGAGGTATCACTGGATGCTGATTATGAGGATATGGAATTAAGGGAGAGTACACCGTCAGATGCCGAAAAACCAGACCGCCTCCCCGAGCCGGCAACACCGTCTCAGGCAAAACCTTTCTTAAAAGCTGATAAGAAGAGCGAGGAGAAGCCAGAGGGTATTTCCCTTACAGCAGAAGCCGGAGACTATCTGATCACGGTTTCTGCCGATGCAGAGGTCTTCCCTGAGGATGTAAGCTTAGCTGTGGAACTGATGGGACATGAGGACACAGCGGCTCTTAAGCAGGCGATAGAAGCACTGGAAGGAGCTGAGGAAATTCCAGAGAAGGAGCTGGCATACTTTGATGTCACCATCCTTTGCGAAGACGGACAGGAAGTACAGCCCGACAATAAAAAAGGAAATGTGACCATATCCTTTGAAAATATGTATGAGCTGCTTGATGATACGAATCTGATGGATACACCTGGTTACCAGATCTATCATATGGACGAAGAAGACCAGACCGTGGAAAAGAAAAAAACCACAGGAAACGGACACCTGGCAATGGCTGAAATGGACCATATTTCTCTGGTGGTTATCAGAAGGGCAGGAAGTGATGGTGGAAGTGGGACTACTTCTGTCAATACTGCTGAGAAACTAAAGAATGCACTGGCAGATAGCACTCCATCCACTATTTTGTTAGAGTCTGATATTACAATTAAGGATACTGCAGTTGTGCTGGGAGCCAATCACACCCTGAGTATTCCAACAGAGAAAATCCTGACCGTTACCGGGAACATTAATTCTTATGATAAAACTACTAATAAAATGTACATTTTGACCATTCAAGGAGGTGGAACCGTCACAATTCCTGGTGCGGCTACCGATGCCCTGAGAGGGAAGATAGATTTGGGCGGCAATCAAAACGATGAAATTACAGTCAATCTGACATCACATAGTGCATGCGTACGGGCGGATATGTTGAATGTAAATAAGGGCGCTAAAATTGTAATTGATTCCCCTGAAGGCAACGGAATGATTACTGTAGGTAAAAACTCAAAATTAAATGTGAATGACGGAGGGAGCATTGAAATCAAAAATTTCAAAGATACCGCAATCATTTACAATGCACCTAATAGTGTGGGAACAATTAATTCCGGCGGTATAATTGCCATTAACTCTTCTGGAACCGGGAGTGATAATCCCGCTGGTATTAAACTTTCATCAAGTGAAAGCCAGCTTATCATCAATGGTGGTGCACTCACCAGTGAAGATGGAGGCAGCATATATTTAGGCAATGGCTCTATCGTTAAGGGCATGGCTAATAAGCTCAGCGACCAGGGAAACCTTCTCGCTTCAAACGACCAGGTGACTGTAGGCGCCGCAGACTCTCCTGCTGCAGCAGACAAGCTCACAGAGGGTCTTTATGTGGGAGCTGGAGATGTTTTTTCAAAAAAAGGAAGTATTTCAGGCAGTATCTCAACCGGCTTATCCGAAGGAATTCTGACAATTTCAACGGAAATAAGGAGTGTAGATGGAGAGGGCTGGGGCTGGAACGGAGCAATCCTAAACATAAATGGTAAGTTCAGCGGAAATAAACAAATCGTATTTGCTCCCGGAATAGAAAAAGCTACCATCAAAGTTAACAGTGGTCTCACCATCGATCCCAATGCTGGAGACATAGGGATTTCCATGGATGGTGACCTTACGATTACCTCCACAGCCGAAAAGATCCCAAAGCTGATTATAAATGGACCAATTTCAGCAAAAAACATTACAATTACTGGAAATCTCCAGATAGCAGTAGCCGCCGATGTTTCAGACGCAGCACTACATGCGAAAAGCGGCTCCATTGTACTAAAAGATACAGCAGAAGTGACAGTAAGAAACGAAAGTGGAGCAGCCATGAGTTCTGCGCCCATAACAGAAACTTATGAAAACCTTGCAGTCACCGCGAGTGAATACGCAAGCGGTTCTCCTGCAATAAAGTATCAGGCAGATAACATCAGCAGCTATAAATACTTAAAATTTACCAAAGGAAGCAGCAGTGGACTCTCAACTGGCTTATCCGATGGAATCCTGACAATCTCAACGGAAAATGGGGGTATAAAGGAGCAGGGGTGGAACTGGAACGGAGCATACCTGGATTTGAATGATAAGTTCCGCGGCAACAAACAAATCGTATTTGCTCCTGGAGTAAAAACAGCTGCAATCAGAGTCAACAGAAGCCTTGCCATCACCCCGGATGCCGGAGACATAGGGATTGCTATGGATGGTAACCTTATGATTACATCCACAGAAAATGCTAAACTGACAGCAAATGGACCAATTACAGCAAAAAGCATCATCATCAATGGAACTTCCAAAGTAGAAGCTTCCGCCAATGCTTCAGCTCCAGCTCTGCAAGGGAAAAACGGTTCCATTACAATCGGAGACACGGCAGCAGTAACTACCAATGGCTCCATTGCTGCAGAGGACAGTATCACAATCAGTGGAAAAACAAGTGTGGTAGCCAATGCAGACAGTCCAGAAGCCGCTCTGTATGCCCAAAACGGTACCATTGAAATCCAGGATACAGCTACAGTGATATCCATCAACAAATATGGATCAGCCATGAATAAAGCTCCAAACACGGAAAGCTATTCCGACCTTATAGTCACTGCCAGCCAACAGGCCAGCGGCTCTCCCACAACAGACTATCAGGCAAAGAACATTAGCAGCTATAAATACTTGAAATTCGAGAAAAGCCTTACGGTCAACGAGATAGAAAGCACTCTGGAAAAACTTGATTCCACTTCATCTCCGGAGCTGATTGACACAGTAGCCAATCAAATCAGAGGCTTGGATTCTGCGGACCGGAAGAACCTGAAGACCGAAACCATAAAAAAGGTGGATGACCTATTGCAGGCGGTAACCGGAATTGTTCCTGTTCCGAATATCAGTGCTCCATCAGGAATGACCAGAAACAAGCAGATACAGAGGGCTGAAATCAGCGGAGCCTTGCTTGCTGCAGGCATTACCACAAAATCAGAACATGAGACCAACCTGGAATTTCGGGTAGTCCAGAAACAGCCTCAGGACGGAGCAGCCGTAACCTTTGAATGTGACCTTGCTGTGAACAACATCACCGTAGCTTTGAAGGTTCCGGTAAAAGTTACAATCGAACTGCCCCCAGAATTTTTCCCAATCCCCGGCTATATGATTCATCATGTGGGTGACGGAATTGATGAATGGCTGGATTTCGTTTATGACGGCTCCGACAATTCAACACAGTTTGAAACCAGCAGCTTTTCTACGTTCAGCATTGCCAAGCACGGTTCATCACCTAAGCCAGGCAGCGGTGGCGGAAGCAGCAGCGGTGGCGGCGGAAGCCGGCCAGGCACCGCCCCGGCAGGAAGCGGAGCATGGATTCAGGATGCCACAGGCTGGTGGTATCAGTATACCAACAAATCCTATCCCAAAGACGGCTGGTTCCAATTAAGCTATTTGGGAACAAATCAATGGTATTATTTTGATAAGAACGGTTATATGTCCACAGGCTGGATTAAGTGGAACGGAGTTTGGTATTATTTAAACGAAACGTCTAACGGAAGTAAAGGCACAATGCTTACAGATACCTGGGTTCGAGAATATTATTTAAATAAGGAAGGTATCTGGGAAGAAGGAAAGAAAAAGCAGTAGCAGCAAAGTTATCCAAAGCCTAAAAAGAGCATTCTCACAAAGTACTCAGTGAGAATGCTCTTTTTTTATGCTTCCAATGGTTTTTAACTCATACTATTTTATTTCTTTGAATAAATCCAGTGCATCTGCCAGCTTATTATCTTCTGCATAGGATAACAGTCTGGCACACAGGTCATCACAATGGGACAGCTCAGGAAGCTTGTCTGTGACATCCAGAATCAAAAGATTTTGGATAACGTGACCAATTCTGGATTCATCGTCCAGAGCAGGTACAAAGTGTGCATCAATGATAGTAGACAGATGCTGCTTGTCTTTGACGATATCCGGGCACAAATCCTCCTTCTGCCAGATATGCAGCGCAGGTTCGCCGCCCCATAAAAGCAGGGTTTTTGTTCCATTTTTTTCCAGGAGAACACTTCGTTCATGCAGTTGCTTCCACCTCACATCAGGATACAAGTGGAAACGCTGTATATGAGGTTCCAGAACACGGTCACCACCCCGGATACAGTCATGTATCAAAAATCCCTTTTCGCGGCAGGAAAGAAGCTTTCGTGTATGACGGCAAAATGTATATGCATCATGGTATGCACTGACAAAGCAGCCGTTTTCATGAGATGAGTAATGCTCTACCGGAGAATCAGGACGGTATACCCCCCATTTCAAAGCATAGAAGCGATCCTCCTGAACCGGATTTCCATGAACCAGCACCGTATTGTGAGACGTCATATTATACATATACCCCCGGTGAGGAGTGCCTGCCTTTACAGAGTGGTAAAGCTGCCTTGAATGTGGTTCTCCAATCAACTCCTGGCCTCTCATGGATACGGAAAGAGATAACATATCCATATGGTTGTGTCCTGTATTACCACAATTTACCTTGGCAGACATCAGAACATAGTTGGCATCCTCAGAGAAGCTGCTTCGGGAGCAAAAGAATCCGCTGATGTCATTGCAGTAATCAAGAGGCTCTGTGGGAAGCTGGGGGGACAGTTTTAAGCGGTAATCCAGCAGCTGCCTGCAGGCTCTATTCCCAGTGCGGTAAGCGCCGTTATATAAGATCCGGTTTGCCTGAGGATTTCCGTTATCTCCCATAGCCGGGAAATTGCTGTGAGGCGGGGTGATTTGAGCCAGGATATCGTAGCTTTTTTTGATACGCTCGCTGCTCTCCCCATCCAACAGCTCTGTGTTGTTTAAGTGTCCCAGATGGATACCGTTGCTGATCATTTCTCCTAAGGCGGCACCGGACCAGTAGGCGATCGAATGTTCACTGTAGCCTCCCGCTTCGTTGAAATCCTCCATAACATGGCGGCGGACTACCTCCATACCTCTGTTTTTCATATGGGCAAATGCCGGAATCTCCGGGAGCAGGGTAGCAAGTATAAATGGTACCAGCCCGCGTTCCCACATATGATGGTTGTAGGGCCGGTAGGTGTCTGTGTCAAATCTTCGGAACTGAATTCCCAGAAACCAGATGCGTTTTAAGATTTCAAAAGCCATGTCGGCAGGAATTTCATAGGGCAGTCTTGTGTAAAACAAGCTGAGATAACACAGGGTGAGAAACCCTGCACTCATAACATCCCGGTCCTCTGTATGAGAGAAGTGGGAAATACCAGCATCGGTAAATTCCAGATTCAAGGGGTAATGCTCCCAAAACATCTGAAGCGTCTCCTGGAATTTTGCGGTTACGGCAGGACTTCCCGTCTCATGGTAGAGCACAGCAAGATATTCAAAAAACTGCCCCCGTGAAAAGATATCTAAAATCGTACGGTGCTTCTTTCCAGTATCTTCTTTTACATTAAAATGAGGAAGATGCTCATAATCATCTCCCAAAGCAATCTCCACGTCTCCTCCCGGACGGACATAGACACCGTCCATCATCTTCTGTCCTGCATACAAACAAAACTCCTTTAAACTTCCCTTCAGTCCCATAGCCGACTGGAACATCTGGGGGCTGGTATCCGTCTCAATGGGTTGCAAAGGCAGGCTGCGGTAATCATAATAATAGGAAACATTGGTCCGCGTCTGAAAATAGCGGATCAGTTCCTTTTTTGCCACATCCGTATGGCCCTTTTTCAGGGAATCACGTACACCAGACAGCCCGGGGTAGTCCAGTGAGAGGGCAGAAAATAAATCGTCATCAGTTATATCGGTTTCCATTATCGGTATGTTTATCATAGATGGGAATCCTCCTGTTTAAGTCTTGGTTTCATTATAGGAAAAGCTGTCGGCATCTTCAATGATACTTTTTTTGTAAAATAACATTTTTTTGTTTGCTATTGCAAAATATAGTCATGAAAACAAAAAAATCAGTTGATTTACTATTAAAAAGCCAATAAAAAGAACATGATTTGCTATTACAAAAAAGTGTTATTTTACAATTTATTGTAGATTGCTGTGTGCAAAAAACTGTGTTATTCTCTCATTACAGCTCATGTATCCCTCCTACTGATTCAAACAGGCACCTGGCAGGAATACAGATAAAGCATAAAACAATTAATGGAGGACAATGAAATGAGAAGATGGAAACGATGGACAGCCTGTATGATGGCAACAGCCATGGTAGGAAGCTTACTGGCAGGCTGCGGTTCTAAGGAGACAACACAGACACAGGCAGGAACTACAGTATCAGATAACACGGAAGCTGGTTCTGAACCAGTTCAGATGTCCTGGCTGACAGGCCAGACCTCTGCCGAGGTAGATGATGATGCAGAAGTAGTTAAGATGATAGAGGAACGTTTCAATATTGATTTGAAAGGCTTTTATGTAGACTCCAGTAACTTTGAGCAGAATTTAAATGTAAAGTTTGCCGGTGGAGAGATGCCGGACGTTCTGGTAGTTGGAACCTCATCTGACTTGGCAAAATACGTAGAGGGCGGTATCATTGCAGAGCTTCCTGTTGAAACGATCAGAGAAAAAGCTCCTAACTTTGCAAAATGTGCAGATGAGAATAACGACGGTACACTGTGGAGCTCTATGATTTATAAAGGTAAGAACTACGGAGTTGCCAATCCTATGAGCGTAGTGCCTATGGCGATGTTCTGGAATCAGAACTGGCTGGATAAATTAGGCTTAGAGGTTCCTGAAACACTGGAGGAATACGAAGAGGTTCTGACTGCTTTTGTAGAGCAGGATCCAGATGGCAATGGTAAAAAGGATACTGCAGGTATGGCAGAACGTGCAATCGGTGCAGTATTCGGTGCTTTTGGTCTTCGCTGTATGACAGGCGGTACCCCTGGATTCCTGGTTCATGAGCTTCAGCTGGGTGAGGATAATGTTCCTTTCTTCCCATATATACGTCCGGAAGCAAAGCAGGCTTTGGAAGTGCTCAACCGTTGGTATCAGAAGGGTATTATTGATAAAGAGTTTATCACAGGTGAGAATCATGGCGGTTATGCCTGGTTATCCCATTCCTTTATGAACGGACAGATTGGTCTGACATCTGCTATGCCTTATCATTACTTAAACTTCAGCACAGATGTGGATGATGTGAACAACCAGGCAATCTGTCTGAAAGAGATGAAGGCTGTAGATCCAGACGCAAAAATCGTAGCAGGTCCTGCACCGGTAGGTCCAAACGGCGATTCAGGTACAGAAGCATGGTCTAAAGTAGGCCGTTTCACCTGTTTAACCACTCAGGGCGCTTCTGATCCAAGAAAGGTAGACGCATTCCTGGCTATTCTCGATGCATATTATTCAGACCCAGCCTTTATGGAGTTATCCAACTTTGGTCTGGAAGGAAAACAGTTTAATAAGGTTGGGGAAGCAAGAGTTCGTATCGGTGATGGCGTAGAACTTCGTAAGCAGGGCGTTATGCAGGTCGATTTTGGTGATACAATTCTCTACGGCCAGACCTTAAACGCTGCAAAAGTGAAAAATGGATTAGCTCTTACAGGAAATGGTTACTACCGCTTTAATGCTCCGGCAACAGAGGAATTCTCCAATGTAAGTGCAACTCTTAAGACACTGACAGAACAGGCATATTATGACATGATTACAGGTGCGAAACCGCTGGATTATTTCGATACCTTCGTGGCAGATTTTAAGGCAGCCGGAGGAGAAGCAGCAGAGCAGGCGATTCAGAAGGCTTACGCAGAGCAGCTGGCAGCAGTACAGAAATAACTGAAAAATCATTTGGGAGGTAACTATGGCGGAATCTCAGATAAAAACGGCCCGCAAAGGAAAAGGCTTTTGGAGCAATCTGTCACAATATAAAGAGTATTATATTATGCTGATTCCTGGAATATTATTTTTCCTTGTGTTCTGTTATGGACCTATGTATGGTCTCATTATCGCATTTCAGGATTATTATCCTTTAAAAGGAATTGATGGAAGTGCATTTGTGGGTTTAAAGCATTTTAAGAGCTTGTTTACAAATCCATTCTTCCTGTCCGTGTTGAAAAACACATTAGTCCTTAGTTTATTGAAATTACTTATATGCTTTCCGGCACCAATTATTCTGTGTCTGATATTGAACGAGATTAAAAGTGTTAAATTTAAAAAGGTAGCCCAATCTGTTTCATACCTGCCTCATTTTGTTTCCTGGGTTGTGGTTTCCGGTATTATCATTGAGTTTTTATCTCCATCCAGAGGTCCTGTGAACATTCTGCTGCAGAACCTGGGATTTGATCCCATATTCTTTGTAGGAGACGCAAAGTATTTCCGTGGTGTGCTGGTTCTTTCCGATATGTGGAAGGGAATCGGCTGGGGCTCTATCGTATATCTGGCAGCTGTTACAGGCGTGGATTTGTCACTGTATGAGGCGGCAGATATGGATGGAGCAGGAAGAATTCAGAAGATACTGCATATTACTCTTCCTGCCCTGGCACCGATTGTCACAGTTATGCTGATTATGGAATCAGGTAAGATCTTAAATGACAGCTTCGAACAGGTATATAACTTCCTGACTCCAACTACATATGGGGTGGGTGATGTAATCTCCACCTTCGTATACCGTATGGGTATTCAGAACATGCAGTACAGCTTCACAACAGCAGTAGACTTATTTAAAAATATCATATCCTTTGGTCTTGTGCTTTTGACGAATTATATTGCACGTAGAACCAATGATTATGCTTTATGGTAAAGGGGGCCAGGTAATGAATTCCATGCGTGGAAAAAGAAAAAGATCTGCCGAAGACTGGCTGATAGATGGTCTGGCCTACGGGTTAGCCCTTGTGCTGATGGTATCGATTCTGCTGCCCTTTATGCAGGTTATCACCATATCCATGAGTCCGGCATCCGTAGTAAATGCAACAGGGTTTCACTTGTTCCCAACCAAGTTTAACTTTTCAGGTTATAAGCAGATTTCCACAGACCCTAATTTCTGGAACAGCTACTTGATTACCATATTGAGAACTGCAGCAGGTACAGCGGCTGGTGTGCTGGTGACGGTACTGACAGCCTATCCTCTGGCAAAACCAAATCTGCCTTACCGTAAGCAATTAATGATGTTTGTAGTATTCACCATGTACTTCTCTGGTGGTATGATACCGAAGTATTTATTAATTAAGGGACTGCATCTGACCAATAACTTTTTGGTGTATATCCTGCCCTGCCTGATTACAGGCTTTGCTCTGATTATCACAAGGAATTTCTTTATGGGAATTCCAGCAGAGCTGGAGGAATCAGCAAAGCTTGACGGTGCTACCAATGTACAGGTACTATTCAAGGTGTTTCTTCCTCTGTCCACTCCGGTTATGGCCACGATTTCACTGTGGTACTGCGTACAGCACTGGAACGCATGGATGGACAACATGTTATATGTATCAAAAAAGGGACTCTATGTTCTTCAATATGTACTTCAGACCATACTGGCCAACGGCCAGACTGCCGATATGGAGGCAGCAGCAGACGTGCTGGTGCATACAGAGACCATGAAGATGGCTGCTTTGGTATTGTCACTGATACCAATTATGTGTACTTATCCATTCCTTCAGAAATATTTTGTAAAAGGTATGATGGTTGGATCTGTTAAAGGTTAAATATTTATGATATACTAAGTATTAGATAAAAAAGGAGACCGCCAGGTGTCTGTATCGGAGGTGGGTTATGAAACACAAATTTACTGTCAAAGGGAAGTATCTGAAATCGTCAGTATTTGTTGTGATTCTATGGCTCAATCTGTTCAGCATTGCAGTGGTCTCTCTTTTTAATTATTTTGTATTTCACAGAATGAGCAATGATGCGTTTTTGAAAAGCTTTATTGAGAACAACAAGCAGGTGACGGATTTGGCTTTTGGAAATATTGATAAGCAGATTATGATGTTCGTCTATCATATTCCTCAGTACTACTTTTCTCCTGTGACGGAGAATGACGACCGTCTCTATCCTCAGGAAAAGGACATCTCCGGTTCGCCCGAGAAGATCCGGCAGCTGACAGAGGGGATGCGCCAGATGCAGAAGGTTTATCCCTACGTAAGAAGCATAGATATCTATTATGAAGGCACTGGCACCGTGGTGACCAGCTTTGACAAGGTCCATTTTCCCAATACCGAAGAACGGTTTGCACAGTATCTGCCTTGGTTTGAGGTGTGGAGAAAGAGCGGAGAGGTCAATGGCTTCATAGACCGGCCCGTAAAGGTGTATTCCGTGAATGAGCCGGTGATGACTTACGTGGCAAAGCTGACTCAGTATAATTGGAATGGACAGTCCGTCTATCTGGGAATTCATATTGCAGAATCTGCATTTGGAGAATATATCAGTGAGAAGGACGGTTCCCTGGCTATTATCGGGAAAGAGGACGGTGTTATCTATGATACGCCTCTCTATGAAGGAGAGAGGATGTCGGCCTCTGCCGTATTGGCTGTAGCAGAAAGAGAAGGTGTTGTCTTTGACGAGGGCGGGCAGCCTTTGTCTCTGGATGTGGCAGGTACCCCTCTGACGTTATTTTATAAAAAATCTGGCAGTACAGGACTGTTATATATGTACTGGGTGGATGACGGTCATTTTTATCAGGACTATAACGTGACAAAACGGATGTTGATTATCGGCTATCTGGTATCCATCGGCTTTAACCTGCTGATATTGGGTATCATCACTTATTATAATAATACTGTTTACCGGAAGCGGGTTCTGCAGGTGTCGGCGGGAGCCGGAATCCTTATCCAGAACGACACCAAAGGCTTTGAAGGTTCGCTGCAGGTGCTTGCTAAGGAAATTAGTTCCCTTCATCAGTCCATAGACTCTTCGAACTCCTTGTTGTTCCAAAGTGCTGTCCGGTCGGTTATTCTCAGCAAAAACCCGGAGATAGGCTACGAAAAGCTGGAGCCCTACCTCAAGGGAGACTGTGTATGTACGTTTTTTTTCTATCTCCCCGAGAAATATGGCGCCCACCTGTCTGTGGAAAGCCTGCAGGGAGAATATACCAATGGAAGCAGGCCCTATGAGGTCTTGTTCACTACCATGGAGAACGACGGACTGATTGGGGTTGTGACAGCCTGGGAGCAGGATATGGCAGAAGTCCGGAAAAGCTTCCTGAAGGAAATGAAAGCCAGGTGGGATACCTTCCACATAGTTTCAGGCCAAAACTGTTCCATGAAAAAAGAAGGTGTGAAGGAAAGCTACCGGACCGCAGTGGAGACTGCAAAATACCGTTATATCTATCCTGAAGAATTGTACCTGTCCTTTGAGATGCTGCATCTGGAAAGCCGCAAGCATTCCGGCAGTCATTTGAAGCTGTTTGAGATTATGGAACTGGATATTGCCAACGAGGACTTCCTGGATTTTAAAACCCGTATGGAAGGCATGGTTGTATCTCTTAAGAGCGGAAACTATGATATTATCTACTGCAACTCCACCCTTCGGGATTTGGTTGCCATGCTTAATCAGATGATGCAGCAGTACCAGCTGGATATGTGGGTGGTGTTTGGTTATGACATTAGGGAACACTCTAAGCAGATTCCTGATATTGATGAGTTCCACCAATGGGCAAATTATCTGTGTGAAAGCATTATCCGAAATATCAGGCATCAGAAAGAATCGGTGGATGTAGACTTAAAGGATAGGATTATCGGAATCATCGATGAGAACCTGGAAACCTGCATCTCTCTGGATTATCTTGCAGATGAGCTGCACATGCGCCCGGATGCTGTCAGCCGTATGTTTAAGCAGCTGATGGGAAAGGGATATGCAGAATATATCAAAGAACAGAAACTAAGCAGAGCAATCAAGCTGATGGATGAGGGCTGCAGTGTAAAAGAGATTGCAGAACAGCTGGGATACAGCTCTTCTCAGTATTTCATCAAGGTATTTAAGGAAGCCTATCGGATTACTCCTTATCAGTTTAAGAAGAATAGGGAGCGGTAGGACAGCGCTGCTCATAGTACCGCAAAGAAGAAAGTGCAGAACCCGCAGATTTCCCTTGCATCATTTTCCGACCTATGATACAAAAACCTTCCGGGGGATACGCACTCCGCGCTAAGGTAGTATGGCCGCTAAAGCGACTGCGTTTCGGCGCGAGGGAGTGTTGCAAAAAAGCCCTAGTTAAGAGCGGTGCTCCCTAATCTAAAAAAAATGACGAGTACACCGATTTTATCAGTGCTTCTCATCATTTTTTGCGTACTTTAACAGCCTCCCCCTTCTAGGCAAGAAATTCTATGCTGTTTTCGCTTCAAACAGGAAATGATCTAATCGTTCTCTCTGGATTTTTGTATGCAGTTTGTTTAGATTATAGCCAAAACACAATAACAGGATCTCTAATTTCACTTGCCAATTCTGATATCTCTGATTGTAAAAAAGTAGTAGGGAACAACGGAGAAATTGGTTATTGTTATAATTGCTCATATTATCGCAAAAATCATATGTCATACTTTTTGGATAACGATGATATTTACAAATCTAAAATAGATAAAGAACTTCATTTTTTATCAACAGCCTTGAAAAGTACCGGAAAACATGGGATATGAAGAAGATGTAAAATCAGCTTATATGCGTTTAGAAGCCAGTACTAATCAGTACGAATCTTATTATACGCAGAAATTGGTAAAAGACTGGGAAGAGGAGAGGAGTAGTAACCATGGCACGTTCAAAGAAAATCAATGAAAATATAATACCAATAATTGATGAATACTGGATTGAACGATGTGATAGAAATCCATAAAAGCTAAAATATGTAATGATAGCCTCATATCTTGAAGAAAAAGGATTATCAATAAAAGAATACGATCTTAGACGTAACATGGAAGTAGCCAACTATAAAAGTGAAATATAAAGCACGGAAGAGACGCAGGAAAGAACCGGGGATTGATTATGCTTACCGTGAAGGAAGAACCTATAAGGACTTCCAAATGTATTTGGCAGAATTCGGTGATGGAAATGTGGTTGAGATGGATACTGTGCATGGAAATAGGGTAAGTGGCAAAGTAATGCTGACCATGCTTTTCCGAAACAGCAGCCTGATGTTGATTTTTCTTCTGGAAGAATGTAGTCAGAAGTGTGTGGTTGAAGTGTTTGACAGTCTAACAGAATTTTTAGGGGTAGAGGGATTCAGAAAAAGCTTTCCGATCATACTCACTGATAATGGATCAGAGTTCAAAAATCCACTTGCTCTTGAGAAAACACTATTGGGAGAGAATAGGACTAAAATCTATTACTGTGAACCGCTGGCATCCTGGCAGAAAGCCCGATTAGAAAAGAACCATGAATACATACGCAAAGTGATTCCAAAAGGTCGATCCCTGGAGGGCTATATCCAAAAAGATATGACGGAACTGACCAATCATATCAATAGTACAACAAGAGCCAGTTTAAATGGCCGCAATCCATTTGAACTGGCTCAATTGCTGAATGCTCAGGAACTATTGGAAGGTCTGGATTTAAAAGCCATCCATCCGGATAAAATAATCCTAAAACCGCAACTACTGAAATAAGAAAAAGTTGATTTTAAGCTTGCAGACAGTGTCATTTTTGTGAAAAGGTAAAATCAGACATGTGGAATTTACTTTTATCAAGAGATTTTCCAGATGTCTTGTTATTATGTAAAAAAATCTGCATAACAGCTCAAGTATGAATAAAGTATAGATGATTTTAAGTGAAAATGGAAGGCTAAAATCCACTAAAATAGCGATAACTGCTAGAAAATACATCCCAGCTATGGGGTGGAATCTCGATTTTCATTCAAGGCTTGAGAAGGAGTGGAATTTACTTTTTTAATTCTGGAAATTCTAAAAATGAATATTCAGTATATTAACCGGCACCAAGTTATGATATAATTAGGGTGCAGAAGTATTATAAAAATCAAATTTTGTTCAGGAAGATAATATTTATTTTTGTGATCATTCGGTCCAAAGCATAGAAAACATCAAAAGGAGTATTATATTTATGAAAAATAAGTACATAGTATTAGCTGGAATGTATCGATACACAGAATACTTCAGGTATTTTTACGGATGTTGCCTATCAAGTTGCTCCCTGGTGCATTGATCTTGCCCTAGCCTGGGCTACCACCGGAAAACGATTTCTACTGCGTAATTAGGCAGAATGAAAAAATGTAAGGTTTTGTTAGTTAAGGTTAGCCACGGAGAGAAAACTGCGTTATATATAGAAACAATTAATTGTTCTGCTATGCCTTTATGTAACAAACGCGGCAAGAAAAACGTGGCTTAATTCCCGGCAAATGTTTTTAATTTCGAGTATAGTATGAGAATCGTATGAACCTCATCTATCACATAGAAAGGTTTTGTATAGAAATGAAGGAACCTAAAATACAATACGCCTTATGGCAATCTGCGTACTTCTTTGCTAACACTGGCCAAAATTATTATGAAATCATAAAGCAACTTGGTTTGAGTATACAAGAATGGAACTTTTATTCTCAACAATATAATTACTTTTATGTACTGGATGAATATTTCACCAAATACAAATATGATCTAAAACCTTTCGGGATAGAAAAATTGGACAACCAATTGCAATCACACTTGTATTTTTTTGAAGAAGAATATCATGAGTTGATGAGTCCAACAGATACAATATCATCTTTTTCGAGAAAAATTCAAAAGCGTATTTTTGAAAATCCCTATATTGGAATATTTCAAAATGTTCCTTGGAAGGCAACATTCATCGCTCGTCATCCATGGTTATCTGCCTGTATGTTCTCCCACGATGATCATCATTTGTACTGTTGTGGTGAAATCATAAAAAACAAAAAGAACGAAGAAATACATCCTATTGATCTCAGTCAATTCAAAGTGCTGAACCGTCATTATTTGACAGACAAGAAAAATGTTTTTGTGCAAAAACAAAAGAGTTGCAGAGACTTATACCCTGTATTTATGCCGTTGAAAAATGTAGATATGCCCTCTTTTAAAACCGTTGGAGAGGAATATGCTTGCGATGAAAAGCGCGTCTACTTTTACACAAACCGCAGTATCCAGAGCCCCTCTGCTTACCAACTTCAAATTTTTTATGAAAATATAAAGAAATCCAGCGGTATTGTTTACCCTGTGGAAACAGGCTATGCATTGGACAGGCATTTTGTTTATTACAAGGGAAAAATACTTTCTGAGCATCCTCTTTCCTTTCAGCAATTTGGCCTGAGTGGTTATTTTACGGATGGAATGGACGTATTTTATACTGGAAAAAAACTATCCGCTGATATCGCCACCTTTGAAATAATTGACACACAGCATGCTGAGGATCAAAATTATGTTTTTTCCGGCGCAATGGTTTACAAAGAAAAATAAATGGGGAGAGTATATTGAATAATTCACGACCACAACAACCAAAGGCAACAGGATCCGAACCAATGGCATGGGGACAAAGAGAAATACAAGACCAATTCCTGAATGCGTATAACCAAATAACTGGTTAATAACATCCGCAATTTCAGGAGGTACATCCGGGAGATTAATCCAGCCAAAGATAAGCTTCAGGGCAGAAGAGAACGAGTTTAAAATACTTTCAATAATCAATTCATCATAACCTCCTCCCATTTACGTTCACAGAGCTTTATAAATCCAAAAAGTTGAAGCTGGCTTCCTGGAGCAGTGGCTCCCCCATGATTTCAAAAGAGGGGAGTGTGACAACAAAATCAGTGGAAGAGGAGGCCAAGAAACATTTCCACAAGCTGAGCCAGCAGATCAATAGGAAAAGAGAGAAAACCAAGCCGATCACTAAACCAGGAGAACAAATCACCAAAAGCATTAAACCAAACACCATATGTACCAGACTTAGGAATACCAGCCCTTGTAAATGAAAACGACAATTGAATCCATTTTTTATCACTATATCCAGATAATTTATTTGTTGCCTAAAGACCAGTAGAAGCATTATAAGGCAACAAGACCCAGGTACCATCAGAAGCAATCGCCTGAACATAAAAGTATGGTAATGATTCAGCACGAGAAGGAAAGGTAACAGATAGCACCAGGCAGAAGGAAAGTAGCAGAGACAGAAACATACATTTTAATTTCATGAGACCCCCAAAACTACAGGGAAAATTGGATTTGACACAGACACACAGTTATAACCGTTAATGCAGAT
>NZ_BRYH01000019.1:0-10385 GCF_054772055.1 Lacrimispora brassicae | reverse complement strand
CCACTTTGTAATTCGAAAAGCCATCTTTGTAAATGACAATTGAATATCTGTAACCGAAAAGCTACTTTTGTACTCGAAATGCATGTTTTGTAAACCAGAAGCCACTTTTGTGATTGAAATGCAGTTTGATTTTTTGCTTTTATTGTTGTATGATAATAAAAATGCGTATGCCTAAGGGAGGTCAATTCCCTCTCGATTTTTTTGTAATCGGAGAATCCACCCCTAATTCCTTAGACAGATTAGACGTTGGCGGCATGCAAATTTATTATTTTTTGAGTAGAACAGGTTTTAGCATGATGTCTCCGGGGGCAACCGGATTACATCCGAGTTTTTGTAAAACCTCTTCTCCATGATAAAAGCTGAAGGTTTCGTAGGGACTACGATTGTTCAGCTTTTTTCTTTTATAAGAATTAATGTGATTCATCATCAAGCTGATATCATCCTGTATAAAATTATTAAAGCTTGTTCCTTTGGGAAGGACTCTGCGTATCAGTTCATGATTTACTTCGATTGCACCCTTTTGGTATGGACTCCCAGCATCACAATAAAATACTCTGGTCCTTAAGCCGGCAAAACGGTCTGGTCCATACTCAATTGCTTTCGGATTTGAGAATTCACTTCCATTGTCGGTTAGAATCACTGGAAACAACTTTTTAAACAGCTCATGCTCCAGTGTCTGATGCAGGTTATCAAAAATAGCGGTTACTGATTTTGAAGTATTCGCATCACGTAAAAAAGCAAGCATGAAGCTGCATTCCACAAAGTGGATGGTAAGAAGGCACTTACCTCCTTTTTCCCCGATGACAGAGTCCATTTGCACAAGGTTCGCATCAGGGGACTTCTCAAGGAACTCACAGAAATTTTTATAATTGCGGTCGATCCGGCAGCCTTTATCAACTTTGAATTCCGGCTTTTTGTATCGCTCCCGGAACTTTACTTTCCTTGGCAGATCAATGTTTCTAATGTCAAACAAACATGCATCAATGTAGTTATAGATTGTCTTTTCACTGCACATCAGTTCATCCTGATGATTGATATAGATCTGGTTGACCGATTGCCCCTGTTCCACGAGAGGCGTAATGATATGGTTGAGTCTGCTGATTTCCTCTTCTGAAACACAAAGACCGCTCCTTGAGGCAGAAATCTTCTCATGTGCGTGGATGTGAGCATGCTCTGCATCATAAATAGTTTTCAGAAGCGTACACTTACCAATGGTTTGGCAACCATTGCAGACATAGGGGGCCCGAAATCTTGCCATACAGATTTCTTCAAGGAAGTCTGTGCAATTCGCATTACAGGACTGACAGAGCTTACAGTAGCTATCTGATTTACGAGTACACTCTTTTCCACAGATTTTTTTCTTCCGGCAATCGAATCTGCTTTTACAGACATTGAAAGGAAACCCAGGATAACCAGTGGCAATGTGTGAGCTGTATTTACGCACTTCTCTGGAGATGGTAGTTGGATTTTTATCCATGCGGCGTGCGATCTCTATAAATGACAAAGAATCTTTAAGATATTTTTGCAGGCTGAGCCTGTCTTCATAAGTAAAAAATTTAGACATCCAATATCCTCCGTTCTGCCGCCAACTCTTTTAGGATATAGGAATCAAGCAATCTAAGGAAACGGAAAAGACTGGTAATCTCAACAATCGATGAAAGAATATCAATCTTTTTTGTAAGCCAGAATGCAACCTTCTGGTATCTATATCTAATTTATAAATTTTATCTCAATCTGGAATCGGAAGGGTTGCATTTCGATTTACAATTGAGCCTATACTTAAATTGTTTTACTATTTGGGTTAGTTAATATGGATATACATTCGTCTGTTAGCTGTCTATCTCGTTATTTGGTAGTTGCTTCTTTATGCACCATGTCCATTACGTCAAGGAATGACTCATCGATAGAATAAACATGGATATCCTCTTCCAAAATATATTTTAAATAAATACCATAAATATCCGCTGAATATTTAATGTAGAGTTTCATTCTCGGCGGTACCATGATGTACTGCACATCTTTGGGTATCTGAAATACCCTGCATTGGTTCTTTATCCCCAACGCTTTCATAGATGGTGTAATCGCAAGACATATTGTTTTTTCTCACTTCTCTCAGGGTCAGCCACCGCAAGATTCGTAAGCAGAGGATCAAGCCCACGCTCCACGCATTCTACAGAAGCATAAAATGATCTAAGATCGATGCATAAAAAGATCTACTCTTCCATCCAGGAAACACCTCCCATTTTTTATTACCATGTTTTAAATCTAATCTAATTATATTAACGAAACATATGTTTGCATATGCGCTTTTTCTGAAAATTTACTCTATGATGGGATATCAATATCTATGCTGATTTTCCTCAAATCTTTTGGGTATCAATACTTTAGGAAAATAAAAAGGCACATCCCCATGGTTGAAGATGTACCTTTCATTATTTGTCCTTAATTTCTATCAGGTGCCCCGTCTCTATTAAGTTTATAATTTAAGCCACAAGCTTTTATGCCTGTGACTTACCATTTAAATGAGATAGTGGGATTCTAACCCATGACCTCTTGAATGCCTTTCAAGCGCTCTCTCATCTGAGCTATACCCTTCATTTCCTGCCTATCAATATTAGTAATTTAGAAAGGTTTTCCTTTCAATTATCTTATGTCATCCGTGAAAACAGCAAAAAAACGGCGCCAAAAATCGCATTTTTAGTCCTGTTTTTCTCTCATTTTCAAGCCAAAAACCACAACATCTTGTGATCTAACCCTTATTTTTGTCCTCATTACCACAATACGTCTTCCTTATCACTATCTCCACATTACTCGATGTTGTGATACTGATGCCGGGAGGGCATGGTTTGGCCTTGAAGATATCATTTTAGAATTTATAAAAGTGATAATTCCCCCACAGATTATTAGTACTAAAATTATTCCAAAACAAAGCGAACCGTCCGCTATTTTAAAAATCCCTATCTCGTATCATTGTTCCCCATAAATACAACTCCCTTGTACTCAAGTGCCTCTTTTAACCCTTCAAAATCCAAATAGTCCTCAATAAATTGTTTGCGTAGTAAGTTAAAAGGAATAAACTCGTTATATTTACCGTCAATCTGCACTTTCTCAGGTAAAGGAAGTTCATATAAATCTAGATCAGATTTTATAATATCGAAAATAATATATTCCAATTCTTCTTTCGTTCCAGTAAAATTTACCTCTAAATAGACACAAGTAATCCAAGGATGTTTACTTCTTATTTTCCTTTTCAACAACGCATAATGAAGAGTTAATAGCTGTCGTGTCCCCACCCAAGGGAACACCGCGTATTTTATATCGGAAAGAGGGGTAACCAGATTTTCTAAAATACCGCTATTCCGGGCAATATATTGTATTTCCGTTAATCGTTCACGGCACCTCTCACTCAAGTACGGATATGGCAAATCACCTTGAAGAATACTGCGGACCTTTTTTACTAAAACAGTATGCAGCTCCGCATCGAAATCCACGTCCCAGTCAACTACAGAAATACCTGGTACTTTTTTAACAAAAATAACCTTTGATTTTGTATTGACATCAACCGTTTCCCATGTCATGCCCGCCAATGCAAAGCGAGTGCCAACAGGGTAAATCTTATCAACAGTACCGATTGTGCGGTTTTCATCTTTAACAAGCAAATATTCCGGTGCAAGGAAAACCGTGAGAAAATGATGACTATTTACAATCTTTTCTCCTTCTCTGCCGATCATCAAGCCCCCATGTTCTGTTCGCTGTAATTGCTCAATGTTAATAAGATGAGTCAATAACTGTTTATAATCCTCCTGGGAAATATGGCGAAAGCAGCCCAATGTAAGGACAGCCTGCGCAAGAGCTGCAGGGGAAAGTTCACCGCTGCTTTTTAAGTGGCTCATCGTTTGATGATACAGAAGGTTATACGCATGATGATGGGGATAAATTGGTTCTATCCAATGGTCCTTTATATACAACTCAATAATCGCAATCGTTCGGATAAATTCCCAATTGATAGGACCCAGTGTATCTGCTGGATTGATTCGAATATCTTCAACAAAGGTGAATAGCAGTTGTGGAATCTGACCTCGGCGTCCACATCTGCCAAGCCGCTGTGCAAAGCTGGAAACGCTGATCGGGGCGCCGACCTGTACTGCCTGATCGAGCGAACCAATGTCAATACCTAACTCCAATGTAACGGTTGCACCGGTGACAATTTTATCATCACTTGATTTCATCTCATCCTCTGTGTTTTCGCGAAGCAACGCAGAAACATTTCCGTGATGAACCCGGTAAACATCGGGCGCTTTTTTTTGTAACGCAATTTCACGAAGATTTGCCATAACAAGTTCCGTTTCTTCCCGGCTGTTTGTAAAGATGATAGTTTTTTTATCAAGCGTCATCTTAAATAAATATTCGTAATGCTCACGATCACCCATATTCCCGCCTGTTGCAACCTTGTTATCGCTTGCGTCGTTGTCAGCGATATCACGCTCATCGTGCAGGTTAACAAAACGTTCCACATGAAGTTTGATACGCTTCTTTCCATCTTCCGTTATGGGAGCGGCACAGTTACGGCCGGTTCCTGTATTGAGCCAATTCTGCGCGAAAGACACATCACCAAGCGTTGCCGAAAGGCCGATACGCCTTGGATTTACGCCGGTCAGCTTTTGAAGACGTTCTAAGATGCACAACATCTGAACACCGCGCGAATCTCGCATAAACTGATGTACTTCATCAATAATGACAAATCGCAAATCAGAGAACATTTGGAGGCAGGCGCCACGCTTATTGGTCAGAAGGCTTTCAAGTGATTCCGGGGTGATTTGGATAATCCCTTCTGGATGCTTGATTAACTCATTTTTCTTGGTTTGTGATGCGTCACCGTGCCATTTACAAACAGGAATATGTGAATCAACAAGTAACTGCTCAAGGCGTTTGAACTGGTCGTTAATAAGAGCTTTCAGCGGTGAAATATACATTACGCCTACCGAACGGGAAGGTTTCTCATACAGCTCCGTAAGCACAGGCAAAAAAGCCGCTTCGGTTTTTCCAGAGGCTGTGCCAGAGGAAAGCAGTAAATTGTCATCACTGCCCCAAATGACCTCGCAAGAGGCAACCTGAATTCCACGTAATTCCTCCCATTTGTTCTGATAAATGAAATCCTGTATGAAAGGAGCAAGTCTGTTAAATACATCCATCTTAGTTTACACCTCGAAATCTAAAAAATCACTGTGTATCGTTTCATCGGACAGACCACCCTTGGCCATTTCAAAGCTGTTGCTGCCTAAAATATCAGACACACTTTTCTTTGGGTTCTGATGCAGAATATTGACAAGTTCGATGAAATCGCGGATGATTTCTCTCGGAGTGATATGTGTGCCTGCACCAACACGATTATATTCCACTGTCAGAAAGTACAGTAAATCCTCGTGACTCATCGTAGGTGTATAGTCGTATAGCCGTGCATGAATGTCCCGCAGTTTTTCAACGAGAACATACACCTCTTCTTGCGTAAGCATTTGCAGCCTGATAATGGGAGCGGTTAAGTCCTTTATCTCGTCAGTGGCAAAATGTCCTTCTGCAAGGCGAGACCGAAGAGCTTCATAACTGAACATACCTTTGTATTTATCTTCAATACACTGAGGTGTACCGCCGATTAAAAATCCAATATGCTTTGCTTTGCCCTGTAACACGTCGTTATACATAGTCAGAATTTTTTCATAATTGTTTTGTCTTGTGATGGAGTTTGGAATCTTAAAGATATTGACAAGTTCATCAATGAAAACCAATAACCCCTTATATCCGGCGTTTACTAAAAAAATAGCAAATATTTTCAAAAAATCATACCATGTTTCATCCGTAACAATGAAATTAATATCCAAATCTGCCTTTGCTTCTTTGCGGGATGTATATTCACCGCGAAACCACTTCAGTACATTTGATTTCATTGCGGCATCATCTTGTTGGTATGCTCTCCAGTAAGCAGCAATTGCCTTGGCGAACTCAAAACCGTTGACCATACCCTCAAGAGAGCTAGCTACAGCATATATCTGTTTTTCAACTAATCGATTGAACTCTTCGCCTTCTGCTTCCGACTGTGCTCTTATAGACGCCTGTATGCCTGAGATCCATTTTTCCAAAATTAACGGCAGTGCACCACCATCCGGCTTTGATTTCGTTGAAAGGTTTTGGATCAGTTCTTTGTATGTTGCAAGTCCTTGCCCTTTTGTTCCCGCAAACCGTCGTTCAGGTGAAAGGTCCGCATCAACCACAGCAAAACCTTTTGCTGTAGCATAATTGCGTATGGTTTGAAGTAAAAAACTCTTACCGCTGCCATACTTACCAACAATAAACCGAAAAGAAGCACTTCCATCCTCAATCATTTCAATATCATGTAAAATTGCTGCAATTTCCTGTGTTCGCCCTACGGTGATGTATTCAAGTCCTACGCGGGGAACGACACCGCCCTTTAATGCATTTATTAGTATATTGGCTATCCTCAACGGCAATTTATTTTCCATAATATTACACCATTTCCTTAATTTTAGTTATATATTCTTCATATATAATCAGACTATCGTCAAGTTCAAGAATGTTATCACCGATTGTGTCAATCGCCTTTTCATTAATACTGTCAGCCAACACTTCCAGCATAACCCCGTTGGCATCTGCAAAATGTTTCAGATTTGTATCCCCTTGAAGTATTAATTTGAGTGCATTCACTTCTGTTTCCCCTAGTATATTAAAAAGACTTGTCCAATTGTCTTGCATTGCTGCAGAGGAATCGACAAAAACAGTTTGAGATATAACAGGACTAGCCTCTACTGTACCTGATTCAAAATATGTCATAGGTTCGGTATCTGGCACGATTAGTTTTTCCTGAGTGTCATCAGCTTCAAGTCTTATTTTATGAAGAGAAGTTTCATCCACGGATACAACAATTTTTGTTGCTTCTTTGTAATACTCATTCACCGCTTCGTGAATTATATTTTCAAGGGAAAGGCCCACAGATTCAAGTTTTTTTATAAGCTCACCGTTAACTAAATTAATATCAGCAGACAGCTTGTGTTTGAACTTTGTAGCTTTTCGTAACTCGGATTCTGTTTGTTTCATAATATAGCCAATGAGCTGCCGACCGCTATTCGTAGACAGTGTGGAACTAAAAGACCAATTGTTTTTAGAACATAAATATATTTCTTTATCGGAAAACACAACTTTCTTATCCGGTAACTTAATCGCTGAATAAAACAATGCATCCTTAAAAGGCGTCCAAATAGACATCTTATTCGTCGGATAAAAAATCAAATCGTTAAAAATGATACCGGCTCTATTAAAAGCAACTCTAAGTTTATGGATTACAGTACAAAAACAATCACAGAGCTGCCCTTTTGTATCATCGGTAAAAAAATTTGATTTTCTGATATCATACTTTGAAACATTGCAAAATAATTCAAAGTTGTCGTTCATGTCTGTTTCGTACATAAATACTTTGGCATAATGTGCTTGTAGATTATTCTCACAGACAAATTCCTTAAATGGCTTCGGGAGATCATAATAAATATGATAGTCCTTTATCCACTTAATCACATATTTATCAATCGAAGGATTAAAACGCCTGAAAGCTCTCCAGAAAGACATTAGTTTATCAAGTCCTTCCTGAGGATCGGCCACTCCGATATTATGAATCAGCTCGTAAATATAAACAAAGGCATATGATAATGAAACGTTTGTGACATTACCTTTTCTTACATCAGTCCGCCATGTAAAATATGTTCTGAGCTGCGCATAACTCATTTGCTGGTAATAAGGAAAGTAGTTTGAAAACTCTACATAACCATTGTAATCATCCTCGTAATCCTTCATAAAAACAGCTTGTTTATAGAATACTTTGGAATTATTAATCCGTGTTTGTTTGTCATAAAAATGAGAATTGAATTTAAAAGGAATCTGGAAATCTCTTGCTATTTGTCTCATTTCATTAAATATCTTACGATTCTCATCAACGACAGGATTTACTACTTGTGGCTGAGGTGTAGAAAATGCCTGATTGCTGTTTGTTCCTCCGTCAATTTCAATCTCAGCGAAAACCTCATCTTCAAAGGGAACAGAAGTGACATTTTCTAGAAACTGTTTTAATTGATTTTCCTTTTCTTCAAAAAAAGAAATTTGTCCCGGTATTTTAACAGGTTTATATTTCTTGTCATTTTTGTTCATACGCATTTTAATTACGAGAAATACCCGCTACCTCCTTTTTTTGATATAAGCTATCTCACTTAAAGGTCTATTCCTTTCAATCTTTGACGGCTGTAAACAAACTCAATTAATTATCATCTTCATCACAATTCCTCTATTGCAACCTATAGAGATAATATACCATATTATTATGGATAACGCAAACAGATGTTCTTACCGTTGATTTCAACCAGAATTAAAAAAGTAAATTCCACTCCTTCTCAAGTCGGTAGCATTTACCTCTGCACAGTTGACATTTACTCTTTCATACATATATGATATTTTTATAACTCCTTCTGACAGCAGTAGAAGGAGATTCTATGAGCAAATATATCCCTGGTAACCAGAAACATCTTACCCTGAAGGATCGTGTTTTTATTGAGAACTCTTTAAATCAGAACCACACCTTTAAGGAGATCGCAAAATACCTGTGCAAAGATCCAACTACCATCTCTAAGGAGATCAAGGTCAGACGTTCCTCTGACTGGTATCATAAAGGTACCTTCTACAATGCCAGGAACTTCTGCATTCACAGGTATCGTTGTCGCAAAATAAATGTATGCAACAAGATTCTTGTATGCGGAATCAAATGCACTTCTTGTCCAACCTGCAACCAGACCTGTCAGGATTTCGTGAAAGAACGATGCTCCCGCCTGGATAAAGCCCCATACGTCTGCAATGGCTGTGACAAGAAACTCTCCCATTGTACCATTGCTCACAAATACACATACAATGCACGGTTTGCTGACCGCAAATATCATGAGTTGCTCCGTGATTCCAGAACCGGCATCTCCTTGACAAAACATGAGCTGCATCAAAAAGATATGATTGTTACTCCCCTGATTATGCAGGGGCAATCTCCCTATCAGATTGCCATAAATCATCCGGAACTGGATATGTCTGTCCGCACAATCTATACCTACATTGACAAAGGCTTATTCTCCTCCAGAAACATAGATTTAAAGCGCAAGCCTAAGTTCAAGCCACGCAAATGCCATAAAACACAGATTACAAACCGCTCTGTTTTTGTCAACAGAACCTATCTTGATTTTCAGTCTCTGGGCCTTGAATACTTTACAGAAATGGACACGGTTCATTCTTCCCGTGAATCGAAAAAGACTTTGCTGACGTTCTACTTTACCAGAGAAAAGCTGTTTCTTGCATTCCTGATGAACAGGTGCACCGAAGGTGCCGTCCGGCTTGTATTTGACCGTCTTGAAAAACGGCTGGGAACTTATGAATTCGTTTCCTTGTTCGAATACGTATTAACTGACCGTGGCTCCGAATTTGGCGATCCTGAAAGCCTGGAGACTGGGATCAGTGAACTTCAGCGCTGTAGTCTCTACTACTGTGATCCCATGCGCAGCGGCCAGAAAGGAGGCGTCGAAAATGTCCATACCATGCTTCATATGGTACTTCCAAAAGGAACCAGCTTTGAGTTTTTAACTCAATGGGACGTGAATCTGATTGTTAATCATATCAACTCCACACCACGGGAAAGCCTGGGTGGAAAAACACCATATGATCTGGCTTTAGAGTCCTTTGGCGAAGATACCTTAAAAGAGCTTCAGCTTAGGCGAATTACCCCTGATGAGGTCAATCTGACGCCTAAGCTGATTCGCTATAACCGTTAACTAACTTACATAAATCTGCTGTCGGACTGGAAGTAAACTTTTCACATTTTTTAAATGTGGCTAGTGGAATTTAGTCTTGCACACGAAACTCCAGTGGCCTGTTTTCTTTGCCCTGAAACATGAATTTTTGTAAGAAGTTAGCTTAATTATAGCAGAAATCTTATAATTATGCGTAAAAACCTCTACCATTTACAACAATCTTTAAAAGGCAGTGGAATTTAGTCTTACACCGGAATTTACTTTTTCAAGTCAGCCCGTTGATTTCCTCCACACTGTGTGTTCAAATCGGGTAGGAGGTATATAATTATTTTATCTACCGACCTCCCATACCACCTAGCATACCGTTCGGTACTAGGCGGTTCCTTAGTTTTCATAAACTATTGGATAATAGTCAAGCATGGAGGTATATCCCAGCTTGGCTATTATTTTATTTGAAAAGGTTTGGGTTGCAACCTTATCCATGCACTTAGCCTAATGAGATTTCTGTTCGTCAGACCAGATATTCACCGCCGCCTTCCTTCAGAT
>NZ_BRYH01000018.1:0-663 GCF_054772055.1 Lacrimispora brassicae | reverse complement strand
TTCTGCCGCACCAATGATTTCACGACATCCATTCTCATTGACTCCAATGGCAACAAGAATAGAAACGTTTTGAATTTCACCGCCCCAACTGCGCTTTAAGTAAACACCATCTACATAAATATAGGGATAAGAACCGCTAAGTTTGCGACTTCTCCATGTCTCAATGTGCTCATAAGCTTTTTTATTTAGATTGCTTATTGTGCCAGGTGAAACTTTTGTTCCCCATAATGCCTCGGTGATATCCTCAACACGGCGAACAGAAACACCTGCGAGATACATTTCAATAAGAGCTTCTTCTACAGAGCATTCTCTGCGGCGATATCGCTCAATAATGGCAGTTTCAAACGGAACGCCCTTTAGCTTTGGCATTTTCAATTTGACCTCACCAGCTGTGGTTTGAAAGTTTCTGCTGTAATGTCCAGAACGATATCCTTTGCGTTCGCCGGAACGCTCATATTTTTCAGCATGAACGAGTTCATCTGCTTCATGATCCAGCAAGGCATTGAGGGTCTCCTCAACGCTGTTACGTACTAAATCTTTCAATTCGTTATGGATAAGTTCCTGATTTAATTGTATAATGTTATCGGACATGTTCTATAGCCTCCTTTGTGAGATTTGGTTGTGGTGACTTTATTTTACCAAACGGCTATAGACCATGTCTAT
>NZ_BRYH01000017.1:0-2011 GCF_054772055.1 Lacrimispora brassicae | reverse complement strand
ACGCAGTTTTGTGAATGCTTCATCTGCTTCTTGGAGTGAGAATTCGGCAATCTGTAATTCTAATTCGAGATCTGTCATTATGAATCAGCCTCCTTTCCGTCATCAGATACTACAGCGGCGTGCTCAGCACGATAAGGATTATCTGAATTCATATTTAATACATGTGACCGGAATGTCAGCCTGTCAATCAGAGCTGTTACCATGGTCTGGTTTTCGAACATGGATGTCCATTCTGAAAACCGAAGGTTCGTGGAAACAATAACACTTTTTCTTTCGGCTCTGTCAGCAACCACTTTGAATAGCAGCTCTGACTGATGTCTGTTAAAGGTAAGATAGCTCAGCTCATCAATAATGAGCAGGTCTGCCTTTAAGATTTGTTTCTCCAGTCGGACAAGCTTATGATTATCCTGCGCTTCAATTAATTCATTTGACAGATTTGCTGCGGTATAGAATTTTACATTCATTCCCTGCATACAGGCCTTGACACCAAGTGCTATAGAAAGATGGGTCTTGCCGGTTCCTGGATTTCCTATCATTACGATATTTTGTCTCTTGCTGATGAAATCACAGGCAGCAAGTTCGTTTATAAATGCGTTGTCCATGTGCTCGAACCTGTTATAATCGAGTTCTTCCATGGTTTTGATATATGGAAAACCAGCACTTTTAATTTTTCTCCTGCGGGTGCTTTCCTGTCTGGAATCCAGTTCCAGTTTCATAAGTACAATCAGGAAATCTTCATAACCTTGCTTCTGATCCAGTTGCCTTACAACATCCTGATACTGATTGAACATAGGTGTACGTAACTGTTTCGAATATAGCTCAATGGTCTGTGACTGTAAATTTTTCATCGTGCAGCCACCCCACATTTCTCATCGTACTTTGTAAGATCCGTAGATGTAACAGGTATTTCGTGCTTAAAATACAGCACATTTGATTCTGGTGTCTCATGCAGCTGGCTTCGGATCATATCTACAGTTGGTACAAGGTTCTGAGGAAGCTTTTGTCTGATGGAGAGGATTCTTTCTTCGCCATAATCAACGCACAGGCGCAGCAGCTTGACCATTTCGGCATTCCCACCCGGAAGCATACGTCCCCAGTCAAGTAGTTCCTTGGTGACATTTGCTTTTACGGGTTTTGCCTGGAATACACTTCTGGGTTTGCGCTCCAAAAGGTCAATGTAGTGTTCCAGACGATACGCTGTCTTTCCTGATCCGTATATACGGTCATAGGTTGCAATAATCTCATTGTCGTAAAAGAAACATACTTTAGTAGCGTATCCTTTGGCTACAATGATCTTGCGCAGATACCTGACAGGAACAGAGTAATTATTCTTGTCAAAGCGAACGGTTGAGTAATCTCCAACACCAGGCGTTGCTGTACGGCTGGTATCAAATCGATAGGAAGGAATTGCACTAAGTGAATACCATTCCTCGTTATAGGATTCTCTGACAGTGAGTGAATGTGACTCAACTTTATGATTGTTTCTGTAATTCAGACAATCCGCCATCAGTTTTTTATTTAGTTCCTCAAGACTGGCTACTCTCGGAACAGGCACCATGAAATTCCTTCTTGCATAGCCGACAAGATTTTCTACAAGACCTTTTTCATTCCCACATGCGATGTTGCAGAAATCAGTCTTGAATGCATAGTGAGCAGCGAAAGATCTGTATCCATCCGTTGCTTTCGCATGAAGTCCAAAGCCTTCTTTAACAGCTACTTTTGCATTATCGAAGATCAAACGTTTTGGAATGCCTCTAAAGTGGTCAAACATTAACTGCTGGGCTTCTAAAAATGATTCGAGGTTTTGGGAATGAAATACCTGTACAAAAATATCGCAGCTGTAACAGAGGCGACCACAGAAGAACTGAACCTTACATTTCTTTCCATCGATGTAAACAGTTGCTTCTCCCCAGTCAATCTGGACGGCATCTCCCGGTTCGTACTCCAGGGGCATGTCTGCCTGTGGTGGAACCGTAGCCTTGATGCGCAACACTTTTACAGTATTACGTAT
>NZ_BRYH01000015.1:0-46917 GCF_054772055.1 Lacrimispora brassicae | reverse complement strand
ATACCCTGAGGTCCCTGAGCGCCGGTAGCGCCGGTAGCACCAGTTGGTCCGGTTGGTCCCTGTACTCCCTGAGGTCCCTGAGGTCCTACTGGTCCCTGAGCGCCGGCAGGACCCTGTGGTCCTTGTGGTCCCTGAGATCCGGTTGGTCCGGTTGGTCCCTGGAAGCCTCTTGGTCCAGTTGGCCCAGTTGGTCCCTGAGAACCTCTACAACCCTGAGGTCCAGTTGGTCCTTGACAGCCTCTGGGGCCGGTTGGGCCAGGGCAGCCTCTGGGCCCTTGTGGTCCAGTTGGGCCGCAACAGCCGCATCCATTGCAGCCGCGATTTTCGTCCCAATTTCTATAATTATTCATTATAATTCCCTCCTGTTAAGGTGTGATATTGTGATTTTCTGCTTATAAGCATTTTGTACAAGATTGAAATCGGAATATAAAGGGCTTTCGAACTCCTTTATACCTTATCATATGTATTAAATGACAAGTTTGTTAGAGAATAAATCAACTTAATAATATCATCAGGATCACTGCATAACAGAGGGGAAATACTCCGGGATAATTGTAGGGAGATCTGTAAATTGACAGAGATGTGCAAGTGACTGTAAGGTTAAAGTTTGTCTTACAGATCTAAGGATATGAAGAATGACAGGGCGTTGAGAAAATATTTCTGATAAGGGGGGAGGGCTTGCAGGGAATAAATATAGATGATTTGAAATGTATCAATAGCAGGTCCTGTTGGTTATGCATTTTTGATATGTCATGGATTTTAAAAGGCAGCAGGGTGGCTTTTACTTTGGACAGAAAAAACAGCGGCTACATAAAATACTCCTTTTTGATAAGAATGTCAATGTTACAAATCTTATCAAAAAGGAGCCGCCCATTATAAACATACAAGTCATTTTTCGCTGCAGATATAAGGTCAAAAGAACTTTCATATTAGATGCCGGTCAATAGATATTAGCTTTTATTTCATCAATCAAAGCATTTAGTCCCAATGCATTGCAATCGTTAATGAGTCCCATGGTGATAAAGCTGCTGAAGAACTTTTTCTCCTCTTGTTTATTATTCGTATTCAATGCTTGAGTCACATTTTCGATCAAAGATAAAACTTCTTTATTGAGTTCATTGTTTTGAGTATAGTGCATAAATAATTTTTGCAGTTCTTTGATTATTTGGTCATTTACTCCGCCTGCCATGATATTCAGCGTCTGGTTTTCAGAAGGAGGTTCCTTTACTGTTTCTATGTCGTCAATAATTTTTCCATCGCCAACAAAACTGATTTGAAGTCTTGATGCCATGCTGTTTTTGGAGACAAGATCACTGATCAGGTCGTAGACGTGACTGGTAAATTCTTCGTTATTAGAAACAAAAGAATAAATTTTACCGGAACTGGTTTCAAAATTAATGCCTTTGTAGCTTTTTTGTATCCTATTCCAGTACAGCCAGATCATGGGGTACAGGATAAGAGCCAGCAGGATGCCAATGATATTTCCCGGGATGGTACCGGATAAAGCGATGAGTAATAAAATGAAAACCAGATGGACAGGGAATGCATTGTCAGGACAGCTTCCCATCCATATATGAGAAATATTAGCGGTTTTGATCATGTGATCTTCCCATCTAATCGTATTTTCTTCAATCGTCATAGTAGAATCTTTAAATCTTATATTCGTTTGATTTGTCATGAAATTCTCCTCTAAACAATTTCGCTGTTATTTTCTATGATAGATGCAATGAGAACCGGATTTGTGATCATAATGGTGCCGGTAGTATCGAAGCTCATAATTTCTATATATACACTGTAATTGCAGCAACTGCATCCTATGGAATCACAATCACAGGCAGTGAAAGAAAAGGTATTTGTTTCCCCGCTGTTCTCATTTCTGCTGTAAACCAGACTGGAGCTGACAGGGGTCGAAATTGTCTGGCCGTTTCCTCGTTTAAACAGCTGGAATCTAAGATGCATACGGGCGCTGGTGGTAGCGATATTACAGGAATAATTGAAGTGGATTAAAAAATTCCTGTAGCTGTAGGTATCCAGGTTTAGCGAAGCTACGATATATGTAGCGTTTTTATCTGTGTTTTCAGGTAAAATAATTCCTCCTAAATCAGAGCTCTTTATTAGAACCTGGTTTGCAGGAGAACTTTTACAGGAACTTTTCTGATCCTCTTGTACTTGCTGGCTGTTGATGTCGTTTTTGGGCTCAGTAGGCTGAGGATTTCTATTCACTGCATTATTATTGGGACGATTGGGGCGATTGGGATAATAGGGACGGCATGACATGCCGAATAAGCGGTTATACATAATGGCCACAGCTCCTTATTGGAAAGCTCATAGATAGAGCATTCAGCCGGATTTAGCCAAACACCCTATCTATGAGAAAAAGTTAGTTTATGCAGCTATCGGACATACAGCCCCTTGTACCCATCATTCAAAACCGGAATTAAAAGCAGTCGTTATCTACGATGATTGCGGAAAGGGATGCATTGTTAATAGCAGTAACGCCTACCGTAGCAACGCCGGCAACCGTAGCGATCACGCTGTAAGTGCAGCAGTCATCGTTGCAGATATCACAGTCGCAAACGAAGAAGGAGAAGGTGTTGCTATCAGTAACAGCAACAAGCCGTGAGAAAGTCCAGATAGATCCAACGGGAATAGGAGTCAACTGGCCTTTGCACTGTTTGAATATCTGGAAGTTCAGGGTGATAACAGCAGCGGTCGTTACGATGTTACTTGCAAACTCAAATTTAATGCATGGATTTCTTAAACTTTTTGAATCCACGTTTACAGTAGCCAGAGTAAAGGCAGCGCCGGCAACCGTTGCTAATGGCAGTGTTACGCTGCCCTGGCTGCCGCATTTTAAAATTGTTCTGTTGGGTTTAAGGTATTTTTTTGGCCGTTCGCATGTGCAGTTGCACGTGCATTCCTGGCAGTCATCATATTCGCATTCACATATTCTCATATCAAGATCATTCATGATGTGGCCTCCATTTTGTTTAATAAATTAGGAATATTTCGTTATACCATCATGGTATACTACATTATATTATCAAGAAATAAATGTGCTACAAATCAGTAGACAATATCTTGTACGATGTCATCTCTTTGTTAAATGGAGGGTATCTATAGGCTTCATATTTGTATAATTCTACGGTAAAACTTCACACGTAAGCAATGGCTCTCCGTTCGTAAAAATTAGAAACGCTGCTTTTGGGGATTACCGGATGATTAAAGTCAGATCTTTGTTTTCCATGGTGACCAGTAACCGGTATACATCATGCTTCCATGAAGTTTTCAGGCGTTCATCGGTGATGGGGATCACCTCTTTCTGTATTTTGGATGCACCTTCAATGAGGAAGCTTCCTAAACTGCCCACCTGAACAGTGTTTCCCCTTACAAGGGGTTCATCATAGAACATAAGAGACAAGACCGGGCATGGAAGGTCTCCTTCGTAATGATCGGATATGATGATTTCCTTTCCTTTATTAAGTACAGCGTTCCTGGTATAGGATCTGATCCGTTCATCCGGGTAAGCGGCAGCCAGATCCATGGAGATGCGGCAGTTTAAGGTTTCTAATTGGTGTTTTACATTTTCCGCCCGGTAATCAGCCCCATTCTTTTGCATGATCTGGGTTTCTCCGTCAAAAAAGGTGGGGAGGTTATGATAGCAGGACTGCATGGTCCAGATGTCATAACGGTCTTTGGAAAAGGTTTTCTTTGTATAAGTCTCCACGCCCACGTCTATAAACATAGGTTTTCCATCCTTGTAAATGGTAAAGCTTCCCGTGTCGTTATGATTGTGGCTGTCGTCATTATCTCCGGCCTTTACTGCCAGATAAAGATGCTCATCCCTTGCCATGAAAAGTCCCACGCTTTCATACCAGAAATCCCGATGGACAATGGGGGATTTGGCAAAGGAGACCATTTCCCTGTGGGTAAAGACTGTCTGCAAACGGTAAAACAGGTTATGTTCCCCTGCTGTCAGTGGATCTTCGCTGTTTTCGTAATCCCATGCGGCAAAAGACATAAGCTCTCCGTTGTTGGTCCTCTTGCCAAAGAGGAATTCCCTGGCTCCGCACCGTCCGGCAATGGGAGAGCAGTCGGCGAAATTCACATAATAGATGTCATCGATGTGGGCGGTCAGGATATAAGAAGCAATGTTTTTGATTTTCCCTGTGTCATATGCAGGAAGAAAGGCATTGTCTGAAATCCCGTTTAAAACCTCCAGGCAGTTAAACAGGCAAAGCCCCGCGTGACGGTAATACTGGGCGCCTTCGTCGCAGCAGCCGTCTTCCCCGTATTCTGCCAGAAAATAGTCAATGCTTTTACCTGCCTTTTTCAGTATGTTCTCTCTTTGAATCTGGGGGAGTTCTCTTGTAAAGGCGGAGAGAAGCACGTTCTGGGTACACCAGACCGTCCAGTTGTTCATATGGCTGGTCCCGTCACCCATCCACCAGAAGTGTTCATTAAGATATGGGGTGAAGATCCGTTCATTGAGATTTTTATCAATCATCTTTGAAAGGAAGGGAGTGACGGAACAAAGCTCCTGCCTTAAAAGATATTCTGCAACGGCCAGTATTGAAGCGGTTTCCACTGCAAACAGATCAATCACAGGGCGGGTGACATCGGGAAGGATAAAGGGAGGCGTGTCCCTGATGTAGGAATTGTGGGCAGGAAGCTGCCAGGCATTTTCCTCGCAGATCAAATAGAGCCCGTTGATGATGTCATCAAGGAAGCGTCCCTTATATTCTGCACATTCAGCCAAGACCAGGGCATTGAGAACGGTCCTTCTTAAAAACAGCTTGTCCTGAAAACGGCTTCTGTTCCCATTTCTTGTAAATTCCATGTAATCAACGGCTGTTAAGGAAGGATAACTGTAATTTAAAAAGGCTTCCCCGTTTTTAATGAGGCGGTTTTTAAGATCCTCCGGCAGAGAATCCCAGGAATTCCGGTCATAAGCCTGAGGAAAGGGGGTAAAGCAGGACAATGGTTTCTTTTGGTCATTTGCAAATTCTGTAATCATGATAAATACTCCTTATTTGTTTCCGTCAGGGTTGACGGTATTTTGCTGTATAAATTCCCGGGGAGAAAGCCCGGTAACTTTTTTAAATACTTTGCTGAAATAAAAGGCGCTTTCAAAGCCCAGTTGGTCGGCTGCCTCATAGATTTTCACATCCTGTCCCATAAAAAGGGTTTTGGCCCGGTTGATCTTTGCCTGGGCAATGTATTCCGAAAAACCGATCTGGCAGTTTTTCTTAAACAGGATGCTTAAATAATTGGGGCTAAGTCCGAATACCCCGGCCACTTCGTTTAAGCTGAGCTTTTCCGATATGTGGTTGTTGATGTATTTTTGTACATTGGTGATGACATGAGCCTTGTAGGTTTTCCGTTTGGACCGCAACACCTCACAAAGGCCGTCCCGGAAGACGGTCATCCATTCGATGGTCTGCTCCACATTGGTAAAGCGGTAAATGGAACGGTAGCCGTCACTGTAGGAGGAAAAAATCTCCGCCATATTTGCCTCTCCGTCGGGGAGAAGGGAAAGAGCCAGGTAAAGGATGTTGCAGGCCCCGTCTGCCGCCTGGGAAAACCGCAGGGGATGGGCTTCAAACAGCTTAATGATTTCAGTCATGGTGCGGTATAATATCTCCGTGTCAAATTCATTGAAGGCTTTGGTTATCTCATTTTTAAATACGGAGATATTAAAGGCGTTACGGATAGAGACCGCATCACTGTCGGTGAACATCACTATGGGCTGCTCTGAGGAGGTCCGTCCAAAGGCCTGGCGGGCTTCCTGGTAGGACTCACTGATCTTCATGGGCTGGCTGACCGGGGTCCCGATTCCTGTGAGAACGGTTACATTAAAATAGTTGCGGATCATATCGGCAGCGTTGTAAAAGGCATCAAAAACAGCTTCTTTCTGAAAATCTCCCGGATCAGGGAGGTGAAATACCACGGCAAAGTGCTTCATATCCAGGCTTACCACATAGGCGGGAAGATGCCTGCTGATGATTTCCTTTGCCATCTGCAGGGCGCTGTTATAAAGGTTCATGAGTTTTCCGTGATCCATATCCTTAAGGACTTCCTCCCGGATCTGGCAAAAAGCGGTAAAATAACAGGTTTCCGAAAAATCCAGACGAAGATCCCTGGACTGGAGTTCAAACTGCTCCTCGCTGTCAAAAAGGTTATGCAAAAGCCGCATAAAAAATTTTTCGTAATAGCTCTGTAAAAGAGGCCTTCCTGAATCCTTATATTCCATGGAGACTTTAAGGGTTTCCAGACGGGAGAGGGCTTTTTTTACACTCACCTCCAGGGCATTTGCGTTTAATTCCAGCTTGATTAAATAGTCTACTGCTTCATAGGCCATTGCTTCTTTGATGAGCTGGAATTCCTCATAGCTTGTAAGAAAAATAAACAGGGGGATCTTTCCGTAGGTTTCCCGGCAGGTCTTTGCCAGGGTAAGGCCGTTCACAATGGGCATGCGGATGTCGGTAATGACAATTTCCGGGGAATATTCTGCGATCATTTCCAGGGCATCCTTCCCGTTTATGGCGGTTCCGCAGATTTCAATGCCATAATCCCTCCAGTTTAACATGGATTTTATCCCGATCTGAACCAATGGCTCGTCATCGGCAATCAATAATTTCGTCATATATATCACCTTTCGGCTATTTGTTTTCTTGAATAAAGAGCATAAGGTATTAAAATGGTCATGGTGGTGAATTTGCCCGGACAACTGTTAATGGTGATTCCGTATTCCGGACCGAAATCATATTGGATGCGCCGGTTCACGTTGCTGATTCCCACATGTCGGAAGAATTCTGTCTTGTTCTGGCCATCAGCTTCCTGAAGGAAAACCTTGTTTATGGTGTCCTGGGACATTCCGATGCCGTTATCTGTTATGTCGATCCTCAGGGCCTTTTTTGAACCTGGATTTTCACTCCTGACAGAAACCGTGATCCTGCCTGCTGTTTTCGCAGGCTCTATTCCGTGGAACAGGGCGTTTTCAATAATGGGCTGGAGGGTAAAGCGGTGGATCTCACAATCGTATAAGTCCTGAGATTCAATGAAATATTCAATGGTGACGCTGCCGCCATAACGGTATTTCTGGATCAGAAAATAATCCTTTACCAGGTCCAGCTCTTCCCTTAAGGGGATCATGGAGGCGTTCCCTTTTGAGACATTTTTTAAAAGCCTTGCAAGGGCAGTGGTCATATCTGCGATTCCGTCTGCATTTTGAATGGTTGCCATCCATTTAATGGAATTTAGGGTATTATATAGGAAGTGAGGGTTAATCTGGCTTTGAAGGATCTGGTATTCCAAGTCCTTTTTCTGCTTTTCGTCAGCTACCCGCTTTTCCATGAGGGTGATGATATTTTCCGACATGTCATTGATTCCCCGTCCCACCTGTCCAAGCTCGTGATTCCACTCAATGGCAGTATCCCTGGAAAAGTCTCCGGTGGAGATATTATGGATCTTTCCGCTGAGTCTTTGAATGGGTTCCATGATGATCTTATTTAACAGGAAGGCCAGAAGCACGCCCAGGGAGACAATGGTAAGGCAGATTCCTGCAATGAAAAGGGTGTATAAGTTTTTCTGCTGCTCAAACTGCTGCTGGGAAAGCACCTGAGACAGGCTCCAGCCGTCCATACCCTCAATGGGATGCTCCACCAGGATCCGTTTTTTTCCATCGTTCATGGAAACGGAGAAGGCCTTTGTTCCTTTTGACTGGGATTCCTTTCCGGAGAGTTTCACCGGATGGCTGTAGGGCAATTCCGTTTCCTTTAAGCCTTTTGAATCAAAGCCATAGTTTTTTTCTTCAATGGTAATAAAAAGCATACTGTCCTCAGGAAGAGGATAGGAGGCCAGATAATCGGTAAAAAGCCGTGAAGAGATTTCCACATAGGTCCAGCCAATGATCTCGGAATTGAATTCATTGGAAATCGGACGGACAATGGGAATGAACTGTTCCCGGTTTATATTGGAAAAGGGGTCCTTTACCAGGCCGATCCAGAGAAAGTCATTGGCATGATAGAGCTTTTCAAAAAAATCTTTATTCCTGATGATCCTGGCCCCATAGGAGGAAGTGGAATTGGCCGCAGCCGCCACCTGAAGGAAATTCCTTTCATTGGAAGAAGAAACGATGACCCTGGACATGTATTCATTGGACCGGGTGTTAAAATATTTATAATATTCTTCCTTTAAACGGCTGTGGGAGGAAAGGGCCATGGGACGCAGGTTATCAAAATCCCTGGTAGCCGTAGGAAGTTTTGGCTGGTCTTTAAAGGCTTCTAAGTAATCCAGTATGGCGCTGTTGGAACAGCACCATTTGCTGAAATAGATAATATCCTTCATATCTGCCCCAATGTTATTGCTTACGACTGAAAGGCTGAATTCCACAGACTGAATCTGGTTTTTTCTTAAAAAGGACTGGAAAACCGAGAAACAGACAGTTGTGGTGAGAACAGTGATGAGCAGCGTAATGGCTGCCGTAAGAATCATGATTTTGCCCCGTATGGTTTTGGGGATGAGCTTTTTCCACATGATAAAAACATGTCCCTTCTTTATAATGGATAGACTATGGAAATGGTTTTTATATCTAAAAGGTAGCCTATTTGCTGTAAAATGTCAATGAAAAACAGACTGCTTTTTAAATACAACCATGTCAATTTGTATACAAAAGAGAAATTTTACTGTTTATCATTAAAAAGTGCATGTTTTAACAAAGTGTAAAAAAAATGTGAATAAAAAGTGAATATTATGAAAGATAAATTCCATTTTTAAATACCAGGTCCGGCGTTATAATTTAACCATGTAAATCACATGGAAAAATGTGGGGTTTACTGAAAACAAAATCAAATCAGGAGGGAATACAATGAAAAAAAGAACACTGAGCATTGTTTTGGCATGTGCCGTGACGGCAGTCAGCCTGGCCGGATGCAGCGGCGGTTCCAAGGAAACCACGGCAGCCGCAACAGAAGGCACAACAGCGGAGACAGCAAAAGCTTCGGGGGCAGCAGGAGGGCAGACCACATTAAAATGGTCTGTGTGGGATATCGGCGCCACAACCTATTATCAGCCCCTTATTGATGCTTTTGAAAAAGCTCATCCGGATGTAACGATTGAAATGGTTGATTTAGGATCCACCGATTATCAGACCGTTCTGGCGACAGAACTTACCGGAAGCGGCTCTGATTTTGACGTGGTTACCGTAAAAGATGTTCCCGGCTATATGACTCTTGTGAACAAAGGCGTGTTAGAGCCGCTGGACAGCTACATCCAGTCTGCAGGGGTTGACCTGGCACAGTACAAGGGCCTTACGGACCAGATCACGGTTGACGGAAAATTATATGAGCTTCCCTTCCGCAATGACTTCTGGGTCTTATTCTATAATAAGGATATCTTTGATAAAGCAGGTGTTTCTTATCCTGCCAATGATATGACGTTTGATCAGTATGACGCTTTGGCAAGAAGCCTGACCGTTGACACTCCAGGACAGGAGGTTTACGGCTCCCATTACCATACATGGAGATCAGCCGTACAGCTTTTCGGCGTTCTGGACGGAAAGAACACTATTCTGGACGGAAACTATGAATTCTTAAAGCCATATTATGAAATGGTTTTAAATGAGCAGGAAGACGGGGTGTGTCAGGACTATGCTACCTTAAAGACCAGCGGCTTACATTATTCCGGCGCATTTGCCCAGGGAAATATTGCAATGATGAACATGGGTACATGGTTTATCTCTACCTTAATGGATAAGATCCGCACCGGCGAGTACACAGACTGCACCAATTGGGGAATCGTAAAATATCCTCATGCAGAAGGGGTAGAGCCAGGCTCCACCCTTGCCAACATTACCTCTTTGGCAATTCCGGCCAATGCTCCTCATAAGGATCTTGCATGGGAGTTCATAAACTTTGTAAGCGGAAAAGACGGCGCTGAGATCCTTACATCTACCGGTACCATCCCGGCTGTTATGAACAATACGGTTGCTGATTTAGTATCCAGTGCAGAAGGATTTCCAAAGGATGACGGAACCAGTGTGGAAGCTCTTAACCCTTCTAACTTATACTTAGAGATGCCTGTAAATCCAAAGAGCTCCGAGATCGAGACTGTTTTAAACGAAGCTCATGACGCCATTATGACAGGCAGCATGTCAATCGATGACGGCATTGCACAGATGGATGAAAAGGTAAGCGCCATTCTGGCGAAATAACAAGCCAAACAAGACAGATTACAGAGGCGGGCAGCAAAAAGCCCGCCTCATTTAAAGAAGAAATACAGGAATATCCGTTTGCTTCATCAGGATGTAAAAATGAGAAAAGGAGGATAAGCCGTTTCATCTGGCTTTATATAGAGTATGGCTAAGATAATAACAGAAGCGCAAAAACAGGAAAAAATCGCGGCACTGAATGAGAAACGGGAAGCCTTAAGCCTTTTATTAAAAGAGACTGAAGGGACCCGGAAGCGCGACGGACTGATTGCGAAGATCGAGACAATAGATGAAAACATAAAAAAGGTACGGACAGGGGAACGTTTTACACGTCAGGAAAAGAGGGATCTGGTTGCCTATTCCTTCATTGTTCCCAATTTTATTGGATTTGCGGTTTTTACACTGGGCCCCATTCTGTTTGCCTTTGTCCTGGCATTCATGAAGTGGGATGGCAACAGCCCCATGGAGTTTGCAGGGCTTAAGAATTTTTTTGATATGCTTGGAAGTGCCAGATTCCGGGCGTCCTTTACCAATACCATTGTATACTGTATTGCAACGGTTCCTCTGACACTTGCCTGTGCCTTAGGCCTGGCCGTGGTCTTAAACCAGAAAATAAAGGGAAAGAATTTCTTCCGTACCGTGGGCTTTTTCCCTTATGTGGCATCTCTGGTAGCGGTAGCCGCCGTTTGGAATATGCTCTTCAGCCCCCAGAAAAGCGGTCCGGTGAACATGCTTCTTTATCACCTGGGGGTTCATGCAAAAAGCCTTCCAAAATGGTCCGCAGATCCCCACTGGGTGATGTTTACCATTGTATTGTTCAGCGTGTGGAAAAATGTGGGCTACTACATGGTCATCTATCTGGCCGGGCTGCAGGGGATCAATGGGGAGCTGTATGAAGCAGCAGGCCTTGACGGCTGCAATTCCTGGCAAAAGTTCCGCTACATCACCTGGCCCCAGCTTCAGCCCACAACCTTCTTTGTGACCATTATTCTGACCATTAACTGCTTTAAGGTTTATGACATCGTATACATGCTGGCAGGCGGTTCCAACGGCATTGTAAGCTCTCAGGCAATGGTCCTTGTTTACCACATTTACGAAGAGGCGTTCCGCAACTGGAATTTAGGCTATGCAAGTGCAGTAGCCATGGTACTGTTCTTAATGGTGCTTGCCATTACGCTGGTTCAGTTCCGTGGCGAGAAGAAATACGCCAACTGAGAAAAGGAGGACAAGAAATGAAAATAAAAAGCGTAAATTATAAAATCAGCAGATGCCTCCTCTATGTGGTCTTACTCCTTCTGACAGCCGTTATGCTGATTCCCTTTGTATGGATGATGTCGGCTTCCTTAAAGCTGGATAAGGACGTATTCATTTTCCCCATTCAGTGGATACCGGAAAATCCCCGATGGCAGAATTACCTGGATATCTGGACGAAGATACCGCTTATGACCTTTGTAGTGAACACAGTGAAAATCACACTGATTGTTACCTTTTTACAGCTTTTAACCAGCAGTTTTGCAGCCTATGCCTTTGCAAAGCTGAAATTCAAATACAGAAATATCTTATTTGCGGCTTACATAGCCACCATTGCGGTTCCGTGGCAGGTGTATATGGTCCCTCAGTTCATGATGATGAGAAATTTCGGGCTGAATGATTCCCATCTTGCCATCATCTTCCTCCAGGCCTTCTCCGCCTTCGGGGTATTCATGATGCGCCAGTTCTATCAGGGGATCCCTGATGAACTGTGTGAGGCGGCCAGAATCGACGGCATGAGCGAATACCAGATCTATGGAAAGATCATGCTTCCATTGTCAAAGCCGGCTCTGTCGACCCTGACCATCTTTACCTTTGTCAATACCTGGAACGATTTTTTAGGCCCCCTGATCTATCTGAAAACAGAAGCGAAAAAGACTCTGCAGTTAGGACTTAAGATGTTTATCAGCCAGTACAGCTCTGAATATAGCCTGATCATGGCTGCGTCAGTGCTTTCCCTGATCCCGGTTCTTATGGTATTCCTGTCCCTGCAGAAATATTTTGTGGAAGGCATTGCAGCAACCGGAGTGAAAGGATAAGAAAATGGAAATCGTAAAGAATTTTGTGGATAACATCCATAACGAGGCTTACAAGGACAGCTATCATACCCCCTGCCCGGAAGCAGAATCCTATGTGATTCCAGGCGGCAGGCAGGAAGCGGGAGAAACCGGCCTTTTTGGTCATGAAGGAATATTACGAGGAGGTAAGAAACGGTGAACAAACAGACGGAAGCTCTTCTTAAGGGAAAACCAGAACTTACAGAGGCAAGGTGCCGGAAGGCCATGGATTTTGCCGTGGAGCAGGTGAAGGGGAACTTAAAGGAATTTACGAAGTCTTTTAAAAAGGCATACAGCGAAGATGGATTTTACAATCCAACCCCTAATGTGAACTGGACCACCGGCTTCTGGACCGGACAGATATGGCTGGCTTATGAGTGGAGTAAGGCAGAGGAACTGAAAAGAGCCGGACAGATTCAGTCAAAAAGCTTCTTAGACCGGATCCGCCGGAAAGTTGAAGTGGATCATCATGATATGGGGTTTTTATATTCCCCATCCTGTGTGGCCGCTTATAAGCTTGTGGGAGATGAAAGGGCAAAGGAGGCGGCGGTCAAGGCGGCAGACCAGTTGATCAGCCGTTTCCAGCCGGTGGGGGAATTTATCCAGGCCTGGGGGCCCATGAACCAGGCGGAAAATTACCGCTTTATCATTGACTGTCTTTTAAATCTTCCTTTATTATACTGGGCAACAGAGGAAACCGGAGATCAGAAATACCGGGAAACAGCGGAAAAACACATTCATACGGCCATTGCAAATGTTATAAGGGAGGATTATTCCACCTGGCATACGTTTTTTATGAACATGGAAACAGGGGAGCCGGATCATGGTGCTACCTGCCAGGGATACCGGGATGGCTCTGCCTGGGCCAGAGGTCAGGCATGGGGAATCTATGGCTGCGCCCTTGCCTGCCGGTATACCAGACGGCCGGAATACTTAGAAGATTTCAAGCATGTGACAGGATACTTTTTAGACCACCTTCCCTCGGACCTGGTGCCTTACTGGGATCTGGAATTTGGCGAAGGCTCTGAGGAACCGAGAGATTCTTCCTCTGCCTCCATCGCTGCCTGCGGAATGCTTGAAATGGCGAAATATTTAAATGAATCCGATGCTGCCTTCTACACTTCCATAGCAAAAAAGATCATGGAATCTGTTGTGGAACATTACGCAGTAAAGGATTTGAAGGAATCCAACGGACTGGTGCTTCACAGCACCTACTCCAAGAAATCCCCTTATAATACCTGCACCCCGGAAGGGGTGGACGAATGCAACATCTGGGGAGATTATTTCTACATGGAGGCTCTCACCAGGCTGTCTAAGGATTGGAATCCATATTGGTAATAATCGAAATAATTCGAAAAGAGGCGAATATAGATGAAACTTGAAACAAAGCAGGATTTCCAGAAATGGATGTTCCAGGTGTTAGACCCTTTAAAGCCATTGTACAGTGAAGGATGCGCCAGGCTTTCTCTTGGAGACAGCGGGGTAACATATCCAAAGGTGAGCATAGAGATGGAAGCCTTTTCCCGGCCCTTGTGGGCCTTGGTGCCCTTGTGGCTGGGGGGAGGCAAGGGATTTGAGGAGATTTACCAAAAAGGCCTTACAAGCGGAACGGACCCCTCTCACTGGGAATATTGGGGCGGGTTTCAGGATTATGACCAGCGGTTTGTGGAGATGGCAGCCATAGCAAGCGGCCTGATTTTTACCCCGGAAAAATTGTGGGAGCCTTTAAGTGAAGAAGGAAAGGAAAACCTGGCAAAATGGCTTTACGGGATCAATGAATACATCATACCTGACTGCAACTGGCAGTTTTTCATGATCCTGGTAAACGTTGCCTTAAAAAAGCTGGGCTGCCGGTACAGTGAGGAACGGTTGGCTTTTGGCCTTGAAAAAATCGAAAGCTATTACATTGGGGATGGCTGGTACCGGGATGGGGCATCCAGCCAGAAGGATTATTACATTTCCTTTGCCCTTCATTACTATGGGCTGCTGTATGCGGTGGCAATGGAGGAGGAGGAACCGGAACGGTGTCTTAAGTTTAAGGAGCGGGCAAAGCGGTTTGCCGGGGATTTCCTATACTGGTTTGATGAAAACGGGGCTGCCCTTCCTTACGGAAGAAGCTTATCTTACCGCTTTGGAGAAGCGGCGTTCTGGTCTGCTTATGTATTTGCAGGGCTTGAGGATATATCCCCAGGAGTTGTAAAGGGAATGATATCACGCCACTTAAACTGGTGGCTGGACCAGAAGATCTTTGACCGTGACGGCGTGTTGACCATTGGATACGGATATCCGAACCTGATCATGGCGGAGCGGTACAATGCCCCGGGGTCCCCATACTGGGGGATGAAGATTCTTTTATGTCTGGGACTTCCTGATGACCATCCCTTCTGGACTGCAAAAGCGGAAGAACTGCCAAGGCTGGATCCGGTAAAAATGATAAAGCAGGCGGACATGGTGATGCACCGTCATGGTAAGGATGTGGTGGCCTATCCGGCAGGAGTATGTGAAAAATACGGGCATGGCCATGTACCGGAGAAATACTCCAAGTTTGCTTATTCCACCCGGTTTGGCTTTTCCGTTGCAAGAAGCCAGATCGTGCTTCATGAAAATGCTCCGGATTCCTCCCTGGCTTTTGTCATTGACGGGGATGATTACGTGTTTGTCCGGAAATACAGTGATTCCTATGAGGTCTTTCCTGACAAGGTGGTCAGCACATGGCATCCGTTTCCCGGAATCAACGTCACATCAACGGTCATTCCAAAAGAGTACGGACATTTAAGGATCCATGAGATCCGCAGCCAGTATGACTGCACTGCCTATGACTGCGGCTTTTCCATGGAAAAATTTACGGAAGGGTATAAACAGAAGGCAGAGGGAAGCACTGCTTCCATATCTCATAAAAATCAGGGCTGTACTGTATCAGGGGAAGGCCCGGAGGCAGCAGGCATGGTGATCGAGGCTGATCCCAATACCAATGTGCTTTATCCCAACGGTTCCATACCGGCGGTTTCCTATGGTATTAAAAAAGGGGAAACCGTGCGGCTGGAGACAAAGGTGGAGAGTTTTGTATTCTAAGATGATACGTTGATTTTAATACTTTTTCGCTGTATAATAGGTTCAGGAACCGATGGCAGTGAGGAGGGCGAAAGAAGATGTGGATGAATAAAAAGCAGAATTTAAAGGCTTCTTATTATAACAGCTTTTTCGCCCTCATTGTCATCCCCATTCTTTTTATTATCTTACTGTCCATCCTCATTATCCGCACCATGATGGTGGATTCTGCAGTTTCCAACATCCGGCGTGCCCAGGACAACATTGCATCTGCCCTGGGAGGCGAGGTAAAGGATGTGTCCCTCCGTTTGTCCCATTTCGTATATGTCAATGACAATGAAGTCATAAAAAACGCAGCAAAAACCAATACAAAAGATGTGGCTGAAAAATACCGTTATACCAAGATCCTGACCGAATCCTTTCATTATGCCATGGTTCCGGTGCAGGACATCCTGTCTGCCGTATTTTATATGAAAGACGGAGATCATACCTACATGAAGGATGACATTACCCTTGACAGGGAAGAATTGAAAGCCTCCGCCTGGTATCAGGAAGCTTTGGCAGAGCCTAACGTGGTAAAGGTGGGCTTTTATGACCGCAGTGTGACCAATTCCAGAAGAAATGCCTATACCCTGACCATTGCAGCAGGCCTGTCTCCCGGAATTGATGTGGACCGGGACGGGGTCATAGAGATGACGGCGCTGTTTACATCCTCCCAGACCGGGTGGATGATAAAGGATTATAATAAGGAACAGGTTCTGGGATCCACCATGATCACGGATAAGTCAGGAAATGTTATTTTTGACGCAGAAGATACCATGGACCTTTTGCCCTGGTACATTTCCATGGATCAGCCAAAGTTTCGGTACCGGGCAAACGGCAGACAATATATGGGTGTGGTGACCGAAGAGCCGGTGACAGGCCTTAAGATCATCAGTGTGGTGGCATATGAGACCTTAACAAGAAAATTTAACCAGACAGCGGCTGTCATTGTGGCGGTTACGATCATTCTGTTTGCGCTGTTTTACCGTTTTTCCAGCTATTTTTTAAAAAGCATCATTGACCCCATCCACCAAACGGTTGAAGGCATGAAACGGGTGGAAGAGGGGGATCTTCTGGTTCAGGTGGAGCCAAGAGGGCAGCCGGAGCTGCGCTTAATGATCCATTCCTTTAACCGCATGACAAGACGGCTGAAACATTTGATGCAGGAAAATGAGGAGCAGCAGCAAAAAAAGCATGAGGCGGAAATCAGGGCGCTGCAGTCTCAGATCAACCCTCATTTTCTGGTGAACTCCTTAAACTCTATCCGGTTTATTGCCCAGATGTCAAAATATGAGTCCATTGCCCGTATGGCGGAAGCGCTCATTAAGATATTGTCCTGTTCCTTCCGGAGCAATGGGGGATTTTATTCCTTTAAAGAAGAACTGGAGATTTTAGACAGCTATATCTATCTGATGAAAATCCGTTATTCCGACGGATTCGAGATAAACTATGACATAGAGGAAGCCTGTCTTTCCTGCCTGGTTCCCCGGCTTATTCTGCAGCCTGTGGTGGAAAATTCCATTGTCCATGGCTTCAGCGGTCTGATGGATGAAATGGGAAAGCTCTGGCTGACGGCCCATGAGGAAGGCGGTTTTCTTTCTATTGAGATCCGGGATAACGGAAAAGGGATGTCCGAGGAAGAAATACGCCGGATCATGAGCGGAGAAGAGAAAAAGAAAGGGCAAAAGGATTATGTGAGCATCGGGATCACCAATGTGAAAACCAGGCTGGCCCTGAATTACGGACAAAGCTGTATATTTGAAATGGAAAGCGTGGAGGGACAGTTCACAAAAACCTTCATCCGTATACCTATAAGAAGAAAGGAGCCGGAAAACCAATGAGAAATGTCCTGATCGTTGACGATGATACCATTGTCCGGATCACCCTGCGTTCTCTGATCAATTGGGAGGAGATGGGGTATCATATTGCCGCCGATGCCATTCATGGTCAGCAGGCATTGGAATATATAAAGAATCATCCGGTGGATCTGGTGATCACCGATATGAAAATGCCGGTTATGGATGGCATCGGCCTTTTGGAGGAATTGAACCGGTTAAAAACCATGCCTGCAGTACTGGTTTTAAGCGGCTATGACGATTTTAAGCTGGTTCGGGATGCCTTCCGCCTGGGGGCCAGTGATTACCTTTTAAAGGCCGGATTAACAGAGGAGACCCTTGGATCCATGTTGAAACGCATGGATGAGGAGGTCTTTCAAAATCACGGAGGAGAAACAGGAGGAGAGAAGGACCCGGTCTCAACAATCCCGGATTCTTCTCTTCTTGCGGACATGGCCGTGGGAAAACGGTCCCTGGAGGAATCCTTTTTTCAGCAGGAATATCTGGTGATACAGTTTGAAATAGAGGATTTCCATAAGGTGTCGGCCCGGTTTGGAGAGGATTTTGAAGAAGAGCTGATAAAGCCCATGTTAGAACTGGCCGGCCAGATCCCCAGGGTGGCCTCCCGGTGCATTCTTGGAGCAGTGGCGCCTTCCCGTTATATTATGTTGTACCGTATAACCGATCCGGGGCAGTACATGGAAAATTCGGTTTCCGCCTGCAGACAGTTATGCAATGTATGGAAGCATTTTATGAATCTTTCCGTGTCCGCAGGGATCAGCAGTCCGGGAAATGGGTCAAAGGATTTCTTAAACCGGTTTGAAGAGGCCGGGGAGCGGCTAAGACTTAAGTACTTAAAAGGAAAAGCAAAAATCTGCGATCCATGGGAAAGGGATGTGGTTTCCTTTGAGGAGGTCCGGCAGACAGAACAGGAGTATGAACGGCTTTTAAAGGGACTGATGGTAGGCGATGAACTGGCCGTATGGTCGGAAAAGAAACGGCTTTTTTCCGACCTTTATAAACTGGAACTAAAGGCTGCCAAAGGGGTCTGCCTCCGTATCATCTGCAGCGTGGCCTGGCAGCTTTCGGATAACCATGATGATATTACCGCCCTGTTTGTGGAAGAGGTCAATTATTATGTGAAGATCGGCCGTTTGGATGAAATGAGAAGCCTGGAATTATGGTTGAATAATTTTTTCCGCTGGATCATGGACTATAATGCCCATCAGACGGACCGGAGGCAGGCGGATATGATGATCCGGGCAAAGAGGTTCATTATGGACAATTATGCCAATCCGGAACTGACACTGGGAAGCGTGGCAGGCTTTGTTGGCCTTAATGAAAAATATTTCAGCACCAGATTTACAAAAGAAGAGGGAATGACCTTCAGCAATTATCTGACTGAGGTCCGCATTCGAAAGGCAAGGGAGCTGATGGAAACAACGGATTTTAAAATTTATGAAATCAGTCAGAATGTTGGCTATAACAGCGTGGAACATTTCACCAGGGTGTTTAAAAAGCTGTGCGGAGTGAGCCCGGGAGGGTACCGGAAATGAAGACCTGACAAAACATCAAGTTTTCAAACCATATCTCATGGAGAAGGTTGTTTTGAAATGATAATATAGTTATCAGAAATCACTTTTCACTTTTCGGATTTCTGATAAAAGGCAGTGCTTTTTACTGCCGTCCATTTGATTATGAAAGCATCTTTTTGTTTTCATAATATAATATCATCAAAACAAGGGAGGTATTACAGCAATGAGAAAACGAGTGTTGGTTTTGGGACTTTGTGCAGCAATGGCAATGGGAACTGTAGCCGGATGTTCCCCATCAAAGGGAACGGTGGAAACCCAAAAGGAGGAGACCACGGCCAAAGGTCAGGATGAGGCTTCTACAGAAGCAGGAAAAACAGGGGCAAAGGAAGACCTGGAAGGAAGTCTGGTATTTGCCATCTGGGACAATAACCTGATGGATTACATTGATGAAAATGATATGATTGGGAAATTCCAGGAGAAATATCCCAATGCTGAAATTGAAGTAGAAAAGATCAAGGATGATTCCGAATACTGGAATGCCATGAAGATGAGAACCTCGGCAAACCAGCTTCCGGATGTGATGTTTAACAAACCATTTACCTTATCCAGATTTAAGGATTACCTGGTGGATTTGTCCGATCTGGAAGCAGCGAAAAACAACGAGCTTGCCTCCGGGTATGCTATGGATGGCAAGGTTCTGGGAGTTCCCCTGACAGCGGGCTATGAATACGTTTATTACTGGAAGGACATGTTTAAGGAAGCCGGTGTAGAGGTTCCCACCACTTGGGAGGACTTTGAAAAGGCAGCTCAGACCCTTCAGGATCATTACGGGAAAAATGACCCGGATTTCATGGCAATCGCTCTTGGAGCCAAGGACGAATGGCCGGATTATCCCTTTATGGAATTTATGCCGGCACTTCAGGGCGGCAATGGACAGAACTGGAACGACATGGCAAAGTCAGACGCTCCCTTTGCAGATGGAACGGACATCAACAAAGCGTACAATAAGGTAAACAGTTTATTCACCAAGGCTGTGTTCGGCAAAGATCCTCTGGGCATGGGCAATGACCAGGTAACCTCTTTGTTTACCCAGAAAAAGGCGGCCATCATTGCTCTTGGAGACTGGGGCTTACAGAACATTCAAAACGGTACGGACGATGTTTCAGAACTGGGTACCTTTTATCTTCCGGTAAGAGATTCAAAAGACGATCCCTTCCGCGTTATTGTACAGGGTGATTCTTTTATGGGAGTGACCACTCACAGCAAGAATCCGGAGCTGGCAAAGGCTTTTGTAGAATGGTTCTACAGCGAAGACTGGTATCCGGGATACATCAACTATGTGACCAGTGCTTCCTCCATGAAGAACTTCCCCAAAGAGAAAGATCCTATCCTGGCCCAGTCGGATGAGCAGCAGCCGGATAAGGAACTGGTAATGTATGACGGCGGCGGAGACGACTTCCAGGCGATCCAGAACGAGATCGCATTTGATTATAAGAAGCTGGGATCCCAGATGTTTACTAACGGTTTTGATCTTAAGGCGGAACTGGATGGGCTCAATACAAAATGGGCACAGGCCAGAACCAAGCTGGGAATTAAATAAACAGAATGGAAAAGGGGGCAGGGTGATGGAATCCTGTCCCCTTTTCCTCCAAGGACTTATATCAGGAGGCTTCTATGAATTCACTGGAAAAACAGAAAAAAAGGTTTATTGTATGTTCCCTCGTCGTTCCGATAGCATTGCTCATTGGCTTTGTGGTGTTACCGGCCTTTGACTTGATCCGCATGAGCTTTACAAACTGGGATGGATATTCCAAGACCTACGATGCCATTGGTTTTGGTAATTACACTGTCATGTTCCGCAATAAGGACTTATGGCTGTCCCTCCGAAACAATGCGGTATATTTTTTCGGACATCTTCTATTCATCCCTATTGAGCTGATGTTCGCTGTTCTTTTGACCTCCAGGCTCAGGGCGGCAAAATTTTATAAGACCATGGTTTTTATGCCATATATCATCAACGGAGTCGCCATTTCCTATGCTTTTTCCTATTTCTTTTCTCCTATTAACGGAGCATTTGATGAGATATTGACTGTATTTCATATGGAAAGCCTGATCAGGAACTGGCTGTCAGACCCTAAAATCGTCAATTTTGTCCTGACCTTTGTTTCTTTGTGGAGGTTCTCCGGATATCATGTCATCCTCTTTATGGCAGCCCTCCAGTCTCTTCCCCAGGATGTACAGGAAGCGGCCAGAGTGGATGGGGCCAATGCATGGCAGATGTTCCGGTACGTTCAGATACCAGCCATTATGCTTATGGTGGATTTTGTCCTTTTCGACAACATCCGAGGCGCCCTTCAGGTATTTGACATTCCTTATGTCATGACCAGCGGAGGGCCGGGGTATGCTTCTTCCACCTTTACCCTTTACACCATTGATACGGCCTTTAAATACAGCAACTTTGGCCTTGCTTCCACCATGGCGGTGGCTATTATGGTCATGATCGTTGTCATTTATCTGGTCCAGAACAAGATCATTCACGGAATCATTCTGAAAGGGGGAGAAAAATAAGATGAAAACACGTACAATGGAACAAGGCTTCAAACAGATCATCTGCATGGGCATGGTCCTGATCGTTCTGGCGCCTATTGCTTTGACTCTGTTTGCAGCGTTTAAGACAAAGGCGGATATGGTAAACATATCCCCCCTGCTTCTCCCGCCCATGGATAGAATCACCTTTTTGAACTTTAAAAAAGTGCTGGGAGACAAGTATCTGTTGATCGGCTTCAAGAATACGGGCATCATACTGGCAGTCAGCATTCTGTTTAATGTGCTGTTTGGCACCATTACCGCGTTTATTCTGGAACGTTTTGAGTTTAAGCTTAAGAAGGTGATCATGAGCCTTTTCTTCCTGGGCATGCTGATCCCCAGCTTTGTAACGGAAATTGCCAGATTTAAGATTATAAACAGCATGGGGCTTTACAACACCCTTGGGGCGCCTATTGTGATTTATGTGGCGTCGGACCTGATGCAGCTTTACATTTACCGGCAGTTTATCTCTACCCTTCCGGTATCTCTTGATGAAAGCGCTCTTTTGGATGGCTGTTCCTATTTCGGCCTGTTTACAAGGATCATTTTCCCCTTGCTGGCGCCTGCCACGGCTACGGTGATCATCATCAAGGCCATTACCATTATCAATGACATGTACATCCCATACCTGTATATGCCAAAGAACAGGCTGCGGACCCTGACTACCTTTTTGATGAATTATGCCAATGCCCAGCAGGGGTCCTGGCAGAAGCTGGCGGCCGGTATCATCATCATCATGCTCCCAACCATCCTGATCTATATCTTTTTCCAGAAATACATTCTGGCAGGAATTGCCTCTGGGGCAGTAAAGGAATAAAAGATACATAAAATCGTAAAATATGCAATGGATTCTTGAATCACAGTCGCTTATAATGGACCTAGAGTATTTATAGAAGGAGGTTTCTTTCAATGGAACAGAAAACCGCAAAACTGGAATGGCTGGAGGATCCCCGGGTCTTCACGGTGAACCGGCTGGCTGCTCATTCCGATCACTGCTATTATGAGACAGAAGGGGAAGCTTTAAGGGGAGTCATGGGACTGCGCCAGTCCTTAAACGGCACTTGGAAATTTTCCTATGGGGAAAATCCCGGGGCTCGGAAAGAGCATTTCTACGAAAGAGATTTTAGCTTAGACAGCTTTGGCACCATAGAGGTTCCGGGACATATGGAGCTTCAGGGATACGGCGGCTGCCAGTATATCAATACCATGTACCCATGGGATGGCCTGGCTGACATCAGGCCACCCTATACTGACAGCCAGAATAATCCGGTGGGAAGCTATGTCAGAGAATTTCAACTGGAGGAGCCGCTAAAGGAAAAACGGCTGTTCCTGTCCTTTCAGGGAGTGGAAACGGCCTTTTATGTCTGGCTGAACGGGACCTTTATCGGGTATTCGGAAGATTCCTTTACACCCTCTGAGTTTGAGATCACCCATGCTGTTCTTTCAGGCTCCAACCGCCTTGCGGTGGAGGTGTATAAAAGAAGCAGCGCAAGCTGGATCGAAGATCAGGATTTCTTCCGGTTTTCCGGGATTTTCCGGGATGTGTATTTATATGCGGTTCCAAAATGCCATGTGGAGGACTTATTCATCCACGGAGATGTATCAGAGGATTACCGGGATGGCCTGTTCCGGGCGGAACTGACTCTTACCGGGGAAACCAGGGGAAAGGTCTGTGCCGTATTAAAGGACAGGGAAGGAGAGACGGCAGCATCCTGGGAATCCATTCCATCAGGAAAACAGGTGGAATTCTCCTGCCGCATTCCTAATGTCCGCTTATGGAGCGGGGAGGACCCTTACCGGTATGAGCTAACCATCACTGTATTTGATGAACAGGGAAATGTGAAGGAGATCATTCCTCAGAAGGTGGGCTTCCGCTGTTTTGAGTTGAAAGACCGTTTGATGTGTTTAAATGGAAAGAGAGTGGTGTTTCGGGGGATCAACCGTCATGAATTTAATGTGAGAAGAGGCCGTTCCATTACAAAAGAGGACATGATGTGGGACATCCGGTTTATGAAGCGCCACAATATCAATGCGGTCAGAACCTGCCATTATCCGGATCAGAGCTTATGGTATGAGCTTTGTGACGAATATGGGATCTATCTCATTGATGAGGCAAATTTAGAAAGCCATGGTTCCTGGCAGAAGATGGGAGCCTGTGAACCTTCCTGGAATGTACCCGGAAGCCTTCCGGAGTGGAAGGACTGCGTGGTGGATCGGGCACGGTCCATGGTGGAACGGGATAAAAATCATCCCAGTGTCCTGATCTGGTCCTGCGGCAATGAGTCCTATGCAGGAGAGGACATTCTGGCAATGTCGGAGTTTTTTAAGGAGAGGGACCCCTCCAGGCTGGTCCATTATGAGGGCGTATTCTGGAACCGGGAATTTGACCGGACCAGCGACATGGAAAGCCGGATGTATGCCAAGCCTTTGGATGTAGCGGAATATTTAGAGATGGATCCCGAGAAGCCGTTTATCCTATGTGAATATATGCACGCCATGGGCAATTCCCTTGGAGGCATGAAAAAATATACTGATCTGGAAGATAAGTATGACATGTACCAGGGCGGGTTTATCTGGGATTATATTGACCAGTCTCTGATGAAGAAGGATGCATACGGCATAGAGCATATGACCTATGGAGGGGACTTCGGCGACAGGCCCACGGATTACAACTTCTGCGGAAACGGGATTGTTTATGCAGACAGGACTGTTTCTCCAAAGGCTCAGGAGGTAAAATACCTGTATCAGGATATCCGCCTGATTCCTGACTTAAAAGGCGTGTCCATAGAAAATAGAAGGTTATTTACCGATACCTCTGATCTTGAGTTTGTGTATTCGGTTTTAAAGGACGGGGAACCAGTTTATGAAAAGAGCTTTTACACATCGGTAAAGCCTTTGGAAACTGGATACGAAGCCATTCCTATGCCGGATTTTACAGAGCCGGGAGAATATGTCCGCCAGGTTTCGGCTCTTCTTAAAAATGATACCTTATGGGCAGATTCCGGCTTTGAGATCGCCTTTGGTGAAGCTGTCACAGCGGTGGAAGGGCAGCAGGAATCATGGTGTGAAAAGCCTTTAAGGGTGATTCATGGAGATGTGAACATCGGAGTTACGGGAGATGGATTCCAGGTATTGTTTTCCAGACAGGAAGGCAGCATCGTTTCCCTGGTTTATGATGGAAAGGAATGGGTCAAAAGGCCGGTGATGCCTGTGTACTGGAGGGCAACGACGGATAATGATAAGGGAAATAAATTTTCCGTAACCAGCTCCGTGTGGTATGGGGCCGGCAGATTTCCTTATTACAGCAGTGAGAATTGTATGGTGGAAGAAAAGGAAGGAAGCATAAAGGTAACCTATACCTATGGTCTTTCCACGGTTCCCAGGGCCGAAACAATGGTCTCCTATGAAGTGGATGGAAACGGGGCCATTCACGTAAGGGCTGTATTTCGGGGGCAAAAGGGGCTGCCGGAACTTCCTGCTTTTGGCATGAGGCTCATCACACCGGAGGCAGCTAAAAAGTTTGTCTGGTATGGAAGAGGCCCGGAGGAAAATTACTGGGACAGGAATGAAGGGGCGAAGCTGGGAATCTTTGAGGATACGCCTGAAAACAACCTTTCCCGTTATCTGGTACCTCAGGAGTGCGGCAACAGGACCGGAGTCCGCTGGCTCAAAGTATCGGATGCAGCCGGCCATTCCATCGGTTTCCGCGCAGCCGGCCAGGCTTTTGATGCTTCCGTACTTCCCTATACGGCGGAGGAACTGGAATCTGCCACACATAGGGAAGAACTTCCGCTTCCAAGATATACGGTGGTGAATATTTTAGGCGCTATGAGAGGCGTAGGCGGAGATGACAGTTGGGGAGCACCGGTTTATCCGGAGTATTCCGTAAGTGGAGAAAAAGAGCTTATAACAGAATTTATTATTGAAAGAAGATCGTAAGTGAAAGCGGCAGATTGGCGGAGTGGAAAAACTCTTATGGTCTGCCGCTTTTTATGTTCCCTGGAGGGAAATCAGGAGCTGTTGATAAAAATAATCAGGAAATCGTCTCCCATTTTCACGAGTTTGTACTATAATAGGATTGAACCGGCAGAAGGCAGCTAACTGCAAAACAGATTGCAGAAAACAGATGGAAAGCCGAAAAACCGGAAGGAAAAGAATAGAGGAGGAAACGGGATGTCTACTGCAATTATTTGCGTAATTTTGATCATTATCTGCTATTTTGGATTGAGAAGCACCATAAAGAGGACAAAATATGGCTGTTGTGGAAGCGGCGGCGGTGAAGTGAAGAATATTAAGGTGACTGATAAAGATATTTCCCATTATCCTTATACCCGTACCTTGGAAGTAGAGGGTATGACCTGCAGTAATTGTAAAATGAGGGTGGAGAATGGGTTCAATGACCGGGAAGGGCTGTATGCTTCTGTGGATCTGAAGAAAAAACTGGCAGTGATCCATATGAAAAAGCAGGTACCGGAGGAGGAGCTGAAAGAGATCGTAAGAAAGGCAGGATACACCCCTGGGAATATGAAAGAAGTGCATTGATGGTTATTTTGCTAAAGAGATGCAGCGGGAATTTGTAAGAAATAGAACATGCTCGAAGGAAACGGCAGACAAAGGTGGTTTTGTTACAAGATCATGATTGTCTGTTGTTTTTTGTTGTTTATGAAACTGGCAGTTATTTGGAAAAATTAGATTGTTTTTCCCTTTCATACATGATAAGTTGATAGCATATAGGAGGAGCATGATGATAAAAATTACTTTTTATGATTCCGTAGAGGATCATTTGCTGGATTTTGCAGTCATTGTTTCCCGGTACCGGAATCAATGGATATTTTGCAAGCACAGGGACCGAAATACCTTGGAATTTCCGGGAGGGCACCGGGAAAAGGGTGAGGATATTGTGGCTGCCGCCAGACGGGAGCTTTATGAGGAGACAGGAGCCGCAGAATATACCCTGAAACAGATCTGTGCATATTCGGTTCAGGATCTTGACGAAAAAGAGGGGGATTCAAAGGAATCATTTGGCATGCTGTTTTACAGCCAGGTCAAAGAACTGGGAGAAATGCCTCCCGGCTATGAGATGGAAATGATACGGCTGTATGATGAGATGCCGGATTCCCTGACATATCCAGAGATTCTGCCGGCATTGATGGATAAGGTTATCCGCTCTGTTTTCTAATGACCGGAAGGAAATGCTGATTGATGGCGGGGAGGAAGCTGTACAGTTCGGATTATGCCACTGGTGTCTCAAAGGACATACCCACCGCCTGGTCAATAACAGGGGGGGATGATTTGATTTTCTTTGGGGGTGTTCCTTAACAGTGACATACTGTTGTCGTATTATGTGTGATACAATAAATCATAAAATTGAAAGGGGACATATTATTATGCCTAATGCAGTTTGGTTTATATCTTATAAACTTATAGAAGGAGCATCTGTACCAGATTTCCTACTTGCGTCAGAAAAGACGCATAATGAGGTTTTATCTAAGAAAAAGGGCTTTATTTCTTGGAAGGTACTTGTTGATGGCGATACGTGGGTCGACTTAGTAACTTGGGAAACATTGGATGACGCCCAAAATGCTGAGAACGATGATGGTGATACGAATCCTATCGCTCAAAAGTTTTATTCTTTCATAGACCCCAATAGCCTTAAAAGTCAGTTCTATTCTGTTGAAAAAAGCTACTAATTTGGCTAAATAAATAGATAGAGTTTATGTTTGCAAACGGGGGTGGGAATAAAATGGCGACTGAGCTAAACAGTGAGATAGTAAAAGAATATGGACGAAATATGGGAGCAAGTGTAGTTGGCATAGCTGCTTCAAAAGATTTCGTTTTAGCGCCGGACGGGTTTAAACCCACAGATGTACTCCCGGAATGCTATTCCGTCATCGTTTTGGGTGCCGCATTTCCACAGGAAGTCTTAAACAATACAGCCCAATATACAGCAAGCCGTAATGCAATGCTTACAAAAATGACTGACATGGCAAAAAAAGTGGCAAAACGAATTAAGGCCGATGGTTATAAGTCAAAAGCTATCAGCGCTTCGGGCGGTAAATGGGTGGATGGTGATGGGAGAAAAGAGCAATTCGGATACATTTCTCTGAAACACGCTGCAGAACTCGCGGGGCTTGGTGTTATCGGCAAAAATTATTTGCTTACAAATCCCGAGTATGGCAATCTTCTTTGGCTTAGTGCTGTTCTTACCAATGCCAACCTGATTCCAGATCAAAAAGCTCAATATACCATTTGTGATAGCTGTAACAAATGCGTTGAAACCTGCCCTTCGGGAGCATTGGATGACCTCGCTTCGTTCGATAAAAAAGGATGCTCCAAATTTTTTGTAATAGTAGACAGAAAATTTGAAATCAAGTGTTTTTCGTGCCGCACGGTATGCCCCTATCGTTTTGGTATTAACTTAGATAATGAATAGTATAAGCGTTTTTAACAGTTATACATTGTGAACTATTGTTATATTTGGGATGGTATTATACCGGAAAAAAGGAGGGAAACTATGATGGAAATTATACCCTCACAAGAGGAAATGACATCACTGATGGGAGAAACATTATCTGAATCATGGAAAAGCCTTTGTAAAAGAATTGAAGAGAAGTATGACATGGAATGCCAGTGGAACAGCGGCGGCAAGGCGTGGAAATATGAGTACAAATACCGCAGAAGCGGGAAAACCCTTTGCGCTTTGTATGCCAGAGAAGTCTGCTTTGGATTTCTGGTGATTCTGGGAAAGGCAGAACGGGAAGCCTTTGAACAGGAACGGGAAGACTATACCCCGGAGGTCCAAAAGGCATACGATGAATCAACCACCTATCATGACGGAAAATGGGTGATGTTTATCATAAAGGATCAATCGTTGTTTGATGACATGATGCGGCTTTTAAGGATAAAAAGAAGGCCAAATAAAAAGTAATTAAAAAAGGGAGGAGATGTATGAGGTATCATTGGATTGATGAATATTTGAAATCAATGAAGGGGGTATCCAGTGATTTCAAGGAGGAATGGAATTGGACAAGATATCTTCTTGGCGATAAGATGTTTGTTGCGGTGTGCAGGGATGATCAGGGCAGGGAGCAGTTGATCACATTAAAGCTGGAGCCGGCAGAAGGAGAGTTTTTAAGGCAGCAATATGAGGATATCTTACCAGGCTATTATATGAACAAGGTTCATTGGAATTCCATAAAAGCAGATGGGAACGTGCCGGATGATCTGGTAAAGGACCTGCTGGAAAAGTCCTATTATCTGGTTTTGACCGGGCTGACAAAAAAGAAACAAAAAGAATTGCTGGGAGAAAATATTTTGGAAAAGGCTTAAGCCATGAGCATAAAGCTTTAAATAAAATAATTCGTAAAGAGGAAGAGATCGAAACGGCAAAAGGTTTGTTTTTAGACCTGCCATGGAAAGGGCTGGAAAATAAAAACGATTAATTGCTTGACAAAAAAAAGAATTGGCAGTATTCTAGTAATTGTACACTAAATACCAATAATTCTAAGAAAGGAGGCAGATTCGATGAAACGTAACTATTATACCACTGGAATAAATGGAATAGCGAAATTATTTTATATGAATTCAGTCTGCCTCAGGAAGATAGAATCTCATGATAATATTGTCATGGGATAAGTGACGGCTCTAATCAGGAGCTGCTTCTATGAGTTTTTAACCGCAGTCTGGATGAACTGCGGTTATTTTTTTGATATTTACCGAAAAAGGCCGCTCTATGCTGTCTTTTTCGGTTTTTTTTTACATAAACGGGCAGTTTGCCCATTCATGCTTGCAACAGGTAAAGGAGGAAAAGTATGAAAAATCTATGGAAGTATGGAAAGAAGTACAGTTTTCTGTATGTCTTGGCACTTGTGGCCATGGTTGTCAGCATCCTTTTGGATGCAGCGGCTCCCCAGATCACAAAGTATATTATTGATGATGTCATTGTTGGGGGACAGATGGAGATTCTCATGAGGCTGCTTTTAGGGCTTTTGGGAATTGGACTTGGAAGAGGGGTGCTTCAATACACAAAGGAGTATATTTTTGACTATGCAGCATCAGGGATCGGATGCAGTTTGAGGAAGGATTTATTTGACCATATCCAGACCTTGTCCATGGGATATTTTGACAACCATAACACAGGGGAGCTGATGGCCAGGATCAAGGATGATGCAGAACGCATCTGGAATGCCTTCGGATTTGTAGGAATGCTGATTTTGGAATGTTCTATTCACACGGTCATCGTGATCGTCTGTATGTTCCGGTTAAGCCCCAGTCTTACCTTGATTCCGCTGATGATCCTCCCTCTGATCGCCTGGTATGCGGTCAAAATGGAAAACGGACTGGGAGAGGTTTATGATAAGATCAGCGAGCAGACCGCTGAATTGAATACGGTGGCCCAGGAGAACCTGGCAGGGGTCCGGACGGTAAAGGCCTTTGCAAGAGAAGATTATGAAATTGAAAAATTCAGGAAGCACAACAAACGGTATTATGATCTGAATATGAAACAGGCCAGACTCATCGTCCGCTACCAGCCCAACATCTCTTTTTTATCAAAGGTGCTTTTAATGGCGGTCATTGTTGTGGGAGGTATTCTGGTCATTAACGATAAGATGACCTTAGGAGATTTGGGAGCATTTTCCGAGTATGCCAATAACATAATCTGGCCCATGGAAATGGTTGGCTGGCTCAGCAACGACATTGCAGCCGCTGTGGCCTCCAACAAGAAGATCAAAAAAATCATGGAAGAGCAGCCGGTCATCTGCAATCCTGAAAACCCGGTGCAGCCGGAAATGATCCAGGGGGATCTGACCTTCAGCCATGTGGACTTTGAGCTGGATGGGAAAAGTATTTTAAGGGGCATTGATTTTACCGTAACAAAGGGGAAGACACTGGGCATCATGGGTGTGACCGGTTCCGGAAAAAGCTCCATTGTCAATTTGATCGAGCGTTTCTATGACGCAACAAAGGGAGAGATCCTTTTAGACGGGATCAATGTAAAGGATCTGCCTTTATCCCTTCTCAGAGGGCAGGTATCGGTGGTCATGCAGGATGTATTCCTCTTTTCAGACAGCATTACGGAAAACATTAAGACAGGAAATAAAGATGCTACAGAATGGGAAGGCGTGCAGCAGGCGTCCATTACGGCAGGAGCTCACGGTTTTATCCAGAAGCTTACAGAGCAGTATGATACGGTAATCGGGGAGCGGGGAGTCGGCCTTTCCGGGGGACAGAAGCAGAGGATCAGCATTGCCAGAGCCATTGCGAAAAGAACACCTCTTTTGATCCTTGATGACTCCACCTCGGCTCTTGACATGGAGACGGAGAAGGAGATCGAGACCCAGCTTACAGAGCTGAAGGACAGCTCGAAAATCATTATCGCTCACCGCATTTCAGCGGTGCGCCGTGCCGATGAGATCCTGATTCTGGATGGTGGACGGATCGTGGAACGGGGGACCCATGAGGAGCTTATGGAAAAGCGGGGGCAATATTATAAAACCTATCAGGTACAATATGGAGAGGAGGAGATAAAATGGCAGTCAATTCAAGCAGAATAGATGAAGATCAGAAGGAAGTATTCAAGAAGGATACCCTGCTTCGTCTGTACCGGTATTTACTGGATTTTAAAAAGCAGATCGTCATGGTTCTATTTATCATGGCAGGAACCATAGCCATCAGCATGTCGGCGCCCCTTATGATGGAATATGCCATCAATACCTGCGTAGCTCAGAAGGATATGGCCGGTCTTATATGGCTGGGTTCCGGGGCAACGGTGCTGTTTCTTCTGTTTCTTGCCGGCACTAAAATGCGAATGCGCCTTATGGCAGATGTATCCAACCGGGTGCTTTTAAATATCAGGGAAGAGCTTTATGAGCACATTCAGACCCTGGGATTTGGATTTTTTGACAGCCGGCCTACGGGAAAGGTGCTTGCAAGGATTATCGGAGATGTGAATTCATTAAAAGACGTGCTGTCAGACAGCGTGACCCAGTTGATACCGGACTTACTTACGGTCACCTGTGTGGCGGTCATTATGCTGATAAAGAACTATCGCCTGGCAATGGCGGCATTGCTGACCCTTCCCATATTGGCGGTGGGCATGTTTTTGATCGAAACGACTGTTCATAGAAGGTGGCAGATTTACCGGAAAAAGACATCAAATTTAAACGCTTATGTTCATGAAGATTTATCCGGCATCAGGATCATACAGAGCTTTGCTGCGGAGCCGGAGACAAAAGAGGTATTTCATGATCTGGTAAACCAGCATTATAAATCCTTTCTCGATGCGGTCATTGTGGCGGACGGCTTCGGCCCCCTGGTAGACATCACCTGGGGACTGGGTGGCTTCCTGCTGTATTTCATCGGAATCAGGATCGTTGGAGTAGAGAAAATCGGAATCGGTACATTTCTTGCGTTCTCCACCTACATCGCCATGTTTTGGAGCCCTATCCGGAACCTGGCCAACTTTTACAATAAGCTGACCACCAACATTTCGGCTGCGGAACGTATTTTTGATATCATTGATACGGAAGCGGAAATCACGGATCAGGAAGGAGCTGTGCCATTGCCTGAGCTTAAGGGAGAGGTGGTCTTTGAACATGTGTCCTTTGCTTACGGGGATGAGCCAGACCGTCTGATCCTGGATGATGTGAATTTTTCCGTTAATCCGGGAGAGACCATCGCCCTGGTAGGACCTACGGGCGCGGGGAAAACTACTATCGTGAACCTGATCAGCCGTTTTTATGAAACCACCGCAGGAAAGGTTCTCATTGACGGCCATGAAATCAAAGAGGTGACCTTAAAAAGCTTAAGAAGCCAGATGGGGATCATGACTCAGGACAATTTCCTGTTCTCAGGGACCATACGGGATAACATCAAATACGGACGTTTGGAGGCATCTGAGGCTGAGGTCACAGAAGCGGCCAAAGCAGTCAATGCCCATGAATTTATTATGAAGCTGGAAAACGGATACGATACGGTGATCAGTGAGAGGGGATCAGGACTCTCCATCGGCCAGAGGCAGCTTCTGGCCTTTGCCAGGACCATGGTGTCAAGGCCTGGGATTTTGATCCTTGATGAGGCTACCTCCAGCATTGATACCCACACCGAGCTTCTGGTGCAGAAGGGGATCGATGTTCTTTTACAGGGCAGAACTTCCTTTGTCATTGCCCACCGCCTTTCTACGATCCGCAAGGCGGACCGCATTTTTGTCATTGATCAGGGAAATATCATGGAGTCAGGAAGCCATAAAGAGCTGATGGAGCAGAAGGGCGCCTACTATAAACTATACCAAAGCCAGTTCTCCTAGTTTGGAAAAAGGATTGACCGGGCAGGAGAAATGCAATAGAATAGAAGGCGAGGTGATAAAAGATGACAGAAGGAGCATTGGTTTTAGAAGGGGGGTCCCTAAGGGGCGTATTTACGGCCGGAGTTTTGGATGTGTTCATGGAGCAGGGGATCGAAATGTCCTATGTAAATGGGGTGTCGGCCGGTTCCATGTGCGGCATGAGCTATGTGAGCAAACAGATCGGCCGGACCATTAAAGTGGATTTGGATTATGTCAATGACAAACGGTTTTTAAGCTTTCGGAATATGGTAAAAAACCGCTCTATTTTTAATTTTGATTTCCTGTTTGGGGAATTGGGCGATACGCTGGTTCCCTTTGATTATGATACTTTTTGGAAATCCAGGCAGACCTTTGAGGTGGTTGCCACCCGGTGTAAGACAGGAAAACCGGAATATTTTGAAAAGAGTTCCTGTGATGATTTTGTCAGTGCGGTAAAGGCTTCCAGCAGTATTCCTATTTTATCCGGCATGATCCCTGTAAAAGGGAAAAAATATCTGGATGGAGGCTGTTCCATGCCCGTTGCATACCAGAGAGCCATTGATTTGGGATATGATAAGATCGTTGTGGTCCTCACCAGAGAGCACGGGTTTCGGAAGTCTCAGCTTGACAAATGGACGAAAAGAGGGTATGAGCGCTATTTTGCCCCTCTGCCTGAGTTTATGAAGGCCTTAAAGGAGGTCCCGGACCGGTATAACCGGATGCAGGATGAGATCGACAGGTTAGAAGAAGAGGGGAAAATCTATGTCATCCGTCCGGATAAGCACGTTACGGTACAGAGGACGGAAAAGGATAAGCGGAAGCTGGAGGCTCTTTACGAGGCTGGACGGCGTCTGGCGGAAGAACATATGGGAAAGCTGAAAGAGTATCTGGAGATCGAAGAGTAAGGAAATGCCATGGAGGCATGCCTTTATGTCCTGGAAAAACAGGTAATAAAGCGAAAATACCTTACAGGTATACCTTTATGCCCTGAAAAACGGGCAATAAAGCGGAAAGGAAAATACGGTATAGTCTATGAGTATTTACGATACATTAAATCCAATGCAAAAGGAAGCGGTACTCCATACGGAGGGACCGCTTCTTGTGCTGGCAGGAGCAGGGTCAGGGAAAACCAGGGTCCTTACACACCGCATTGCTTATTTAATCGAAGAGAAAAGCATCAATCCATGGAATATCCTGGCCATCACTTTTACCAATAAAGCGGCGGGTGAGATGCGGGAACGTGTAGACCGTCTGGTGGGCTTTGGTGCGGACAGCATCTGGGTTTCCACCTTTCATTCATCCTGTGTCCGCATTCTCAGGCGGCACATTGAGAACCTTGGTTATACGACGAATTTCACCATATATGATTCCGATGACCAGAAAACTCTGATGCGCCATGTATTAAAGGGCCTTGATATGGATCCCAAGGTCTATAAGGACCGGGCCATGCTGGGATTTATTTCAACAGCAAAGAATGAGCTTGTGACTGTTGAGGAATTTGAACTGAATGGGGTTGGTGATTTCAGACAGAAAAAAGTGGCGCAGATTTACAAGGAATATCAGAGCCAGTTAAAGAAGAACAATGCCCTGGACTTTGATGATCTGATCATGAAAACCGTGCAACTGTTCCAGAATAATCCGGAAATCCTGGATTATTATCAGGAACGTTTTAAATACATCATGGTGGATGAGTATCAGGATACCAATACGGCCCAGTTTAAGCTTATAAGCCTGCTGTCAGGAAAATACAGGAACCTCTGTGTGGTGGGAGATGACGACCAGTCCATTTATAAATTCCGCGGCGCCAACGTTGAAAATATCCTAAACTTTGAAAAGGCTTATCCAGGTGCAAAGGTGATTAAACTGGAGCAGAATTACCGGTCCAGCCAGAGCATTTTAAATGCAGCCAATGAAGTGATCCGCCATAACCGGGGACGAAAGGACAAAACCCTGTGGACCGCCAATGAAGAGGGCCCCCTGGTGCAGTTTAAGCAGTTTGAAAATGCTTCTGAAGAAGCGGATTCCATTGTCCGGGACATTTTAAACCCCTCTTCTGATTACCAGGACTGTGCTGTGCTTTACAGGACTAACGCCCAGTCCCGTCTGATTGAAGAAAAGTGCCTTCAGCACAATGTTCCATACCGCATGGTTGGAGGCGTGAATTTCTATCAGAGGAAGGAAATCAAGGATATTCTGTCCTATTTAAAGACCATTGCCAATGGAAGGGATGACTTATCCGCTTTAAGAATCATCAATGTGCCAAAGCGTGGGATCGGAGCGACCAGTATGGGTAGAGTACAGGCCTTTGCTTCCGAACATGGATTTGCTGTTTATGATGCTTTTGGCCGGGCAAAAGCTGTACCGGGACTTGGAAAAGCGGCAGAGAAGATCCTTAAATTTACAGAGCTGATCGAAGATTTCCGGAGAAGGCTTGAAGAAGAGACGTATTCCATCCATGAACTGATCGAAGATATTTTAGATGAAACCGGCTACCAGAAGGAGCTGGAGGCAGAAGGAGAGATCGAGTATCAGACCCGTCTGGAAAATATAGAAGAGCTGATCAATAAGGCGGTAAGCTTTGAAGGGGAGCATGAACAGCCCAACCTGAACGAATTTCTGGAAGAGGTGGCCTTGGTGGCTGATGTGGACCGAATGGATGATTCGGAAAACAGGGTGACCCTTATGACCCTGCACAGCGCCAAGGGGCTTGAGTTTCCAAGGGTGTATTTAAGTGGAATGGAAGACGGGTTATTCCCAAGCATGATGTCCATTTCTTCGGATGACAAGGAGGATGTGGAGGAAGAGCGGCGGCTTTGCTATGTGGGAATCACCAGAGCCCAGAACTTCCTGATGATGACGGCAGCAAGGCAGCGTATGGTCAATGGAGAAACCAGGTATTCCAAGGTCAGCCGTTTCATCGATGAGATTCCTGGTGAACTTTTGGATTCAAGTAAGCTGGAATCAAGGCTGTCTGCTTCCCGGACCCCTGATTATGATGACAGCGGCCTGCCATGGGGAAAAGCAAAGCCAACAGGCAGAACAGCAGGTGTCAGCAGCTTTGGGCCTGGGAACAATTCATATGCGTCTAAAACGGCAGCACCTGTATCAACACCTGGCTTTGGCAAAGCATTTACCGTAGAAAAGGCGTCTTCTTTAAATTACAAAGAAGGTGACCGGGTCAGCCATATGAAATTCGGTGAGGGCCAGGTATTGGAGATCAAGGACGGAGGAAGGGATTTTGAAGTCACAGTCCGGTTTGATCAGGCTGGCGTCAAAAAAATGTTTGCTTCTTTTGCAAAACTGAAGCCGGTACGTGTTTGACTTAAAAATACATAATTTATTAAAAAAAAGCAAAAATGATAGTAAAAGAATCAATATAATGGTATAATAACTGCGACAGGCAGAGAGACTAAAACTTAGCCGGAAGATATGAAAGAAATGCCTTACAGGCATACCTTTATGCCCTAAAGGGATGGCAGAAAAAAGCAGGGCTCTCAGAAAGGACGTGGAGACATGAACAAATTTGATGCAATGAGTAAAGAAGCTATGAGCAGGCTGGAAGATTTTATGAACTCAAGCAAAATGAATGAATTGCTTCATAAAAAGGAGCAGGAAGAGAAGAAGAAAAACTGTATCCTCTGGATACTGGCTATTATTGGTGCAGTGGCAGCGGTAGCAGGAATTGCATATACCGTATACCGTTTCTTCACCCCGGACTATTTGGAAGATTTCGAAGATGATTTTGATGATGATTTCGACGATGATTTCTTTGAAGACGACAAACCGGGCGAAGGTTCTGAAGAGTAGGATCGGCATTATAAAAGAGAGAGCGTGCCTCAGACAGTGAGACACGCTTTTTTGCTCGATTGGAAGAAGTTAGATACTTAGGAGCAATGCGGGGGATTTGACCCTTACAGCATTTGCCGGTTGCAGGAATTCAAGCTTTCTGGTTCTTGCACATGGGCTGCAGAAATAAGGATAGAAGAGGAGTACTCATAGTGAAAAAGGGTGAGATATACGAAGGAACAATTGGAAGATTTGAATTTCCGGACAAAGGGATCATTGAGCTTCCGGAAGGGAAAATTGGAGTAAAGCATGCGCTTCCCGGCCAGAAGGTGCGGGTTATGATAAATAAAAAAAGAGGAGGGCGCTGTGAGGGACGGATCCTTGAGGTGCTGGAGCATTCAAGCCTGGAATCGGCAGAAGATCCATGTCGCCATTTTGGAAGCTGCGGAGGCTGTGTTTATCAGACCATCCCATATGAGGAGCAGCTTAAGATCAAGGAGCAGCAGGTAAAGGCCCTCTTAGACGGAGTCTGTAAGGACTATGAATTTGAAGGGATATTGCCAAGCCCCGCAGAGGCTGAATACCGGAATAAAATGGAGTTCTCCTTTGGTGATGAATATAAGGACGGCCCTCTGGCCTTGGGAATGCATAAGAGGGGAAGCTTTTATGATGTGGTGACTACGACGGAATGCAGGATCGTCAATCCGGATTTCTGCCATATCTTAAAGGCGGCAAAGGAGTATTTTGAAAAATTAGGAACCGGTTTTTATAAAAAGATGCAGCATACGGGCTATCTGCGTCATCTTCTGGTGCGACGGGCCGTAAAGACCGGTGAGATTTTGGTGGCATTGGTTACGACGACCCAGGAAGACGTGGATTTGAAACCTTTTACAGAAATACTTCTGGAACTGCCCTTAAATGGAAGGATCGTAGGGATTCTTCATATTTTAAATGACAGCCTGGCGGATGTGGTTAAAAGCGACCGGACTGATATTTTATATGGGCAGGATTTCTTTTATGAGGAGCTGTTAGGAATGAAATTTAAAATTTCCCCGTTTTCCTTTTTCCAGACCAATTCCCTTGGTGCGGAAGTCCTGTATGAAACGGTGAGAGGATATGTGGGAGACACAAAGGATAAGGTGGTATTCGATTTGTACAGCGGAACCGGTACCATTGCCCAGATGATCGCTCCAGTGGCCAAAAAAGTGGTGGGCGTGGAAATTGTGAAAGAGGCCGTGGAAGCTGCAAGGGAGAATACAAGGCTGAATGGACTTGAGAATTGTGAATTTATTGACGGGGATGTTCTTAAGGTTATTGATGAATTGAAGGATAAACCTGATTTGATTATATTGGATCCGCCGAGAGATGGGATTCATCCAAAGGCGCTGGGGAAGATTATTGATTTTGGTGTGGACAGGCTGGTGTATGTTTCCTGTAAGCCTACCAGCTTGGTGAGGGATCTGGTGGTTCTTCAGGAGAGAGGGTATCAGGTGGAGAAGGTTTGTTGTGTGGATATGTTTCCTTCGACGGCGAATTGTGAAGTTTGTGTCGAATTAAGTCGAAAATAGATTATGGATATTTAAGGCGTGAATAGTTATGTTCACGCCTTTATTGCATTGGCAGTGTATAATTACGAATATATATACCCTTTCTCAAATAAACATCGAAAAATTTAAGTATGCTATAATAAACAAAATGGAGTAAAGGGATTCGTGAAAGGGAAAGTGTTTATTACGGTGCGATGAAATCGCTGTTCCGGAGGACTGGGAATCAGTAGTCCGGAACAGGAAATCATATATTGCTTAGTTATTTACGAGCTTACTTACTCAAAGACTGGTCCAGTTCGTATACCTCCCTCATAGATTTGCAATTAGCAGGATCCGTGGGAATGATATTGATTTTATAGGCATCGTGTTTAATTCGATCCAGGATTGCTTCCGCCAGAGGGCTTTCATCACCTTCAAGCTGGTCAAACCAGCTGCTCTGATCATACTGTGAGAGAAAATAGCTGCTGATTTACGGAGACGTCTGTGAAGCAGCTCAAGGATATCCTGCTGTTCGGATTCTGTTGGTTTCAAACATTTTTGCAGGGGCAGAAAAGAAATCTGCCCCTGCATATTTAAAACATAAATTATTCGGAATGCCTTCCAAAAAAGTCAAGGGACCTTTTCTCTTGAAACTTAGTATTATAAATATCGGAGTATTCGAGAAGCACTGTTATTTTTGAAAGCTCTCCTCTGATTAAAGTTTTTATTTCATCATTTTCTGGCTGAAGCTCTAATAGTATTAATTTCCCTCCAACTGGAATTGTCCACCCATCAACAGACTCAGTAAAGGTACTCCATAATTGATTTATTTCTGGTATCATAGATATTAAAGTAGATGACTCTCTTGAATCACTTTTGAACACTAATTTTTTAATTGTCAAAGGTCCTGTTCCAACATTTTCGATTTTTACAGCGATTTGATTTTCATAATCATTAAACTTAATTGCGGATATAGGCTTTACACTGTTTTTATTATGTCTCAGTTGAAACATGCTGAATATGACTGTGAAAGCCATTGACACAATACTGATAATTACAGCACAAATTGAAGTTATAGCTATCAAACCGTCACTGCTGATATTTAGTAAACTAAAATTATTCATAGATGAATTCTCCTTTGCTGAAATTAAGCTATAAACACAGAATCCACTTCCGTCAGGATTTTGTGTAAGAAATGAGAGTTTTGCATTTATCTGCATGGTCTTATTGTAAGCTTTCCCTTGAACATCGAAATATGAAATTGTTAAGTAAATCGGCGGAATTTCATTTGTTCTAATGTACATTTCTTTAATTAATTCATGGTAGCAAAGTGGAAAGGTTAAAGTGTTAAACTCTTGTGTAGAATTTAGCATAAAATCAACTTGACTCTTGATAGGTGACCAACTACCTTGTTCTATTGCAGGGGTCTTTATATGAACCATGTTACCTTCAAGAGATATATCTATATTATCATATGAATTTAAAACATTCATAAATTGTTTTACATTTTGCTCAGTGTTCCATGTGAAAGTAATATCTTTTGCTGTTCCAACACCGATATTATAAATTTTTAATTGAGGAAGAATATTTAATTGGGTGTTTTCTTCATTTATCATTTTTGAAACAATATCCTTTGTTTCGTCACTTATATTAATAGGCAATCCATTTTCATCCCAAGCAATTGCAACTTCTGTATTGCCTAAAGAAATATCGGGTAAATAAGTTGCGTTTCTAGCTGCTTGCATCTCAAATAAAGTAAACAAAACTAAAAATGTTGAAATTATTGAAATTGCAACTTGAATAGTAGCATTTTTAAATTCAAAACTTTTCTTTTTAAAAGGGTTTTGTTCTTTACAATATTCATTAAATGCAATATTCACCACATCAACAGTAGTTTTTAATTCTTCCGCAACCTGCTGATTGGTTAATTGTCCCTCTTGTATTTTTTTTAGATAGTAATCACTCGTATGTCTAAATATTTTCATGATTCATACTCCCCATCTTTAAATAACAACTTTAATAACAATTAAAAAATATCATATAGTTTCTTCCAAAATTCACTCCAACCCATAACAACTGACATTACAGCACTTATTAAACCCACAAAAGTAACTACAAAATTTAAAAGTTTTACAAGCCAACTATGCTTTGCTTTCCGAGTCCTTTCATCGGAGATGAATCCAAACCAATTAAGAAGCAAGATAGGTAACGAAACAACGAATTTCATGCCACCAGAAAAACAAGAAAAAGGGTTAAATAAATTCTTTCTTATGGAGTTATCAATTTCACTTAATGTGCCCAGGTGGCGTATGAACATATCATCACAATCACCTGCGGATTGATTATATCTGTTCATAATAATAATATTATCTTGCTCGCTGAGTATATTTCGAATCTCTGGCAAAAAGTTTACAAGCAATTGATAATTACTTGTACTAAAGCCTTTCAGATTATCAGTAACATGAGCGTATATTCCGTCAGAACCAAGCTCGTATTGCATTGAGTTTACATCCGATGTCAATTCATAGTATAGCTGTTGATTAAAATTTTTGTCAGAAATAATACCATTCAATAGACTAATGAATTTATTTCGATAGTTATTAGTGAATTCAATCTTCTTTCTTATATCATTTAACTCGATAAGTTTCATTATAAAGCCTAAGATTATTATTCCTATTACAATAAAAACAGGAATTAATTTATCCATAATACTTGTCCTCCTACAGAGTCAATTGCTTCCATCTAGCGGAGCAGTTGATTTTTTATATATTATACAGTATTTTACACACACTTTCCACCAGTAAAGTGTGAACAGAAAGGAGGTTAAAAAGTGCAGAGAACAAAGATGCAGGAAAGTCAGGTGAATCCATTGATGGACGTCCTGCATTTAAGAAAATGCTATCTGACATAAAAAAGGATTGGAAATAGACTATGTATTAGTTTATAAACTTTCCCGTTTTGGAAGGAATGCAGCAGACATGCGACATATACTAGAACATGCTTAATGAGCTTGGGAGCCAAAGGAATCAGACGATGCTGACATTTCTCCACCAGTCAATGCACCTAGATGAGCATATTTACAACTTCCAATTTTGATGGTTTAGGCTTACATACTATAGGTTTATTTGAGGACATAAATAAGCTATTAAGATGCGAATCGCAAGTAGTAGAATAACATTTCTGTATACAAAAAGCATATGAGAGAAAAAATCTGCTATGTTTCAGATGTCCCACTGAAAACAGGTGGGATATCTCCAGTTAAGAGAACTCAAGGCCCATTCAAAAGTTGTGGCGATTGCCCATACCCTTCCCCTGGATTCATTTGCCACAGATCTGAGGGTAACTGTCTCAGAACCGAAAAGCAGAAAATTCATCGAAAAAACAGAGTGGAGGTAAGATAATGGTAGAAATAAAGCTGAGGAAACTTGGTGCCCCTTTTAATTGTACTGCAACCATTACATTCCCTGCTTCTGAACCAGACTTACAAGAAGAGATGGATAGACTTGGTATTACAACTGAAAAACAGTGTCTTGTTGAAGCGGTGCATAATGACATGGTAGGATTGCAGGCATTGATAGGAACACTGGTCAATGCTGATGAAATTCAATTCCTTACTAAGAGAATGGATAGTTTTGATAAAAATGAACTAAAAACCTTTTATGCAGTAGCAGAACATGAAAAGATGGCTGAGATGTAAGACCTTTGGATTGTATAAGTGGTGATGTTGCTTCAACTCATATATTCATGGTGGTCAGTGAATAGCGTTGTCCATTGATATATGCATCCTAGATTTTGGGATAAGCAATCGTTTGAATGCTTACTTCACAACATCGCTGCACTATCAAAATATTCAAGACTTTAAGATATGCCAGTTGCATATTATGTTTATAATAGTATGTAGAAATGAATTTAGATATATGATTAATTAAAGTTTTTCCAAAGTGAAGCGAATGAGGCTTACTATTCAATGTCAACGTAATTTTGCCGTTTATTGAAGGCTTCTTGACTGACACTGGGTTTTACAAGGTTTTACTAATAGACCCACTTCAGTGCCGGGGCGATTGAGAAAATTAAGTAGAAGGAAGACTGGTATTGGTTACAGATCTAGTGGAATTAATTGGACTGTTAAGGACCATATTTTTTATAAAGCATATTAAGACGGTTGATTATAGAAACAAAGTCAAGGATAAAAATAGTTTAGAGGAAAATAGCAAGAAAGATTTGAATATTATAAAATTTAAATAAGGAAGTGTGAGATTTTGAAAGGTGAATTGTTTGTTCTGAGGCATAAGAATAAGAAATAGAAATATATTAGTGGAAAAAAGTACTAAAATATAGTATAGTTACTATCATAAGTATTTACTTTTTTGATGAAAAATAAAAAGAATATATAGAAAGAAGTGAAGATAAAATGATATATATCTATGATGTAATTATAATTGGCGCGGGTCCGGCAGGGTTAGCTGCAGGCACTATTCTGAAAGATTGTGGAATGCACTATGTAATATTGGAAAAAGGTAAAAATTTACCAGAGAGGGATGCTCAAAATCCCTGTGATATCTCTTCAGGAGTAGGGGGGTGTGGGTTATTTTCTGATGGTAAATTATCCTTTGCGCCTTCTGCTAGTAGTTTATGGACAAAGCTGAACAAAATGAAGTTAATAAAAGCATATAGCATATTTAAAAAAGAGTTGGAGAGCTTAGGAATAAGCGTTCCCTCGTGGGAGGACTCTTGGACATTGCCAGTTAATCGAGCCAGTGATGTTAAGAAATATAATTCTATTGTTTTAAATAATTTCATGAGAACTAGGCTATTGAATTTTTTTTATGAAAAAAATTTAGATAATTTATTATCTAATAAGGATGCAGAAACAATAGAGAAAGTAGGAAAATATTATGAAATAAAAACAAGTGCAAATGAAACTTATTGTGCAAGAAAAATAATACTTGCTACCGGACGGTTTGGAAATAAAATTTTAAAAGAAGCTGTCGTATCCGATGGAAATAGTTGGATGGAAAAAATAGAACTGGGTATAAGGCTTGAGACACCTACAGTGCATTTTAAACCCTATAAGGCAAAGACAGCAGATTATAAAGTCATTAAAAATGAAAAAAAATATGAATTTCGTACATTTTGTTCATGCAAAAGTGGAGTAGTTGTGCAAACGAAATTTGATAATTACGTTTCTTTTAATGGTGCCCAAACACAGTTTAAAACAGAAAAATCAAATATTGGACTTTTAATCCGTAGTGTGGAATCAACATCCGAATATGAAATTGAAATGAAAGAGTATTTAGAACAACCTCATAAACCTTTTAAAGTGCAATTGAAAAAATTTTTAGAAGAAAAAAATAATATTCTTATCGGTAAAAGAATCGACCAACTTTTAAGAGATCAGATAGGAACAATTGTTGAAAAGAAAGATGCATATAGTTTAAGTGACAGCTATGTTTACGGACCAGAGATTGAATATGTGGGTGATTATATAAAAGTAGAAACAGACGATTTAAGTGTTAACAAAAATATATATATTGTAGGTGATGTTAATGGTGGATTTAGAGGGTTAACTGCGGCAATGATATCAGGCCTTTTTTGTGCTAATGAATTAACAGATCAGTTAATGAAGAATATTAATAAAAATATTTCTCAGTTGGGGATTAAAGCGAGTAATATAAATGGTATGAAACAAATTTTTACAGCACAATCTAAGAATTATTTTTATTGTAAAGATGTAATTTGTCAATATGTTTTAAATAAAGGAATGTTACCGATTAACCCCTTTATGATATTTGGATATTTTTTAAATGATAGAGTAGAACGTGATTTAATACGTCAAGGAAACAATCAGTTAATTCAAAAGTGCGATGAGTTATGGGTATTTGGCCCTATTGCGGATGGTGTCCTATTTGAAATTGCACTAGCGAAACAAACTGGAAAACCAGTACGTTATTTTAAATTGGGGACACGGGAAAGCGAAATAAATGAGATAGATCCCAATGATATAAATAGTATTGTTTTTGAACCAGAAGTGCATTCTAAACAAATAAAAAAGAATGATTTGATGGCGTTTATTCAAAATAAAAATATCGAAGATGGTCAATTGAGTCTTTTCGATATGTATACTAAGGATGATAACGATGACTTCTGATATATATTATCATTTTTTTGATCGGGAATTAAGGGAAACATTAAATGCTGCATTAACAGACAGGTTATTGGTGGAAATAATTGAAGCCTCACTTTTTATGACAGAGGGGTTATTTTATCTACCTATCTCCAATATGTTTGAAAGTGGAGAAAGATTTCCGAAGGCGTTAGAACTTATAAATAAAATGGATGCATTGGGGTTAATTTATCCAGCTTCATCTCATCCATCACGAGAACGGTTTTTATTAAGCCGGCAGGAGTTGTATCGCCATGATAAAGAACGATATCCAATGTATTTTGGAGATGACGTAAATATATGGAGCGATAATATTATTATTCTTGATGGTTCAACAACGAAGATTTTAAAAGAAAATTTTATAACAGACGAAGTGAACGTGCAGGAAATTATAGAATCAGACAGAAAAGTAATTAGAAAATTTATAAAGCAAGCTGTTGATGAGGAAGAAAAGGCAATTACATATGCATTATTTTGCCCAGAAAGACTGTCTACCGAATTAAATAATCAGCAGACTAAAGTGGCCATGTCCTATATAAGAAAAAAAATTTCAGAGAACTATATAGGACGTTACTTAAAAGCAAAGCAAGGGACGATTATTACGGGAATACAATCTCTTCAAAGATTTGATTATTTATCAAATCAGCCATTTATGACGGATTTTAGGATATATAAAAAAATGTTTCAGAAATGTGGAGTAAACCTTTTGTCTTCAAACATTGACACATTATTGTTAGAAATTAGAAATGACTTTATAGATTTCCATGCACTATACTCAATTATTTCATCGATAATAAAGGCTGTTACCGAGTGCACTGAAGGGATTCAAGTAGGAAGAGAAAAAAGATTACTCGATTTATTAGAATCAAACTATGTTAGTACGCCAGTTTTTACGAAAGGTGATTTATATCGGAATTTTGTTTTGTATAGAGACAGCTTGTGCAGAAGTAATAAAGAGATTAAGGAGAAATTAGAAACGATGAAAGAAAAATCTTTAGTATTGGTAGCGGTAACTAAAACTGAAATGAAAGCAATTGAAAGGGCAATTACTACATATTTTCCTAAGTGCTTTTTGCAAGAAAGAGTGGAACCTGGATTAGTATATCGTGAATTAATTGGGAGTAAAAAACCATTTTATGTGGTCCAATCTCAAATGGGGGCTGTAGGAAGTGGAGCAATGAATAATACAATACATGTGGTTTGTGAAGTGCTAAATCCAGAAAAAATTATATTGGGTGGGATTGCTTTTGGTGCTAATAATAAGAAGCAAAACATTGGTGATATATTAGTGTCTAAGCAAATTTGGAACTATGAATCTGCTAAGGTTACAAATGAGGTAATTATTGACCGAGGAGACAAAATATCGGCTTCGAGTTATTTGTTGCAATTATTTAATTCAACGGCAATTAATTATGAGAAGGCAGATGTACGTTTTGGTGTAATAGCATCGGGGGAAAAGTTAGTAAATTCTAAAGAATTGATACAAGATTTGAGAAATAGAGAACCTGAATTTATAGGTGGTGATATGGAAGCCGCTGGTCTGGTCTCTGTATGTCAGGACAAAAGGGTCGATTGGATTGTAGTTAAGGCTATTTGTGATTGGGGATTTAATAAAAAAGATACAGAACAAGTGAAAGCAGCAGAAAATGCATTTGATTTTATAATGTACAATGTAAGTAAGTTAATATAGTATTTTAGAAGATGAAGTGATTAAAGACACAATTGCATATAAAATTCAGATGTGTTTGCAAAATTAAAAAACGAGGAAATTAAAATATCAAAGCAATCAATCAGATTTTTGACACTACTTAATTGGAGACTTTCTCAATTATGCACATGCACAGTAAAAAAGTGTGGCCAAACCTCAAATAGCATATTTTTGATATGTTTAATTATGGAAGATAAGACAAACTGTTTTGTATGATATGTTTTTCATGTATGAGGACTCAGAGAGGAGAAAATCATGAAAAAGCCATTTCGGGTAAAATGGTTTCTCTTTGAAAATGCAAATTATGAGACGATCCGTCGGTTCATTTTGAAAGACTATTTTCTTCCTCTGTTAGTACCCGGCCAATATACAGAAATAAAAAGTGTCAATAAATAAGTGGGTAGTGTTATATGCTTAAGTTTCTGCCTGTTTCAAGCTGTAATAAAACCATGGGTTAATGAATTGGTGACAATAAAATTGTAGGATTAAAAATGACAAAAACCATTTGGGGGAGTGCAATCAAAGAAATAATAGTAGGAGAAAGGAATGGTATAGCGATTAAGTTTGGTATAGCGATGATAGTAGAAGTGCCTTTATACTAACAATTAAAAAATTGTTCAGAATAAAGCTTTTAAATCACAACACATTTGAAAGTTTTATTGCACACGATTTTTGCTTGTTAGCAAAATTGTGGCAATGATATTGACGTGTATCTGCATTATGGACTAACTTGGTGGCAGCCAATCAAAGTCTCTTTTTAATGGATTTTGAGAGGGTAATTTAAGAAATATGAGCTACCACCAAGGGGGCACCAGGTGCTGTGGTCATCAGAATTACAACAACAAGGAATTGTGAAGTTTGTGTCAAATTATGTCGAAAGTAATATTGAATTACTTGTGGATTTTTTATTCGCCGATAGTAGAAAACAAGGGACAGGGATAATACTCTGTGCCTTGTTTTATTGTGCGCCTTGCGGCGCACGTTTCTAATGGGTGAAAGTCCCTAGTCCGCCCTAGTAGTGGGAAGGATACAGCCAAGACCAAGGGTGTCCACCGTGAGGTGGAATCT
>NZ_BRYH01000014.1:0-119005 GCF_054772055.1 Lacrimispora brassicae | reverse complement strand
GGCGGTTAATCGCCTCTCTTTTTTGATGTAATAGAAAATTTCTTCAAATTTCCTTCTGCGTCAAAGAAGGCTGTTTCTAAAATGGAGTTATGAAACGATTTTTTACACGAATTAATTTTATGGAGGGTGAAACAAAAGATGAGAAAACAAAATTTTACAAAGTATGTTATTCTTTTTTGTATCATGGGGGCCATCCTGTGTGGAAGTGCCGGTTGTGTGCCGCAGAAAAAGGTACAGCCTGAAATTCTCTGGATCAACGGTACTTATGCTGTTTTAACAGAGCTCAACGGCAGCGATTATACGCTTTTTGGAGGGGAGAAAGCCAATGAAATCAATAAACGGCTTGAACTCAAATTATTAGAGGAGTGGTGGGGCGTGACGGACAGAGCCAGCGCAGACGAAATCCTGAACTGGCTGCTTGATACAGGGCACCGGACCGATTATGCCATGCTGATGCAGGGGCTGGAGGAGGACGGCGCATCTGAATTGGAAGAGAATGAACAGGCTGAATATTTTGGTGATATTACAGGTGATGCAAATGAAGGGTATTATCTTGAGAAGGCCTATGATGACTACATTAACTACGGAGAGGGTGCCATTGACGGATGGGATTACTGCCGTGCTGCATCCTTGTGCGGCTGGTATTATATTGCCGGATATTATACGAAACAGGAGGCAGTGGACAAGTCACTTGAAATCGGACAGACGATTCAGAAAAGATTTTCATCGTGGGATGAAATGATGGACAGCTACTTAAGAGGATATGAATATTGGTCTTATGAAAGCGGAGATGCCCGCCGGGAGATCTATGAAGATATTAAAACCAGGGATAACAGTCCCTACCGGCTGGACTGGAATCTTCCCCTGACAGGAAGCAAATAACCGTCTCATTTACAGTCTTTGGGAGTAAATGTGCCGAAAGGGCTGATGATCCGGACTTAAGAGTAAATTCCGGCAAGACGCTGCTTCATGCACAGGCCTCAGCCGTCAAAAAAGCCGGCATCCCGCCGACTTTTTTGTATCATAGAGATGGTATTTGCAGATGCAAAAAAGTGATGTGGAAGGAGAGATACACCGGACTGAGGGATCATACAAAGGAATCTTTCCAATGTTCAAGCAGTTCCAGGTCAGAAGCCTTAAGCTTTAAATTGGTGGCAATGGTTTTTCCTTCCGGTGATGTAACGCGGATTTCTATCACACTCCCTTCTTTCAGCGGGCCCTTTAAGGCTGCTTTCAGGAACAGGGGGAATTTTGGATGGTTATCTTTAAAAACAGTCCAGGATTCCTTTAACTGCATCAGGTTCATTAAGTTCATTTGACTGATCCTTTCTTTCTTGATTGTTAGTCATATCCTAGCATAAGTGAAAAAAGGAGTCAATGAGGGGCAGGAGGAAAGAACGTCTTTTCCTTAGTCTTTCTGTCGTGGTATAATAATGCAAGCGTCTATTATGGCGCTGCATTCGCCAAATGCCGCTTTGCGGCGCCTGGCTCATTGCTTTCATGGTATAATGGGGATATGAAAGAAAGGATCGCCTATGAAAATTGACAGACTTATTGGAATTTTATCCATCCTGCTTCAGGAGGAAAAGGTAACAGCTTCTTATCTTGCGGACATCTTTGAAGTTTCAAGAAGGACCATAAACCGGGATGTGGAGGCCTTGTTAAGGGCGGGAATTCCCCTTGCAACTTTTCAGGGACAACATGGGGGGATATCTATCATGCCCGCTTACCGGATCGACCGGACGGTGCTGACTTCCTCTGAAATGCAGTCTATACTCACCGGACTTAGAAGCCTGGACAGTGTGGCGGGAACCAGCCGGTACCAGCAGTTGATGAAAAAGCTGTCGGCGGACCAGGCATCGGTACAGGTCCCGGAAAGCCACATCATGATCAACCTTTCCTCCTGGCATAAATCCTCTCTGTCTCCTAAGATAGAGCTGATCCAGGAAGCCATTGAAGCCGGCCGCTCCATAAAATTCTATTATTATGCTCCAAGGGGTGAGACGGAAAGGATCATTGACCCTTATCTGCTGATATTCCAGTGGTCCTCCTGGTATGTGCGTGGATATTGCAGGGACCGGAAGGATTTCCGCATGTTCAAGCTGAACCGGATCCAGGAGCTTGCAGATACCGGTGAACATTATGAAAAGCTGCCCCTTCCCCCCTTTGAATGCGTTCCGGAAAATCCATATCCAATTAGTTTTAAAGTTACTGCGGTTTGCGAGCCGGAGGTAAAGTGGCGTCTGGTGGAAGAGTTTGGGATCGGTTGTTTTAAGGAACGGGAGGATGGAACGCTTTTGTTTGAAGCCGGATTCTCTGACAGGGAGAACTTATTTGGCTGGCTTTTGAGCATGGGAGATCAAATTGAATTGATGGAGCCGGAGGAATTGAGAAAGGACATGGAAGAGCTGGCTTTGGGAATATATGAAAAATATGCCGGTAAAAGGAAGAGCATGCTTCTTGCAACCGGCCCCAAAGAAGGCTATAATAAAACATAAATTGACAAAAGCAGGTGAAATTTATGTATATAGCAGACTTGCATATCCATTCCCATTATTCCAGGGCAACCAGTAAGGACTGCTCTCTGGAGTATTTGGACTTGTGGGCAAGGAAAAAAGGGATCAGCATCCTGGGAACCGGTGATTTTACCCACCCGGCGTGGCGTGAAGAGTTAAAAGAAAAGCTTGTTCCTGCAGAGGAAGGGCTTTACATATTAAAGGAAGAATACCGTATAAATAAAGAGGAGGGACCGGAAGGAGAGATTCCCCGGTTTGTGATTTCCGGGGAGATCAGCTCGATTTACAAGAAAAACGAAAAGGTGAGGAAGGTCCACAGCGTCATCCTCCTGCCCGGCCTGGGAGAGGCAGAGCTGCTTTCAAAAAGGCTGGAAGCCATTGGAAACCTGCATTCAGACGGCAGGCCCATTCTGGGGCTGGATTGTCGTGACCTTCTGGAAATTACGCTGGAAGTATGCCCCAGAGCCATTTATATTCCGGCTCATATCTGGACACCCCATTTTTCTTTGTTCGGGGCGTTTTCCGGTTTTGATTCCATTGAGGAGTGTTTTGAAGATTTAACCCCCTATGTGCATGCCTTGGAAACGGGGCTTTCTTCCGATCCGCCTATGATATGGCGTTTGTCGGCTTTGGACCGTTTTCAGCTTGTTTCCAACTCTGATGCCCATTCTCCGTCTAAATTGGGCAGGGAAGCCAATTTTCTGGATATAGAATTATCCTATGACGGGCTTTGGAATGCCATTCAAAAGGGAGAGGGATTAGAGGGAACCGTGGAGTTTTTTCCGGAAGAGGGAAAATACCATTATGACGGCCACCGGAAATGCAATCTCTGCCTTTCTCCATCAGAAGCGAAACAGTATTCCGGCAAGTGTCCGGTATGCGGCCGTAAGCTGACCACCGGCGTATCCCACCGGATCGGACAGTTGGCTGACCGCAGTCCGGGCTTTGTTCTTCCAGGAGGAAGGCCCTTTGAGAATCTGGTCCCTCTGTCTGAGGTCATTGCTGCAACCATAGGATATACGGTTGCCAGTAAAAAGGTCCAGAACCAATATGAAGCCATGATAAGGGATTTGGGCCCTGAATTTCTCATCTTGAGGAAATTGCCTTTGGAGGATATTAATCACGCCTTTGGCTATATGATTTCTGAGGGAATCAGGCGGCTGAGAGAAGGAAGGGTAGCCTGCAGTCCGGGATATGATGGGGAATACGGGACCATCCGGCTGTTTGAGCCGGAGGAGATTGTGAAGAGGGGCAAAGGGGAACGTATTAGTACAAAAGAATAGACTGCCTGACAAAAGAGGAAAGCAGATGAAATACAGTAACGGAAGGTTGGGAATACCCGATGAAAAAGGAAAATATCGGCCATATACTTGAGGAATTGGATCAGGCCTACGGTGTGACAAAGGAAGGATTTTACCATCAGCAGCCATGGCAGCTTCTGGCAGCCATTATGCTCAGCGCTCAAAGCACAGACAAACAGGTGGAGGAGGTTCTTCCCCAGTTGTTTCAACGCTTTCAGACGGCAGAGCAAATGGCGGAAGCAACCTTGGAGGAAATCGAGGAAGCCATACGTTCTATTGGGCTTTATAAAAATAAGGCAAGGAATTTGAAGAAATGCTGCAGGCAGATTGCAGAGGAACATGGAGGCCAGGTTCCAATGGATATTGACAAGGTCCTGACCCTGGCAGGTGTGGGAAGGAAAACTGCCACCTTATTCCTTGCAGATGCTTACGGAATACCGGGAGTCACGGTGGATACCCACGTATTCCGCATTTCCAGGCGGCTGGGCTGGGCCTCCGGGAAAAATCCGGCGGAGGTGGAAATAGAATTGCAGAGGATACTGCCAAAGGACCACTGGAACCGGATCAACTTCCAGTTGATTTATCACGGCAGGTCGGTCTGCACTGCAAGGAAGGCAAAATGCGGGGAATGCATGCTGAGAGAGTGGTGCGGGCAGATGATGGACAGGGAAAAGAAAGGAGATAAAAAATATCATGAGGCTTATGTTTAAACAGCGTTTTTTTTCCTGGTTTGACAGTTACGACATTTATGATGATAATGACGCCACCGTATACACGGTATGCGGCAGGCCTGCATGGGGCCATAAGCTGGAAATCTATGACAACAGCGGCAATCACCTGGCTACCTTAAGGGAGCAGGTGCTTACCTTCCTGCCCCGGTTTGCCATTCAGATCAACGGAGAAACGGTGGGAACCATTACCAAGGAGTTCACTTTTTTCAAACCCTCTTTTTCCGTTGACTGCAACGGCTGGCATGTGGAGGGCAGCTTCCTGGAATGGGATTACTCCATTCTTTCCCAGACCGGCAGTGTTGTGGCCAGAATCGAGAAACAGCTTTTTCATTTTACGGATACCTATTTGATTGATGTGGCCGATGGGCAGGACAGCCTTTTGGCACTTATGGTGGTCCTTGCCATTGATGCGGTTAAATGCAGCCGGAACAATGGATGACGGCTTTATCCCCAAAGACTGCAAATTAGAAAGTTTTGAAATAATAAAAAGTCTCCCTGCTGATTTCTTTATGAAATCGCCAGGGAGACTTTTTCGGTTATCTAACACTGATCTGCCTTTTTACTTGCTGAGAGGAAATAAAAGAGTCACTGTAAAGATTTTTTTCTCTTGGTTGGCATCAATTCTCATCACACCGCCTAAGTGCTCAATGATCCCCGTAACGATTGCTAAACCAATTCCATGAAAGTCTTTGTTGGCTTTTGTGGATTCAGGCATCCCGTTGCGCAGGTTACACTCCCCGTTAAAAGAGTTGGATATCTCAACCTTCAGCCAATCATTGCCTGTGTTTAAGCCGCTTGTAATTGTAATAAACCGCTCAGATTCAGATGGAACCTTAGCACAAGCTTCAATCGCATTATTTGTCAGATTTGAAAAAATACGAATACCGCCCATATCCGATATATTGAGCTTCTTGGGGATATACACCATTGCTGAAAAACGTGTTTTCTGTTCCGCGCACATATTAGCCACGTCCTGAAATATGGCGTCCAGTATGATATGGTTTGAATATGTCTTATGAACCAGAACCTGTTTCTGCATGGTATCGTGAATCGTATCCAGCATCCTTTCCGCATTCTGGTATTCCCCGGCGGATAACAGGGATTTCACGGAAGCCATCATATTTTTATAGTCGTGCTTAAAGGCCCTGAAGCTCTCGGTGTATTTCTGATAGGCTTTATAATGCTGTAATTGTATGCGTAGCTGCTTTTGAAGAAATTGATTATGTAATTCAAACTCCAAAAGAGCGCTCATTCTTATCCCACGCTTTACTAAAAGACTTTGGGAAGCAAAGCATATTACGCAGGATACAATATAGGTTATTTTATACCAGGGCAGATCCACACCGTAATATCGCCCTAAATTGACAAATAGCAGATAGGCCAAGAGAGTTGTTTGAAAGATTGCAACAAACCTTACCTGCTCTTTGCTGCGGTAGAACTTTTCCATTTGGGACTGGGGTGCGATAATATGCCGAAAGAACCTATCATAAACGAGTATAATACAGATGGAAATGAACCATGCAATAGAATAATAGAATTTGTCATGTCTCACCCATTTAACGCTTTCGTTCAAACATAAAGCGAAAGCCGGGATCACAATCCCTCTTCCCCAGTAGAGAAGGGCAGCAAAATAACTGCTTTCAAAAAGGAGCTGCACCGGATTCATTTTATACATGAGCTTTAATTCCAATATGGTAATGCCTAAAAGGGCGAGAGCTCCATAATGGGATGAAAGGTTCAAGCCCCATACAGCCCCGAAGCTCCAGTTTATGAAAGCGGCAATCCCAAAATAAAACCAGTAACCCTGCCTGACCGAAAAGGTATTTTTGTGATAGAGGAGGAAGGACACGCTGTAAACCGTAAACAGACATTCTGCCAAAAATTGCAATGAATGTGCCATTAGACTTCTCCTTTCGCATTAGAAACTTGTATTGTTCTGGGTCATGTAATCCATAAAGGCACTTTTTACCTTTTCTTCATAAGTTACTCCCACGGGTATGATTTCTCCAGTTTTAAGAACAATCGTGCGGCGTTGAAATTCCACGATATACTGGAGGTTAACGATATAAGAGCGCTGCGTGCGGACAAAATTCTTTCCGTGCAACTGCTCTTCCAGTTCTTCCATGGTGATCCAGTACTGAAACTTTTCGCTTTTCCCGTAATGTACAGTTACGATCCCTTTCCAGATAGCAAAATGAGAGATTTCTTTAATAGAGATAATCTTACGTGATGCACCTGATTTACAGACAAATTTTTGAGTGGCTTTGCCATCGGATAAATGGATGGCCCGCAAAAATACCTGTTCAAATTTTTCCTCAGATGTTTCGGCTTTCATCAAGTAATGTACGGGGGAGACATCGAAGGAGTCAAACACATAATCTTCGCAGGATGTCAAAAAAATAATTTCTGAATTACACCCCAGTTCTCTCAGTTTTTTTGCCGTATTTACGCCATTAAGATTGTCCATTAATATATCAAGATAAATAATGTCCGGCAAATCCGGAATATCAGGTATATGAAACAGCAAGGATTTGCCGCTGTAAAATGCGGAAAGGGAAATCTCAATCTGGTTTTTTTTCGATATACGTTTAATTAAATCACTATATCTTTCCACTGCCTCACTGTTGTCATCACACAAGAATATGGTTTTCATTTTATACACCCTTCCCTAAGACTTAGGATGAAACGCGACGCATCCATTTATTCATAAATTCTTACAATTTTATTACCGCGCTTAAAAGCGCGGTAAATGTATATTTCAGCTTATAAGTATAAATAGAAAACAAATATTTGGATTAAATTCCGTCCAATACAGCAGCATTTCCGCTCAATTAATATCCTGTCTTGTGTTTTTCCAATATTTCCCAATATTTTGATCCAGTGCAATCGGGCGGAAATTACTGCTCATTAAGCGGAAAATGGCACAAATTGGTCTATGTTCATCCTATAATTGGAAGACGAAGTATAGTTTTGAATTTTAATTTATATTTCAATAGCCAAGTATACATTAATGAGGTTGAATACATGAAATTACATATGACAACAGACTATGGCATCCGGGTTATGTGTTGCCTCTATAACAAAGACACTTTAATTACAGCCAATGAGCTTTCAGAGCAGCTTTACATTTCCTACGGATATTTAAATAAGGTACTTGGCTGCTTAAGACAAGCTGGTATGGTGGAAGTTCTCCATGGACGTTTTGGCGGCTATCAGATCGCTGACAGTGCACGGGAAGCCACTCTTTATGACATCATTCAGGTAATGGAAGGCGATATCCAGATCAACTCTTGTTTTGGAGAGGATGGTTTCTGCAACAGGGAGGCCATGGAAACATGCCTTGTCCGTGCGGCATTAGAATCAGCACAAAATGAATTGGTCGATAATCTGCGCCGTGTACGCCTGTCTGATATTTCGGGAATGGCCGGCAGACTGCATGGGAATAAAGATATACACACGGACCTTCAGTGTTCCATGAGCGAATCTGATTGAAAGTCAGGCAGATAGTTTTATCCGATCCCTTACGGTTGCGAAAAGGAAAATTTTAATGCCAGAAGATCAAAGAACGAATCATGAAGATACATATGTCACAAAGCGAAAAAGAAGAGTGGTTCCGGCATACCGGCAGAAGACCCATAAGGTGTATCAGCCAAAGCATGCCGCTGTACCAAAGCCTAAACAATCGTTTTGGCCCTCTCTTTTAAGAAGTGTGCTGAGTGCTGTAACCGCAGCCGTGGTGTTCAACTTAATGTTTGGGATTGCAGTCGTGTCAGGGACATCCATGGAGCCAGCTCTTTTGGAAGGTGATGTCATCATATTTTGGAAGCTTTCAGACTCATACGAGAGAGGCGAGATTGTTCTGATAAGAAGGAATGACAGTACGGACTATGTAAAGCGCATATGCGCTGTTCCCGGTGATATGCTGGAGTGTGGGGACGATGATGAACTTTTTCTTATTAATGGAAAAGAACTGAATGAACCGTACATCTATGAAAAGACCTACGGTAAGACGGAAATCAGTTATCCGCTCACAATTGGTACAAGTCAGTACTTTGTTATGGGAGACCACCGGGGCGATTCCTTTGACTCACGCAACTATGGGGCTGTAAATGTAAAGCAGATTGATGGTAAAGCACTTTTCATATTTCGAGGAGGACTATGAGAATAAAAATAATGAGAAGATGTAGTATGACAAAACAATGTAAATTGTACGGCAGCATCTTTCTGCTGCTTGTAATCTTCCTGGTCATGGGAATATTACCTATTACAGGGGTTGCCCAAGGCGACAGTGCAAAAGAAGTAATTCCATCTTTTGATGTGCCTGTGACAGAAGCAACTGTTTCGTCCGCCACAAAAAGAGAGGATATTTCGGTTGCCCAAAGCGATGGTGCAATAGAAGTAATCACATCTTTTGATGTGCCTGTGACAGTAGCAACTGTTTCGTCCGGCACGAAAAGAGAGGATATTCCACTTCCTGAAACCTTGACGGCAACGCTGGAAGACGGTACCGTAGCGGACATTCCGGTAACCTGGGATGACGGTGGATTATATAACGAAGATATGGCTGGAACGTATACGTTTACTGCTGATATTGGCACGTACCTCTATGGGCAGGCACCTCCCGTGGCAGTTGTAACGGTAACGGAACCTTCTGCAGTATTATCCGGCAGCATCGGCGGCAGGCTTTGGCTGGATAAAAATGCGGACGGCGTGATGGATGAAGATGAATCAGGGGTGGCAGATTATCCTGTAAACCTCTATATGGCTGATGATCCGCATGCTGCGGTGGAGACTGCCAAAACCGGAACCGATGGTACTTATAGTTTTGAAAACATAGAGCCTGGCAGTTATGTAGTGGGAATAGCCTCTGAAATGATGGGGGAAACAGAATACCTGCTGCCAGTGATTGGAATATCAGGCGACAATAAATTTGAGCTTGTTGAAATGGACGAAGAAACGATTATGGCTTTCAGTGAAACCATTGTAATTTCTGAGGACACGGATACAGCGGTGGAGGCTGTGAACGCCGGCATTCGCTTACCGGCTAAAAAGATTGGAAGGTCATGGACTGCGGGTAATTATACTCAGTTGAAAAACTGCATATCTCAGGCATTGGAGAATGATATCATCGTAATCTCAGGAGACATTGTATTTTCAACAAGTGAAACTATTACCATTAATAAGAGCCTTACTTTTCGTTCCGGTTCCGGTAATCCGGTTACCTTTAGCCAAGCGGCTGCCAGGCGGCATTTCATCATAGATTCAACCGTTAACGGGGGCACAGTTGAACTTACCTTTGAGGATATCGTGTTTGACGGGAAAAAAAACGGAGGCGGCTTTGAAGTTAAGGCCGGAAAAACTCTTAAGCTCAACCTCACCAATTCTGTGATACAGAATTGTAAGGCAGTGAACGGCGGCGGCTTCCAGCTCAATACAGGAGCCACACTCACTCTTTATGGCGGAAAAATATCCGGAAATACAGCGACACAAAATGGAGCCGGTATTTACGTTGATTCAGGTAAACTTACCGTTCATAGTACTGAAATATCCGGAAATACAGTGACACAAAATGGAGCTGGAATTTTTGCGGACAAAAGCATCGTTTCCATCCAAAACAGTAGAATCTGTAATAATTCAGTTTCACTCTTCACCGATAATCGTTTAGGCGGGGGGCTCTATGCAGCAGCATCTGAAATCAGTGTAGAGGACAGTGAAATCTCTGGAAATAAAGCAACTCATGGCAGTGGCTTCTCCATATCGAAAGGCACGCTGACGGTTAATAATACAAAAATCTCCAATAATATAGCGATTCTCGGTGGGGGCATTCAGTTGAATAGTATGTCAGATGATACAACGCTTATCATCACTGGCAGTGAAATTTCCGGCAATGAAGCGGATATGTTAGGTGGTGGTATTTACGACGAGAGCGGAGTTCCATCGAAAAGCAGGATTACAATCGAGGAATGCAGGATCTTCGGTAATAAGGCGGGTTCGTATGGCGGTGCCATAGCCAGCAGCAGAGGAGACACTACAGTTACAAATTCTAATATCTTCAGCAATACAGCCGGATATGGAGGAGGTATATTTGTTAGCAATGGCTCAAGTCTTACAGTCAGCGGCGGTGAAATCTCCGACAATGCGGCACTTGCTTCCGCCGGGTACTTTGGAGGCGGTCAGGGCGGCGGTATCCACGGCAGATTTGGCAGCACCGTTACAATCAAAGATGACGGAAAAGTCACCAGCAATGTTGCAGAATCAGTTGAAAGCAATTCAGGCCGGGGCGGTGGGATTTATTTATACCAGAGCCAGCTTGTGGTTGAAAGTGGTGAAATTTCCGGCAATATGGCGAAGCAAGGCGGCGGCGGCATCTACAGCGAAAATGCCGGGACTGTTATAATTGAAGCAGGTAATATCGCCGGTAATGTGGCGCCTAACGGCGGCGGCATTTACATGAATCCCCTGGCTAACCTTACAGTTACCTCAAATGCAGTGGTATTTAACAATAACATAGCCGGAAAAGCCAATGATAAAAGTGAAGTTGATATGCTTTTGCATGAACAAAAGATCCATACGACACATTTTACTACGCCATTTGACTTTGCATACAACAACTTTGACGTTGGATATAAGACGACTGCTACCGGTGTTTTTTTTACAGTAAATTTTGATTCCCTTGGCGGAAGCCGGGTTAATCCAAAGATCGCAGCACCAGGCAGCACCATTGCAGCCCCGTCGCCCGGCCCCATCCGTGACGGATACTCCTTTGTAGGCTGGTACAGGAATGCTAACGGCACAAATCCCTGGAACTTTGCCTCAGATACGGTGATAAGTAATATGACGCTGTATGGAAAGTGGGTGCAGGGCAGCAGCGTTACTGTTTCCAAGACGGTAACCGGTGACTATGCCGACAAAACAAAGGAATTTAATTTCATCATCAGCTTTATGAATGAAGCCGGAAGTAAGCTTCCGGAGGGAACACAGTTTTTATATACAGGCAGTATTATTTCAGGATCTGGAGCGGCAGCTCCGATAGGCGGTATGCTGACACTGGACAGTAACGGCGAGGCAAGTTTCCCGCTGAAACACGGCCAGCAAATTACCGTTGTAGGTGTCCCGATTAACAGCAAGGTGAAAATCGCTGAGGTCCCTGCTGCAGGTTATACCACATCTTACCGGTATGGCAATGAGATATACACCGAAGAAGAAACAGAGGTATATACATTGACTGGTACAGTCAAAACTTTTGCTTTCATAAATTCCAGAGCGGCCGTTGTACCTACAGGTGTATCAACGGGAAGCAGTAAGTCCCTGGCTTTTCTGGTATTGCCCATACTGCTGGTAGCTGGCCTGGGAACTGGTAAAGTCCTTGGCAGATATAAAAGGAGCTTATAATATGGGAGAAGTTTATAAACATGCAAAAACCAAAAGAATCTTAAGGAGCCGGGAACCGCCTGCAGAAGCGGCAATGGTATCCGAACCTTCGCTGTTAATGGAAATTTTGTTTCTGCTGGCCAAGATTGCGGCGGTGGTGATTGTCCTGCTGCTGGGTTTCACCTTCATGTTCGGCCTTTACCGCAATGGGGAAGCCTCTATGACTCCTGCAGTCAAAGACGGTGATCTGGTGGTTTTCTACCGGCTGGACAAGAACTATGTGGCCGACGATGTCCTTGGGTTGGAATTTGAAGGAAAAAAACAGGTGCGCAGGGTGATTGCTACGGCGGGTGATATGGTGGATATCACGGAGGAAGGGCTGTTCATCAACGGTGCACTGCAGCAGGAAACAAGGATATATACCCCGACTCAGCGATACGAAGGCGGCGTGGAGTTTCCGCTTACTGTTAAGGAAGGGCAGGTGTTTGTCCTTGGCGACAGCCGGGTAAACGCCACAGACAGCCGTATATATGGTGCTGTGGATATCAAGGACACACTGGGGAAAGTGATAGCAATCCTCAGACGACGAGATATATAAAACCTTTGTGTTTATATATAAAAATATTCCAAATATAAAATAAGGAGTGAAGAGATGATTAAAAAACAAAAAAAGAGATTCCCGCGTATGCTCTTAACGACGGCACTTGCCGTGGTTATGTGCCTGGAAGTTACCGCAACTGCATTTGCAGACGGTCCGCTCACTGGAACTGAAACTACACCAGCCAGAGCATCTATTACAAAAATGCTGAACATGCCGGAAGGAACAACGACTCCTGGGGCGAACTTTACTTTTACATTTACAAAGAAAAGTTATATGGACGAAACAACAACTACTGCTTTGAACCAGATGCCGGCTATTTCACCTGTAACTGTTACATTTTCAAACACTGATACGGGCAGCACGGACAGTCTGACCGGAATCAAAAGCGTACCGAAAGAAGCGGCGGTGGCGCCCACCTTTACAAGTACGGGAATATATACATACGACATCACGGAGAATGCGGACACTTATACCATTGCAGATCCTACAAAGGAAAACGTGACCTATTCTCAGGCAAAGTATGAAATCAGTTACTATGTAAAGGAAAAAACTGACCACTCAGGTTTCTATGTAGAAACGATTGTTACAAAAATCCTGATTAATGACGATGGCACTGCTGGTTCCGGCGAAAAGATTAATCCAAATCCCGGCGGTCCAACCGGAAGTGGCAGTTACAGCGGGCTTGTCTTCCACAATGCCTATACAAAGAATACGGGCGGCGTGGATCCAACAATTCCCGGGAATCAGGTTCTTGCCATCAGTAAGGCTGTAGCAGGTGATTTTGCTGACCAGACAAAATACTTCGGCTATGATGTTTCAATAACCAAGCCTGCTGTTCTGACGAACGAAGTGACTTACAAGGCATATGTAATTGACTCTACCGGTGTGGTAACAGGGGATGCCAACGTAGCTTCTGGTGACACAGGCAGCATTCAAACCGATAGTAACGGCAAAAAGTATATCGAAATAACAACAGGTGCAACGAAGGTGATCAACCTCAAACATAACCAGACACTGGTCTTCAATGATTTAGAGGTTGGAGCAAAATATGTTGCAGATTTACAAGGTACCGTGGGTTATACTCCAAAAGCCCAGATTACTGCCAACGGCTCCGTTATAACTCCGGATTTAACTGCTCTTAAGGGAGAACACCTTAGTACCGGATCATGGCTTATTGGTGAGGCTAAGAACGGTGCTGATTTTACCAACACTTTTGAAACCATAACTCCTACGGGCGTTGTAATCAATAACCTTCCCTTTATCATGATTCTGATCATAGCGGCAGGTGCGTTTACTGCTTTCGTTGTTGCGAAAACACATAAAAAACGTGTTTACGGTTCCAGACATTAATGGTTAATCAATAAGGTTAATATGAAATAATACCGGGAAGGGGTCCATATGAACATAGCAGGAAAAAAGATTGGCAGAATAGCAGTAAAGATCGCAAGCAATGTGGTTGATTTCATGATATTGATGATTATTCTGCTGATGATAGCGTTTTCTGTTTATGCCATGTGGGACTCTGACCAGGTATATCAGGCAGCAGATGCCTCCCAGTTCGCGGTTTACAAGCCCAGCGCAGAGGAAGACAGTGTATCCTTTGCAGAGCTTCAGGCTATGAACCCGGAGGTGTTTGGCTGGCTGACTGTTTACGGTACCAATATAGACTATCCCATAGCACAGGGCGCCGACAATGCGAAATATGTGAATACCAGCGTCTTTGGGACCTACTCCCTATCAGGAGCAATCTTTTTAGATTATTTAAACAACAAGGACTTCCAGGACTTTAACAGCATTTTGTACGGACATCACATGGAAAAACAAGCCATGTTCGGAGATCTTGGCTCCTTTAGTGATAAGAACTTTTTTGACAGCCGCATTTATGGAAATCTATATTTCAGCGGCAAAGATCATGGATTGGAATTTTTTGCTTTTATTAAGACGGACGCATATGACGGAGGCGTATTTACGCCCTGCATCCAGGGCAAAGAGGCCCAGCAGGCATACCTGCAAAATCTCATGGATAAAGCCCTATACACCCGGGATATTGGAGTGACTGCAGAAGACCATATCCTGCTTTTGACCACATGTTCTTCCGATTCGACCAATGGAAGGGACATTCTTGCAGCAAGAATTACCAACGAGTATTACAGCGATACCTTTAATACGGAAACTATAAAGGGAGCAAACGGGCAGGTGCTGGTAGACAGGCAGGCCGGTATCTGGGAGAGCACCCCTGTGTGGCTGCGGATCACACTGGTAGTAGTTCTGATCATCCTGTTTGTAACTGCCATTCATTATATATTAAAAAGAAAGCACGTAAAGGAGTAATGGGAGATGCCTTTTTTGCAAAAAGCACAGAATAAAAGAATAACAACCATGGTTTGTCTGTTCTTCCTATTCATTTTGGTTATGGCACTTCCCAGGGCCGCTTATGCAGGGGTCACTTCAGTGCCGGTTACATTACGCATAGACCAGGTCTTTACAAAGAATAGCTCTGCTTTGGGTGTGAACAGTGTGTTTTCTTACACGTTGACCTCAATGGACGGGGGAAATCCAATGCCGGCGGGAAGTATCAGCGGAATTTATTCCTTCACAGTCGACGGAACAGACAGCAAAAATATTGATCCGATTTTCTTTAACAATACCGGTATTTATCGTTATGAAATCAAAGGAAATCCGTTTTCCTCTGCCTCCGGATATAGTTATGACAATGAGGTTTATTCTTTAACTGTTTATGTGAGACAGCCGGCTGATCATCTTGTAACGGAAGTCACTGTCCAAAAAAGTGATGGAAGCAAGGTGGGCCGTATTGAGTTTAAGAACACTTATACTCCCCTTGCAAGCAAGCCTGAAATCATGGTTGATCCTCCGGTGAAAAAAACCGTATCCGGAAATCCATCTAAAACCAGTACCTTCACCTTTTTGCTGACAGCAAAGAGTGGGGAAAACCCCATGCCCGAAGGCAGTGTCAATGGTGTGAAAACCATAACCATTGCAGGTTCAGGCAAGAAGGATTTTGGCACATGGAAATACACCAGAGAAGGAACGTATTACTATACCATCTCTGAAGTGGATAGCAGACAATCGAGATACACCTATGACACCACTGTTTACACGATCACGGATGTTGTGAAGGATGTGAACGGTCAGTTGGAAGTTATGCGGACAGTGACAAACGGATCCAATAAGCAAGTGGAATCCTGTATTTTTATTAATAAGTACAGTGGTGGAAGCAGCGGAGGCGGCAGCGGACCTGGTGGAGGCGGCGGAAGCAGTGGGGGCAAAGGACCTGGCGTAAGCGTCAATGACGCAGATGCCGGTGTACCCAAAGCCGGTGCGCCCCAGACAGGTGTACCTGATACTGACGTATCCGAGACAGGCATACCCAAAGCCGGACTACCCCAAATCGGCATACCCAAAACCGGGGATTTTAGCAGATTCGGGTTGTATACAACAATGTTTTGGGGCAGTTTTATGGCGGCGGCCTGTTGTATTATCTATCTGATCTTTGCCGGCAGACGCAAAACAGAGGAAACGGCAAAAACCATTGACAGATGAAAGAGAATGATGGGTAACTCATGAGAAAACGGCAAAAACCAATGAAAATCGCAGCAGGGTTCCTTTTAATGGTTTCAGTTTGTGTTATGGTGTTTTCCTGGTACAAGATGAGGGAAAGCTTACAGATTTATGCAGAGGGAGATCAAAACTATGAGCAGCTCCAAAATCAGATCCGGCAGCCGGTGGGTGCCAGTGCTTCTGATTCAGAAGCACTGCCGCTGGTGAATATTCCAGCGATCTCCATAGATTTTGAAACGCTTCAAAAGGTTAATACCGACTCTGCTGCATGGCTTTACTGTCCGGATACAGAAATTGACTATCCTGTTATGCGTTCGGATGATTACAACTGGTATCTCCACCATCTGCCGGACGGTACCTATCATGTCAACGGGACATTATTCCTTGACTACAACTGTCCGCCGGATTTTGGCGGCAGGCTGAGTATCATTTACGGGCACCATATGAAATCGGGCAAGATGTTTGGCTCTCTGGTGAAATATAAGGAACAGAAATATTTTGAACAGCACCCTTACCTGTATCTTTATACAGAACAGGGAAACTACCGGGTAGATTTAAAATATGGTTGTGTCATCGGTGCAGACCAATGGCGTGAACAGGCATTTATGTACGAAGGAAATCTGGAAGCATTGCTTTCATACGCATCATCAAAAACAACCTTTGAAAGCGGCACAGAATATACGGACCGTGATAAGTTTATTGTACTTTCCACGTGCAGCTATGAGTTTGACGATGCCCGGTATATTGTAATTGGTGTTTTAAGACCGGAATATGGAGCATAAAAACAGGTACGAAAGGAAGTAACAAAAAATGGTGTTGACGAAAGAATCAATAGATACGGTTAAGCTGACAAGAAGATTTAATAAGTGTTATGATGCCAGGGAAGTGGATCTTTTGCTCGATGAGATTGCGGCGGCAGCCCATGAGCAGTGCAGGGAGCTTGAAGAGCTGCGCAGTGTTCAGGCAGAGTATATGCAAATGAAGAATCAGATTTCGGAAGCCCTGCTGACTGCCCATAAGGCAGCAGCAGATTTAATGGAACAGACGAAACAGGAATGTGCCCATGAACAGGCGGTACTGCAGCAGAAGAAAACCGTATTGCAGGAGGAAATATCTTCTCTTGAACGGTATAAGATTCTTGCATTTGAACGGATTAAACATGAAATTGCAAAACTCCTTGGCAATCCGGATTATGTGGAGGTGCCGACGCAATATGCAATGGAAGAAAAAGAAACAGATGTTAAATCGTCTTTAAGAAACGAATTGAACGAAAATGCAGTTTACGGATCCCACTGAGCTATGAAAGGAGGAACGTCAAATGAAAAAATGGGGTACATTTGTCTTGTGCGCGGTTCTTATTACCGGCTTGATCAGCCGAACCATTCATCTGGTATCTGCCCAGGAGGAAATCCAGGCTGACGAGACTCAGATTGAAGAATCTTCCCCCCAGGACAGCACAGAGCCAAATTCGGAAGTTGAGGAATATCCTGAAGAAAGCAATAAGGATGGGGATGAGCAGGAATCGGCTGGGGAGCAGCCGGAACAAAGCGAATCTGAATCCCAGGAGACCACCGAAGAATCAGAGAGCGCTCCTTCCCAATCTCTTCCGGATGAATCTGACTCTGAAGGGGGAAATCTGCCTGGGGCAGAAACTGATGAGAGCGGGGAGATTCAGACGGAGGCAGAAACTCCGGAGGTGATTGAGGGAGGGATTCCGGAAGTGATTGAGGGAGAGAAACCGAAAGAGATTCCAGAAGTGATACCAACAGTGATTCCGAAAGAGACTCCGGTCCAGAAAGAAAATGAGGGCAATCAGGATGTTGTGGAAGCGATGCAGGCTGCACATGATAGCTTGAATGAGCACATTGATTACATCGCCAATCTGCTGAACATGGCAGATGACTATACCCTCATAGAAGAGGAGGATAATTTTTGTGAAGCACTTGCCATCTATGCCATAAAACATGAGCAGACCGAGGATTATCCTTATGGAATCGAAATAACCGGCGAAGAGGATTCTGCTGAGCTTCAATCCATATATTGGAGACTGAATGCTGTAAACGGAGCCAAAACAGAAGGAGATTCTGTGATCCGTGTAACACAGCTTTCCGCAGTGAAGGTGTACAATTTGTCAGATTCTCAACGGGATGTATTTAAAAAACTTAATTCCATAGAGAATAGGGAAACAGTCAATGGGTTGTTTCAAGAATGATATTTAGATTTTACTGGATCATCCTGACATAAGAATAGCCCCAATATGTGTAATATGAGTGGTAAACTCGCAGTAATTAATAAGAATGATGTAAAAAGCGCCCGAAAGAAAATCCCCCGGGTGCTTTTTACTTTATAAGGAATTCCTCAAAGGTCAAAATGATGTATAATACCTGGTTTGCTGTGGGTGGTTGAGGTAAGAGAATATCTGTGAGGACAGCATGATATTTGTTTCTATTTCAACAATATTCTGGAAACTGTGCTTTACATAAAAAATTTCAAATATTGTAAAATTTAACAGGTCTTGATATAGTAGAAATGAAAAGGGGGATCATATGATGAACAAAATAATAGAAGTAGCCAATTTAAGAAAAAATTATGGCAAAATAACTGCCGTAAAGGACATTAGCTTTTATGTGGAGCAGGGTAAGCTGTTTTCCTTCCTTGGTCCCAATGGGGCAGGGAAATCCACCACCATTGACATATTATGTACCCTGCTGGATTTTGATAAGGGACAAGTCACCATCAATGGATTTGACCTTCGGCGCGACAGCCAGGGGATCCGACAAATGATCGGCGTAGTATTTCAGGATGGCGTACTGGACGGCTTACTCACTGTAAGAGAAAATCTGACCATCAGGGCAGGCTTATATACATCGGATAAAGTCAGGATCAAAAATGCCATATGTGAAGCTGCGGCGGCTGCAGAATTGAATGAAATTTTAGACAGGCCTTACGGCAAGCTTTCCGGCGGTCAGCGGCGAAGGGCAGATATTGCACGCGCCCTCCTCCACACGCCTAAGATCCTGTTTCTTGACGAACCGACTACCGGCCTTGATCCTCAAACCCGGAAAAGCATTTGGAATACCATCAAAGAACTTCAGGTAAAGGCAGGGATGACGGTTTTTCTCACGACTCACTACATGGAAGAGGCAGCCGAATCAGATTATGTGATTGTAATTGACCATGGGGAAATTGCAGCCAGGGGGACGCCTTCCGAATTAAAGACACGGTATGCTACAGATAATTTGAGATTGGCCGTTGCCGATGAAACAGCCCTGCGGCAGGTTATGAAGGAATTAAAGCTTAATTTTAGGGTTTCAGCAGGTGAGTTTATTGTAAAGCTGCCAAACACCATGGCGGCTATCCCTATAGTGGAAAAATGCCAGGAATACATCAACAGTTTTCAGGTGCTGCAGGGCACCATGGATGACGCCTTTATTGGCATTACAGGAAAGGAGCTGCGGCAATGAGAGTTTTCATAAAACGAAATTTAAGGCTGTATTTTCGCGACAAAAACACAGTGTTATTTTCACTGATGGCTATTTTTATCATTGTTGCGCTTTATGCGGTGTTTTTAGGAGATGCCTGGATGGACGATTCCATGAAGGATCTTAACTATGCCCGGGAACTGATGAACAGTTGGCTTGCGTCAGGACTTCTTGCGGTGACTTCGGTAACTACCACAATGGGCGCATTTGGTATTATGATCGATGATAAAGTCAGCAAGATCCACAAGGACTTTGATGCTTCTCCCATGAAAAAGAGCAGTAAGACAGGCGGATATATTGGAAGCTCGTTTTTAATCGGCGTAATCATGTCTCTTGTTACGGCTGTGGCTGCGGAAGTTTATATTGTATACAGCGGCGGCCAGTGGCTTACCCTTACTGCCGGACTCAAGATCCTTTTTCTGGTGCTTCTTACGGCATTAACAAATACGTCATTGATCTGTTTTGTGGTGTCTTTTTTTAAGAACCACAGCGAGTTCAGTGCGGCCAGCACCATTATAGGAACTCTGATTGGATTTCTGACCGGTATCTATCTTCCCATGGGAGCTTTGCCGCCATGGGTGCAAACGATTATAAAAGTATTTCCCGTATCCCATGCTGCCGCTTTGCTTCGCCAGGTGTTAATGGAGGTACCTATGGAGAACTCATTTGACGGGATCCCTGCCGTGTATCAGGAGGGATTTAAGGAGTATATGGGCGTGACCTTTCACCTTGGGGGGCATGAGGTGACCCCGGCTTTCAGTATTGGGATTTTACTTTGTACTGCTGTGGTGTTTTACTGTCTTTCCCTTTTCAATATGTCGGTAAAAAGAAGATAGGGAAAAGGCAGCACCCCATTAACGCTGTAACTGATCACAGGAATAATTCCATGACAAAAACCACCATACAGGCGGCTAGGGAAACCTGAAACAGGCTTTTTTCCTTATAAGCCAGAATGGCGGCTGCAGCAAGCGCTCCAACGCCGGACCAAATGCTTCTGGTGGCAATAAGAATGGCTGGAAATGTCATTACCGACAATGTCACATAGGGAACGTAGTATAGGAAAGACCGGATAAACGGGATTTTTATTTCCCGGCGGATCAGGGTTAAGGGAAGGACGCGGATAAAATAGGTAACTGCGGCCATGACCAATATGTAGAGATAGATTCGGTTATTCATGGGAAACCTCCATAGGATCTGTTACCGGGAACAAAGCAGCGGCAGCTCCTGCGATGACAACCGTCAGAATAATCAGCTTAAGTCCGGAGGAAATGCTGCGCAGCGCCGGGGTCAGGAAAAATAAAAGGCTTAAGGCCATGGAAACGGCGGTCACTCCGGCCAGAATCTTATTTGTCTTTGCAGGCGGAATGATAATAGCCAGAAACATCCCATACAGGGCCACTCCCAAAGCGCTTAAAGCTCTTTCCGGCAGAAGGCGTCCAAAGAAAGCTCCGGATGCAGTCCCCAGTGTCCAGCCCGGAATGGCCAGGAGAAACAGGCCGTAGCAGTACCAGGGGTTTAAGGGACCAGGCTTACACACGGAAACGCCGAAGATTTCATCCGTTATTCCGTAGCCGATCAGGAGACGGTGGTAAAATGGGGTGGTTTTGTCAAGCTTTTGGGAAAGGGAGCAGGACATGAGACAATAGCGCAGGTTGATGACCAGTTGGGCGACTGCCATTTCAGCAAAGGGAGCACCTGCAGTCATAATGCCCAGGCCGGCAAATTGTCCTGCTGATGTTAAGTTGGTAAGGGACATCACAATGGACTGCCATGGGGACAGTCCAAAATTTATCGCCATGATCCCGAAGGTAAAGGATACGGCAAAATAACCGAGGCATATGGGGATTCCATCCTTTATTCCGGCTTTTATCTGTTCTCTGTTGGTATTCATAATGCTCCTTCCTCATAGGACGTGACAGCCCTTATCATACTTATAAAAATATACCATGATCCTTTACATCAGTAAAACAAATGTTTATAATGAAAACATTAGAAAACCTAATGATGAGGAGCTGGTAACATGAAGCGGTACCGGGCAATTATGAAGATTGTGGAAACAGGAGGATTTACCAGGGCTTCCCAGGAACTTGGATATACTCAGTCCGCCATCAGCCAGATGGTGCAGTCCTTAGAAGAAGAGCTTGGTACGGTACTTTTTGTACGTTCCCAAAAGGGTGTGGTACTGACTCCCCATGGGGCAGAACTTTTACCCTACATAAAAAATATATGTCATGCTTACAGGGAACTTACAGAGAAGCGAAAAGAGATGGAAGGAATCCAGAATGCCACCATCCGGATCGGTACCTTTGCCAGTGTATCCTGTCACTGGCTGCCTGGATTAATTAAGGCGTTTAAGGAGAAATATCCCTTGGTCAGCTTTGAACTCTATCAGGGAGATTATACAGCCATTGAGCGTCTGGTTAAAGATGGAAGCGTGGATTTTGGCCTCATCAATCCCCAGGCAGTAGGGGATCCGGATCTTAAAGCCATTCCCTTAAAGAAAGACCCCATGCTGGCCGTCCTTCCCCTTTCCCATCCCCTGGCAAGGAATAAGAAGATCGTGCTGAAGGAACTGGCATCAGAACCGTTTATTCTTTTGGAGGAAGGAAGCTTGAATGAACCCATGGAATGCTTTCGGGAGCATGGGATCAAGCCAAATATCCAGTACATTGTCCACGATGATTATACGATCATGGCCATGATCGAAAAGGGACTGGGTGTGGGAATCTTATCAGAGCTTATATTGAACCGTGTGGACTATAATAATTCCGTAAGAGAGACAGATCCGCCGTTGGCAAGAACCATTGGAGTTGTTTTTAAGGATAAAAAGATCCTCCCCGTTGCCAGCAGGCATTTCCTGGAATATCTCACAGAGGAATATGGGGAATTGCAGCACAAAGCATTAGAAGATAAATCTTAACCATGGAGGGGAAAAGAATGAGGCATGAAAATTTAACAACACTTTGTTATATTCAGCGGGAAGAGAGCTATTTGATGCTGCACCGGGTTAAAAAGAAGGACGATATGAACCAGGATAAGTGGCTGGGAGTCGGAGGCCATTTGGAGGAAGGTGAGAGTCCGGAGGAATGTCTTTTGCGGGAGGTAAAGGAAGAAACAGGATTATCCCTGTATTCTTACCGGCTCAGGGGGATCATTACCTTTGTGTCAGACAAGTATCCGGATGAATACATGTTTTTGTACACTGCTGACGGGTATGAGGGAGTCCTGACTGAGTGCCCAGAAGGAGAGCTTAAGTGGATACGGAAGGAAGAAATAGGCGGCCTGCCTCTTTGGGAAGGAGACCGTATTTTCTTTGACTTATTACTCTCGGACGCCCCTTTCTTTTGCTTAAAACTTGTGTATAAAGGGGATCATCTGGCAGACGCCATGTTAAATGGGCAGCCATTGGCGCCTCTGCCGGCTAATACAAAAGCTCCTTCTTCCCAAAGATCCGGCAACTGATCTTATACATCACCAGATTCCAGACAAGTGCTATCAGGGGAGAAAGCCCTAGGAGGATGAATATTGAGTAATCTGTAAATGAAACACCCAGCAAGGTGAAAAGCTTATAGATGCCAAAGCTGATTCCGGAAGGAATCAAACAGGAAACAAACATTAAGATACGGGCTTTTTCCGCGCCGAACTGAAACAAAAGGGGAATTGACATGCTTCCCATAATTTCTGCTATTACCAGGCTGGCCAGACCGGCAGACAGCAGGTTTGAAACATTGCTTATGCTGTTGAAGGCAACCTTATGAACAATGATACTGCCTATAAAACCAATTACCAAACCAGTGACAGCGCCAATGGCTGAGAAGATCAGAAGAACCACAAATTTGCTTGCCACCACATCCTTTTTGGTAATCGGCGTAACCATAGCATATTTCATCCATTTGGAATGATCATCAAAGCTGAAGGTAGTAATGATCATCATGCCGCATAAAATGCCGCTCATGATAATATAGGCCTCCACTCCGGTAGAAGGAATGAAAGAGACAGCTAAAACCAGCAGTATAAAGGCCATGGACTTGGCATTATGCCCGATGTTATATAAGTCTTTTAAAACCAAACTTTTCATTTTACCTGGTCCCCTTTCACATAAAGAAGAAGGATATCGTCAATAGAGGCATTGTCCACCACTGACCCCTTATACTTGCGGCGTGCCTTTTCCTTATCTGCCACCAGCACATCCCATTGATAGTCCCGTTTCCGGTAAGCAAGGATCTCTGATTTGTTGATGGCGTCAAACTGAGCCGTTGTGCACCGGATGATTCCGTAATGGTAGAGCAATTCATCCTTTTGTTTCGAGAACAGGACGTTCCCTTTGTGAATAAAGGTGATGTAATCCGCCACCTTCTCCAAATCCGCAGAAATATGGGACGACATCAGAATGGAATGGTTCTCATCCTGTACAAAATCCAGAAATAGATCCAGCATATCGTCACGCATGACAGGGTCAAGCCCGCCGGTGGCTTCATCCAGAATCAGAAGCTTAGGTTTATGGGAAAGCGCAACGGCAATACCAAGCTTCATTTTCATTCCCCTGGAAAATGTTTTGACCTCTTTGCGGGGAGGAAGCTGTAATTGTTTCAAATACTTATGGTAGGCGGTTTCATCCCACTTCTTATAGGCAGCCGCCGAAATCCTGCCGATTTTGGCCGGAGTAAGGGTTTCGTAGAAGTTGATGCCGTCAAACACGACCCCTATGTTTTCTTTGATATTTCTGGGATCGGAAGAAAGCTCCTGCCCCCAAAACTTAACCACGCCTTCATCCTTTTGGATAAGGTCAAGGATGCCATTGATTGTGGTGCTTTTCCCGGCGCCGTTCTCACCGATCAATCCCATAATAGTGCCTTTGGGAATGGAAAATGATACATGATCCAATTTAAAATCAGGATATTGTTTCGTCAGATTTTCAACCTGCAAAATCGGCTCCATTTTACTCCTCCTCTTGGTAAAACATGGTCAGAAGTTCTATCAGCTTGCCCAGTGATATGCCGCTGGTGCGGGCGATATCAGCGGCCTCCTGGAGATGTTCCTCAGCTTTTCGCTGCTGTTCTTCCTGAAAGAAATCTTTGTTTTGTGCCGATACAAAACTGCCGCGCCCAACGGTTGTTTCAATGAAGCCGTCCCGTTGTAAATCTTCATAGGCTTTTTGTACGGTAATGACGCTGACATGAATGGATTTAGCCAATGCCCGCATGGATGGAATAGGATCACCGGTTTGCAGCTCTCCACTCATAATCAGCGCTTTTATTTGTGAAGTGATCTGCTCATAAATGGGCTTATTTGTATTACTGCTGATTATAATCTCCACAGAAGGTCTCCTTAGTGTCATGTAGTGTACTTGTTTAATAAGTACATTATATGGGATTCATTTCACCTTGTCAATAAGGAAAAGAAAAAGGATTGACCGGATTTTCTTTCCGTGGTATAGTAATGGAAGTATAAATGATAGGATGTGTGTGTTTGTTAATTGTATTTAAACATGGAGCATAAGGCAGTTTCATATGAAAAGCAGGAATCGGATCAGGAAGGCCATAGGTCTTTCCTCTATTTCGTGTACCTGTTTTGCCCATGGGATACAAAGCAGACAGAACAAGGTTGAAAGCCTGTAAGACGTCGGTTTGTAGTCTTGCAGGCTTTTTTTGTGCAAGCAATGAGCCGAACGAATATGCCTGCATATTCATTTGGCCAATGTCCCGGCAACTAAGAAAAACTCGCAAAACGTGTTTTTCTTAGTTGGTAGAGCCATTATCCTGCCGCCATGCTCCATGAACCTTAGGAAACCAGTTGAAAGGACAGTAGGAACGAGGAGAATTACATGGATCACACATTTCAGATTTTGGAATTTAATCTTATTTTAGAAAAGCTTGAGGAATTTGCCCACACGGAAGCAGCCAAAGAGAGGATTCGCAATTTAACCCCATCCATGAAGGAAGGCGAGGTAAAAAAGAGCCTTCGGGATACCACGGAAGCCAGGACCATCATTGACCGGATGGGGCTGCCTCCTGCCGTCACCATGAACGGTTTGCAGGAGATCATGAACACGGCAAGGCAGGGAGGCTGCCTGTCCGCAGAGGAACTGGAGCGGGCTGGGGGAATGCTCACTGCAGTGAAGCGGTTTAAGGATTTTTTAAACCGGTGCAAATACCTGGAGCTTGGCCTGCCTTATTATGAGCAGGACTTAAACCCGTTGGAGGATCTGGCAAGGGAGATTTATGAAAGCGTCAGAAACGGAAAAGTAGAGGACAGCGCCAGCAAATATCTAAAAAACATCCGGCAGGATGTGGCCAGACTGGAAGAAAAGCTGCGGACAAAAGCAGAAGCCATTTTAAGGGGAAATAAAAAGTACTTTTCCGATTCTTATGTGACGTTAAGAAACGGCAGACTTTGCCTCCCGGTGAAAAAAGATTATAGGACATCAGTTCCCGGCAGTGTCATTGACCAGTCCTCAACCGGTTCCACCCTGTTTATTGAACCGGCGGCTATTATGGAGCTTAACAGGGATTTGGAGCTTTTAAAGATTGAGGAGGAAAATGAAGCAAGAAGGATTTTGTATGTGCTCACTGCATCAGTGGAAGATAATTTAGAGGTGCTGGAGGCGGATAAACGTCTTCTGGAAAAGCTGGATTTTCTGTTTGCAAAGGGAAGCTTAAGTGCATCAATGGACGGCACCCCGCCTGAGATCAATACGGAACGGATCATAAGGATCACAAACGGCCGCCATCCGTTTATGAACCCGGAAACCGTGGTGCCTCTTGAGTTTGAGCTGGGAAGGAATGGACGGGGCATCGTTATTACAGGGCCAAATACAGGTGGAAAGACCGTAGCCATCAAGACGGTAGGGCTTTTCTCCCTTATGGCTCAATGCGGCCTTCATGTACCCTGCGGGGAAGCCGGTCTCTGCATGAACAGCCAGGTGCTCTGTGACATTGGCGATGGGCAGAACATTACGGAAAACTTATCCACCTTTTCCGCCCACATCACCAATGTAATGAAGATTCTGGAGTCAGCCGGTCCGGAAAGCCTGATAATCCTGGATGAACTGGGATCAGGAACTGACCCTGCGGAAGGTATGGGCATTGCAATTGCCATACTGGAAGAGCTGAGAAACAACGGCTGCCTTTTTCTGGCAACCACCCATTACCCGGAGGTAAAAACCTACGCTAAAGAAGCGGAGGGCATTACAAACGCAAGGATGGCTTTTGACAAGGAAACCCTTAAGCCTCTCTACCGCATGGAAATCGGGGAAGCCGGAGAGAGCTGCGCCCTTTATATTGCCAAACGCCTGGGAATGCCGGACAGCATGATCAAGAGGGCCAGAAAATATGCTTACGGAGACCGGGAAAGCTTACAGGAAGAGGAGCCGGATTCCTTAAAAGAAAAGGCTGGGATCAAAAAGGCAGGCAGTCCCAAAATTGAAAAGCTGAAAAAAACGGTGGCAAATAAAAATGTCATGGAACAAAAGTTCACCATTGGGGACAGTGTTTTTGTTTATCCGGATAAGAAAAAGGGAATTGTGTGCACTCCTGTCAATGAGAAGGGAGTGCTCCAGGTCCAGATGCCGGATAAGAAAATCTGGATCAACCAGAAAAGGGTAAAGCTTCTTGTGGCAGCAGAGGAGCTTTACCCGGAGGATTATGATTTTTCCATAATTTTCGATACCGTGGATAACAGAAAAGCCAGGCATAAGATGGAAAAGGGATATCAGGAGGGACTGGAGATCAGAACGGAGTGATCCTGGGGCCTTAAAAGGCCGCCGTCAAGCCCTGCCAGGAAGCCGGACGTAAATACTCGTCCGGCTCTTTTTGATATGTTTATATGACCCATCCCAGTGCCCATCCAAGGACCATGAAGAATTGAAACCTGATAGAAAATTTGAACGTAATATTCCTGGAAGATGAAATTCTATGACAGGATTAAGCATAAATGAGTCTTGCTTAATTTGACGATATTGCATACGCTATGGTAAAATAATGTAACGTAGCTGAAGTTTATATGGGGGAGGGATAATCATAATTATCATAAAACGGATTATATGTTATTTTCTGCTTATGCTTTTTTTGAACATCATTTTTGTGGCGCATGTAATTCCCGGCACCGGGGCATCTACAGCGGCAGGTATAGCTCTTACCGTATTTTATGTTTATTTCAATATTGTTCCGCGGAGAGATAAATCGCTGCAATACAGGCTTAGGGTACTAATCGGCGGCTATGAGCTGGTGCTTGCGGCTTTTTCCTGCTTTGCATTTGAGGCGCTGGCGTATCTCTTTGTTTTAGCCAAAGGCAGGGAAATTGGAGTACATATCCTTATAATAAACATATTTGTATGCGGGAGCCTTCTTTTTATTCTGCTATTCAACGGGATTATACGAATATTCACCTGTTCCGGCCAGTTGGGGATCATGCCGAGGATAAGCTTGCTGCTTTTTTGGTGGATGCCCGTTGTGAATGTTGTCATACTCAGGAAATTCCTTGGCGTATCGGCTTCTGAGTATAAATTCACTGTCGGGAAACACCAACGAAACAGAGACAGGAAATGCGAGGAATTATGCAAAACCAAATATCCTGTCCTGATGGTCCATGGGATATTTTTCAGGGATTGGAAAAACTTCAATTATTGGGGCCGGATACCCAAGGAGCTTATGGATAACGGAGCTGTAATCTATTACGGAAGCCACCAGTCGTCCGCATCGGTCGAGCAATGCGCGAATGAACTAAAAGAGTGTATCCTGAATATTGTCCGGGAGACCGGCTGCGAAAAGCTCAATATTATTGCACATTCCAAGGGCGGACTTGATTCCCGGTATGCGGTAAGCTGTCTCGGAATGGAAAAATATATTGCGTCGCTTACGACGATTAATACGCCGCACCTGGGCTGTAATTACGTTCGTAAGTTATTGGAGAGGATTCCGAAAAAGGCGGTTGCGGCCATCGGCAATAAGTACGAATCCATCTATACCAGGCTCGGCGATTACGATCCGGATTTTTTTAATGGCCTGAAAGACTTAACTGATAAGGAATGTGAGCGGCTGAACAGGATTATGAAGGATACCCCCGGCGTTTTATATCAAAGCGTTGGCTCGTGTATTCGTTCCTATTTTGGAGCTATGTTTCCCCTTAATGTGGGATACGGTATCATAAAATTTTTCGGGGGCGGAGAAAACGACGGGCTTGTTTCTGCGAAATCAATGGTATGGGGGAATTTCCTCGGCGTAGTGACTTCTGAAAGCAGGCAAGGTATTTCCCACGGCGATATGATTGACTTAACAAGGAAGAATATCGAAGGCTTTGACGTCTGCGAGTTCTATGTCGATTTGGTAAATAAATTAAAATTAAAAGGTCTGTAGAAATGAAGCTTTAGAGTGAGTCTGTATAACAGGCAATAAACTTAAGCCGGGATAAATACGCTTCTTATGAAGCAGATAAAAATAACCTCCGGCATGAGAATGCCCGTGAATGCCGGAGGTTATCTGGCAGTAACGCTTTAAGCCATGCTGCCTTGATTTTGATTGAGTAAAGGAGTTTAACGTGAGAATCAGATTAAACATTAAGTATCTATGTGCCTTTATCATTATTTTCATTATTGAAGTATTAATAGCCGTTTTCATAAATGATAAATTCATCAGGCCGTACGTTGGCGACATTTTGGTTGTGGTACTAATTTATTGCTTTATCAGGTCGTTTGTGGGGAAAGAAGTTAAGCTGCTCCCATGGTACATATTGGTTTTTACCGTATTGACGGAGGTGGGGCAGTATTTTCATTTAGTGAAGCTCCTCGGCCTTAGCGATTATAAAATTGCAAGGATAATTATTGGTTCAACCTTTGATCTAAAAGACATTGCCTGCTATCTGGCAGGTTGTACCGGATTATTCTTGTTTGAAATGGTAAAGCGGCGTGGGTATGAAAAGGAAAAGCAGGTAAATTAAGCATTCAGTTTTTTCAGCTAACTATAAGTAATCAGGTGAAATGCCGCCTATGCCTGGAACGCAGGGGGGACAGAAAGGTCGTTGTTAAGTTCAGCCAGGATGTGACGGAAAATTTGTACATGGCAAAGCTCATCGGCTATGATCCTGTTTAAGATTGCCTTGATCCTGCAATCATCGATCCACTCCGCCTGGTCCTGGTATTTCCGGATGGCTTCCAGTTCGCTTGCAAGGGCATTGGAGACAAGAGGCCCGATCCGGGTGGGATAGCGGTTGCAGGCGGGAGTCCAATACCTTAAGCGCCCGTTCTGGAAGCTCCACAGCCTGGGATCTGCGCCCAGCATCATGGACAATTCCCCAAAGGTATTTAAATGATGCATTTCAACAATGCTGATCTTATGGAAACATTCCGCTATATCGAAGAAGAAGTTTCTGGTAATCATGCTGTTGTAAATATAAAGGCTGATAGCGGACATTTCGGAATTACAGTCGCCTATGTTAGAAAGCATGGCTGCGGCATACCGCTTATTTTGAGAAATGATCTCTATGGGAGGCCAGGGATCTTTGTCAGAAAAAATAAGAGCTGATAAATCCATATGATACCCTCATTTCAATTTATTCTATTTTAAATATATCCGCCAGATGATAGAGTATGACTTAAAAACACAGGAAGATGGAGGAACTAAAGACATGGACTGCAAAGAGAAATTTAAGAAAACAGTGGAAGATTTTTACCCGTATAACGAGCAGGAAGAAAGGGATAAGGAGATGCTGCTCCAATATCTCTCATCAGGGGAATCCATATTTTTCCGGGAAAGCTTAGGTGCCCATATGTCGGCATCGGCCTGGGTGGTAAATCAGTCCCATGATAAGGTTCTTATGGCCTATCATAACATCTATGATTCCTGGGCATGGACCGGAGGCCACGCAGATGGGGAAATGGATCTGCTTAAGGTAGCTGTCCGGGAAGCCATGGAAGAAACCGGTATTACAACGGTAAGGCCAGTTACAGAGGATATCTTTTCCCTGGAAGTGTTGACGGTGGACGGACATGAGAAGAAAGGGGCTTATGTTTCCTCCCACCTTCACATAAATGTGACCTATCTCCTGGAAGCCGATGACAGAGAGGTCCTTCATAAAAAAGAGGATGAAAACAGTGCCGTGGGCTGGTTTGCTGTAGATGAATGTTTGATGGCCATAAATGAGCCGTGGATGAGAGACAGAATCTACAAAAAGCTTCTTAATAAAATGAGGGATAGGAATTATTAACAGAAAATTGATAATTATTTTCTAATTTTCTGTTTTATTTTTCCTGATTATGCTTTATAATAGAGGCAGCTAATAAATGAAGTTTTGCCAAATAAGACAGCGAGGTGGTAGATATGAAGATTATTTACGCCATCGTCAGCTCCGATGATGGTAACAGGGTGACCGATGTGCTGAATGAGCACCAGTTCAGTGTGACAAAACTTGCCACAACAGGTGGTTTTTTAAAGAAGGGAAACTCTACGTTAATGATCGGTACTGATGATGGACAGGTAGAGGAAGTCATCACATTGATTAAAGATACCTGCGGAAAACGCCAGAAGATTACATGCAACGTTCCGGCACCAAATATTGCGTCTGTTTCAGCCGGATATATGATGATGCCCATGACAGTGGAACTTGGCGGAGCTACTATATTTGTGACTGATGTGGAACGATTCGAGAAGATTTGAGAAATCAGCAAAGGGATTGCAGAGCAATCCCTTTTCGCAACTGCGGAAGGAATCATGGGAGGTGTGTCTTTGAAGTTGGATGAGATGACTAAAAACATGCTGGTGGCAGAGGCTTATGAGGCTCAGAAGATGGCTTATGTGCCTTATTCGGATTTTTGCGTTGGAGCAGCCTTGCTTGCAAAGAACGGAAAGGTCTACCGGGGCTGCAACATTGAAAATGCAGCCTTTACGCCCACAAACTGCGGGGAGCGTACGGCGTTTTTCAAGGCGGTCTCAGAGGGTGTCACGGATTTTGATGCCATTGCCATTGTAGGAAATAAAAGGGGAGAAAAGGGAGAATTATGTGCTCCCTGCGGGGTTTGCCGGCAGGTAATGGCAGAATTTTGTGATCCTGAGGAATTTAAGATCATTCTGGGGGCAGGAAAGGAAGCTTCTGTGTATGCCTTAAAGGAGTTGCTGCCTTTGGGATTTACAAAAAAGAACTTGGATTCCAAATAGGGAAGGGAGGTTTTAGTGCATTATGAGGATGTACGATATCATTGCAAAAAAACGGAACGGAGAGGCTCTCACAGAGACAGAGATCCGCTTCATGATCAATGGCTATGTAAAGGGAGATATTCCGGATTACCAGATGTCCGCCATGCTGATGGCCATTTATTTTAAAGGGATGAGTGATGTGGAAACGGCCATTCTTACCGATGCGGTGGCTCATTCCGGCGATATGGTGGACTTATCTCCCATTCAGGGCGTGAAGGTGGATAAACACTCCACCGGAGGCGTGGGAGATAAGACAACTCTGGTGGTAGCTCCTGTGGTGGCAGCCTGCGGGGTCAAGGTTGCAAAGATGTCTGGCCGGGGTCTGGGCCATACGGGAGGAACCGTTGACAAAATGGAATCTATCCCGGGAATGAAAACAGTGCTTACAGAGGAAGAGTTCTTCCAGGTGGTCAATAAGGCCGGTCTTTCCGTTATCGGACAGTCCGGAAACCTGGCTCCTGCAGATAAAAAGCTTTATGCCCTTCGGGATGTAACAGCAACCGTGGACAGTATCCCCCTGATTGCAGCTTCTATTATGAGCAAAAAGCTGGCAGCAGGAAATGACTGCATTCTTCTGGATGTGAAAACCGGAAGCGGGGCATTTATGAAGACCCTGGAGGATTCCATCACCCTGGCGGAGAAGATGGTGGCTATTGGAGAACATGCAGGAAAGAGAACCATGGCCCTTATCACCAATATGGACATTCCCCTGGGAAGCTTAATCGGCAACAGCCTGGAGGTCATTGAGGCGGTGGAAACCCTTCAGGGAAGAGGGCCTGGGGACTTGACAGAAGTTTGTTTAAGCCTGGCTTCCGGTATGCTTTACCTGGCAGGAAAAGGCAGCTTGGAAGAATGCCGTGTTCTGGCAGAAGAGGTCATTGCCGATGGAAGCGCTTTGGAACGTCTCATTGCCATGGTGGAAGCCCAGGGCGGCGATCCTTCGGTGATCAGGGACACAGGCCTTTTTTCCAAAGCCCCATTTGAAAGAGAAGTGAAGGCCTTAAAGAGCGGTTATATCACTCACATGAACACAGAACAATGCGGAATCGCCTCTTCGCTTTTAGGAGCCGGAAGAGTTACCAAAGAAAGCGTCATCGATTATACGGCCGGGATAGCCCTTAAGAAAAAGGCAGGCCAGAAGGTGGAAGAGGGAGAGACCATTGCTGTGCTCTATACTTCTGTGGAAGAGCTGTTTGCTGCTTCAGAGGAGGAATTTTTAAAGGCGGTTACCATTGGCAGTCAGAAGCCGGAAAAGGAGCCACTGATTTATGCCAGTGTTACAAAAGAAGGCGTGAAACGCCTGACACAATAGAAAGGATGGAAAAAATAATGACAGATTTAGAAATGTTAAGTTACGTGGATCACACTCTTTTAAAGGCATTTGCCACATGGGAGGAGATAAAAGAGCTTTGTAAGGAAGCCGTGGAATATAAAACGGCCTCTGTGTGCATCCCTCCCTGTTACATCAGCCGGATACATGAGGAATTCCCAGGCCTTAATATCTGTACCGTAGTGGGGTTTCCGCTGGGCTACAGCGTAACGTCGTCAAAGGTTCTTGAGACAAAGAAAGCCATTGAGGATGGGGCATCTGAGGTGGACATGGTCGTGAATATCAGCGATGTGAAAAATGGGGATTACCGGAAGGTGGAAGAGGAAATCGCAGAACTTAAAAAAGCGGTGGGCCACAACATTTTAAAGGTCATCATTGAGGCCTGCTATCTGACGGAAGAAGAGAAAATCGCCATGTGCAAGGCAGTTACGGCAGCAGGTGCTGATTATATCAAGACCTCCACAGGATTTGGAACCGGCGGAGCGACTTTAGAGGATATCGAATTGTTTAAAAAGCACATCGGGCCTGACGTAAAGATCAAGGCAGCCGGCGGAGTCAGAACCCTGGAAGATCTAAGGGCTTATATCGAAGCAGGATGCAGCAGGGTGGGCGCAAGCGCGGCCGTAAAGCTGGCAGCACAAAATAAAGAATAAAGATAAAGATAAAGATTCCCCTCCGGCCTGGAAACAGCAGGCCGGAGGGGAATTGCAGTTACATCAATGATAAATCTTTTTCTCTTCATAAATGGGCTCACAGGTTAAGTTCACGCCCAGTTTTTTAAATATCTTTACATCCACATCGGAAAGAAGCACAGAAGTATGAGCTTCCCGCCCTTTTAATTTGGGAAGCTGCTCCAAGGCCACCTGGGCATTGGGATCGGCAGCCGCACAGGCTGACAGGGCAATTAAAACTTCGTCCGTATGGAGACGGGGATTTCTGCTCCCCAGGTAGTTGATTTTTAATTTTTGGATGGGCTCAATGGCAGAAGGAGAAATCAGGTGGATGTCATGAGGGATGTTTCCTAAGACCTTGACCGCATTTAACAAAAGGGCCGCGGATGCGCCTAATAAGTTGGTAGTCTTACCTGTGACAATGGTTCCGTCGTCTAACTCAAGGGCAGCAGCCGGAGAGCCTTTTATTTCTGCCAGCTTATTGGCGGCGTTCACCACTTTTCTCATGTCAGTGGTTATTTTTGCCTGCTTCATGAGAAGTTCGATCTTATAGACCTCTTCCTTGGAACCCATATCCCTTGCCAGGCGGGAAAGGGCCTGGTAATAACGTCTGATGATTTCCTGCATGGAAGCTTCCCTGCAGGCCTCGTCATCCACCACGCAGAAGCCGGCCATATTTACGCCCATATCCGTAGGGGATTTATAAGGGCATTCCCCGTATATCCCTTCAAAAATAGCGCTTAATACAGGAAAGATCTCTACATCCCTGTTGTAATTGACCGTGGTTTTTCCATAGGCCTCCAGGTGAAAAGGATCGATCATATTCACATCGTTTAAATCCGCCGTAGCGGCCTCATAGGCTAAGTTTACCGGATGCTTTAAGGAGATATTCCAGACAGGGAATGTCTCAAATTTGGCATATCCGGCCTTGATTCCCCGCTTGTTCTCGTGATAGAGCTGGGATAAGCAGGTTGCCATCTTTCCGCTGCCGGGCCCCGGTGCCGTAATGATAACAAGGGGCTTTGTGGTTTCTATATAATCATTTCTTCCGTATCCTTCGTCGCTGACAATAAGAGAAACATTGCTTGGATAACCGTCAATGATATAGTGGCGGTATACCTTTATCCCCATTTTTTCCAGTTTGCTTTTAAATAAATCAGCGGAATTCTGTCCGGAGTACTGTGTGATAACAACGCTTCCCACATAGAGTCCCTTATCCGTAAAGGACTGGATCAGGCGGAATACATCCACATCATAGGTGATGCCAAGATCGTGACGGATCTTGTTTTTCTCGATGTCGGCAGCGTTGATGGCGATTACAATCTCTGCCTGGTCCGATAGCTGCATCAGCATGCGGAGCTTGCTGTCAGGTTCAAATCCGGGAAGTACCCTGGAAGCGTGGTAATCGTCAAACAGCTTACCGCCGAATTCCAGATATAGCTTGTCTCCAAACTGGCTGATCCGTTCCTTGATGTGCTCTGACTGCATGGTTAAATATTTGTTGTTATCAAATCCCAATTTCATTTGTCCCTCCATGATGTGCGCTTACCGTTTTGCCATGCAGAACCATTTGTAAACTCTGCGGGTGTGAGCTTGCTCACAAAGTACAGAGTTCACAAATGGTCCTATAGGGCGGACGCCCGACATGAATAATTTGGCGGCATACATATATGTCCTTTAGAATATGTTATATCCGCTAAATTATGAATGGCATGGCTGAATTTAAAGCATGCACGAACTATTTGACCGTAGTATTTATAAATTGTATCATATAAGTTATGAAATTGCCATGGATTTTTTCCTTCCCCTTCTTTTTCCTGAAACCCTTTACAACTGTCTTTAAACGTGTTAAAACGTTGTAGTAAGAAGGAGGATCAAAATGTTTAAAATAGGAAGAAATGATGCATGCTGGTGCGGAAGCGGAAAGAAATATAAAAGCTGCCACCTGCCTTTTGACCAAAAGCTTGAAAATTACGCAGTCATGGGAGATGAGGTTCCGGAGCACTATATGATAAAAACACCAGCTCAAATTGAAGGAATCCGACGGGCTGGAATTATTAACAACAAGGTTCTTGACCTGGTGGATGAGATGATGAAGCCAGGCATCAGCACGGAAGATATTAATATCCTGGTGCATGAAAACACCATTAGGCTGGGAGGAATCCCCGCCCCTCTTAATTTTGAGGGATATCCCAAAAGTGTGTGCACCTCAGTCAATGAAGTAGTATGCCACGGAATCCCGGATCCAAAACGGATCTTGCAGGAAGGGGATATTATCAATGTGGATGTGACTACCATTGTGGACGGCTTTTATGCCGATGCGTCCAGAATGTACTGCATGGGCAAGGTGTCTCCTGAGGCATCAAAGCTGGTCCGGGTCACAAAGGAGAGCGTGGACCTGGCCCTTAAGGAAGCCAGGGCATGGGGCCATTTAGGGGATATCGGAGCAGCGATTTCTGAATATATCTATGCCAATGGCTTTACGGTAGTGAGGGAAATCGGCGGACACGGAGTTGGGGTGGATTTCCATGAAGAGCCGTGGGTCAGCCACATTGGCACAAGAGGGACTGACATGCTTCTTGTTCCGGGAATGATATTTACCATTGAACCAATGGTAAATGCAGGAAAGGCCGACGTAGTGCAGGATGAGGAGGACGGGTGGACCATTTACACAAAGGATGGAAGCCTGTCCGCCCAGTGGGAGTATACGGTTTTGATCACAGAACAGGGACCGGAGGTGCTGGCAAGATAAATGGAGAAAAAACGTTGTTTTTGGGTGGATGAATCCTCTCCGGTGTATGTGAAATATCATGATGAAGAGTGGGGAGTGCCGGTTTATGATGATAAGAAGCTCTACGAAATGTTCCTTTTGGAAACCTTTCAGGCAGGGCTTTCCTGGATCACCATACTGAGAAAAAGAGAAGGCTTCCGGGAAGCCTTCGATGATTTTGATGTGGAAAAGGTGGCATGCTATGGTGAAGAAAAGATAAAGGACTTAATGGAGAACGGGGATATTATAAGGAACCGGAAAAAGATGGAAGCTGCCGTGAAAAATGCCCGTGTGTTTAAGGAGATCCAGCAGGAGTACGGTTCTTTCTCTAAGTATTTATGGGAGTTTACAAACAATGAGGTCATGGTCAACCAGGATGACTGCTTCCAGGTAAAAACAGAGCTGTCAGACCGGGTCTCAAAGGATATGAAAAAACGGGGAATGGCCTTTGTAGGTTCTGTTACCATATATTCTTATCTTCAGGCAGTAGGCGTGGTCAATGACCATGAGCTTTCCTGCTTTTGCAGAAAGGATGTCCGGGAATAACAGAAGAGGCTGAGATAAGGAAAAGCGGGGGCATTATTTAGATAAAGCATACATAGTTTATGAAATAAGAGGTTCACAAATAAGGGCTGCATCCGGAGAATGTAATTTATATTGGAAAATTTTACAAAATGTGGTAAAATATTAAATATTTATTACAATAAACACCTGAAACCATAAAGAAAGTGAACAGGAGTATTATGAAAAGATGGCTTTTGACAGTGATTGCATTCTCATTGGTGGCCTCCGGATGCAGCAGGTATAAGGGAATTCCCCAACCTTCAGAGACAGACAACAGAACAAAAGAATCTCACCAGAGTACAGATGAATCCGAACAGAGCACAGAGGAAGATGCTGGTCAGCTTCCCATGGAAGCTTCCGCTGAGCCGGGAAAAAAGCCGGTAAAGGTAAAGGGAATCTATATCTCCGGCTATATGGCCGGCTCTGAAGGGCTTCAGGCGATTTTGGACAAGATCCAGGGCACGGAGATCAATACGGTCGTCATTGATGTGAAGAACGACGACGGCAAGATCACCTTTGTCATGGAGGACGCGCCTACGGTGAATGAGATCGGTGCCACAGAAAAGTACATCAAGGATATTGACAGCCTGATGGCCCAGTTAAAGGCCAGGGGGCTTTATACCATTGCCCGGGTGGTGGCATTTAGGGATCCTTATCTGGCAGAAAAAAAGCCGGAGTGGGGACTTAAGAACAAGGATGGAAGCCTGTACAGGGATAACAGGGGACTGGCCTGGGTGAACCCTTACCGGACAGAGGTTTGGGACTACTTAGTGGAGGTGGGGACAGAAGCCTCCAAGGCCGGGTTTGATGAAATCCAGTTTGACTACATCCGGTTTTCTACGGACAGCTCCATGAAACAGGTGGCGTTTAACGAGGCAGATACCAGGGGCCGTTCCAAAACAGACATCATTACGGAATTCGTCCAATATGCTTATGAAAAGCTGTCTTCTCAAAATATTTTTGTTTCTGCAGATGTGTTTGGAACCATCATCGGAAGCAGGGTTGATGCGGAGGCAGTGGGGCAGATCTATCATGAGATGGCCAGCCACTTGGATTATATCTGCCCCATGATCTACCCTTCCCATTATGGGGACGGAAACTTTGGCATTGATCATCCGGATACGGAGCCTTACCGCACCATCCGTGCGGCTTTAAAGCTGTCAAAGCAGGATCTGGAATCCGCAAGGGAAGAAGGAAGGCCTCAGGCCATTGTCCGCCCCTGGCTCCAGGATTTCACTGCTTCCTATCTGGAACACCATATTCCTTACGGAGCGAAGGAGATCCGGGCACAGATCCAGGCGGTGTATGATGCGGGCTATGATGAGTGGATCCTTTGGAGCGCATCCAACCGGTATACCTGGGATGGCCTCCTGACCTCTGCGGCGGCCAAAGAGGAAGCCGAGAAGATTGCCTGCATAAGAGAAACAGAGGAAACATCTTCTGGGGCCTCCTCCGAAACAAAGGAGTCGCAGTCCGGGATAACGGAGCCGCAGTCCGAAACAAAGGAGCTGCAGTCCGGGACAGGGACTGCGGTTCAGACGGAAGGAAAAGAAGAGAAAGCAAAAAAGAGCCTTGAGGAAAGTACAGCAGAGGCAGAAACCCAGCCGGAGACAAAAACTGATAATAAAAAGAAGCCCAGAACCAAGCCTGATGTAGTCATAGTGACCACAGGCGGCTCAAGAGATTAGGAAGTGAGGGAAGCCATGGAAAGAACGCCCAGGCCAGGAGATTTTTACCGGCATTTTAAAGACAGGATGTACCAGGTGATAGCCGTTGCAGTTCATTCGGAAACAGGGGAAGAGATGGTGGTATATCAGGCTCTGTACGGATCCTTTGGGATCTATGCCCGCCCGCTGTCCATGTTCATCAGCGAAGTGGACAAGGAGAAGTATCCGGAGGTAACCCAGGAATACAGGTTTGAAAAGGTGGATATGGGATCCCTGCAGCCTGAAAAGGAAGCCTGTACGGAGAAGCCGGAAAAAAAGGAAGAGGAAAATCCTGCGGGCAGCAGCCAAAGTCAAGAGAGCTTGCCTCCGGCCGGCCGCCTTCACGAGAATAAAAATCTCCTTGCATTTCTTGACGCTGGGACGTATCATGAGAAGTTGGAGGTTCTTGAAGAACGGAAGGACCGTTTTTCCGCGGAAGAGCTTCTGGCTATCTGCGAGATCATGGAAATTGGAAGGCCGGATTCAGAACCAGAGGAAAAATATTATGCGGTGAAGAGGTATCTGGAACTGCAGAAAAAATACGAGGGAGCAAGATTGAGGTGATTTGTTTCAGTGGACCACAGGTCATTTAATATAGAAGAAGAATTAAAAAAACTACCGTCCCAGCCTGGCGTGTACCTCATGCACGATGAGCGGGACGAAATCATCTATGTAGGAAAAGCGATCAGCTTAAAAAACAGGGTCAGGCAGTACTTTCAAAGCAGCAGAAATAAGACGGCAAAAATCGAACAAATGGTGTCCAGGATCGCCCGGTTTGAATACATTATAACAGACTCCGAGCTGGAAGCCCTTGTACTGGAATGCAATCTCATTAAGGAACACCGTCCCCGCTACAATACCATGCTAAAGGATGATAAGACCTATCCCTATATCAAGGTAACGGTGTATGAGGACTATCCCAGGATTTTGTTTTCCAGGGATATGAAAAAGGATAAAAGTAAGTATTTCGGGCCATATACCAGCGCAGGAGCGGTAAAGGATACCATTGAAATGATCCATAAGCTTTACCAGATCAGGACCTGCAACCGGAACTTGCCAAGAGACATCGGAAAGGAACGCCCCTGCTTAAATTACCATATCAAGCAGTGTTCCGCCCCCTGCCAGGATTATATCAGTAAGGAAGAATACGGGAAATCCATTAACAGGGCCCTGGAGTTTTTAGGCGGAAAATATGCTCCTGTCATTAAAATGCTGGAAGAAAATATGCAGGCTGCATCAGAAGAGATGGATTATGAAAAGGCCATTGAGTGCCGGGATCTGTTAAACAGCGTAAAGCAGATCTCCCAGAAGCAGAAGATCACGGACAGCGGCATGGAAGACCGGGATATTATTGCAATGGCAAAGGATGAAAGGGATGCGGTGGCTTCCGTATTCTTTGTCCGGGAAGGCAGGCTCATCGGCCGGGAGCATTTCCACATAACCATAGCAACGGCAGAAGACAACAGCCAGATCCTGACCAGCTTTGTAAAACAGTTTTATGCAGGAACTCCTTTTATTCCAAAGGAACTGTGGGTACAGACCGGTCTTGAGGATGAAGGCGTCATAGGGGAATGGCTTTCTGGAAAACGGGGGCAGAAGGTGAGGATCGTGGTTCCGCGGAAAGGCCAGAAGGAACGTCTGGTGGAGCTGGCGGAAAAAAATGCCGCACTGGTGCTGTCCCAGGATAAGGAAAAGATAAAGCGTGAGGAGCTTCGCACCATCGGCGCCATGAATGAGGTGGGCGGCTGGCTTGGACTTTCCGGCATAAAGAGGATCGAGGCCTTTGATATTTCCAACATAAGCGGCTTTGAGTCTGTGGGATCCATGATCGTCTACGAAGACGGGAAGCCCAAGCGGAATGATTACAGGAAATTTAAGATCAAATGGGTCAAGGGGGCCAATGATTACGCCTCCATGAACGAGGTTCTCACAAGACGGTTTTCCCATGGTCTTAAGGAAGCGGAAAGCCTTAAGGAAAAGGGCGTGGATGAGGAGTTTGGAAGCTTTACCCGTTTCCCGGATTTAATCATGATGGATGGAGGCCGGGGCCAGGTAAACATTGCCCTGAAGGCTTTAAAGGAGCTGGATATTTCCATTCCCGTCTGCGGTATGGTAAAGGATGATAACCACCGGACCAGAGGGCTTTACTATAACAACGTGGAGATCCCCATTGACAGGCATTCCGAAGGCTTTAAGCTGATTACCAGGATCCAGGATGAGGCCCACCGGTTTGCCATTGAATATCACAGAAGCCTAAGGAGCAAGGGCCAGGTGAAGTCCATTCTTGATGACATTCCCGGCATCGGCCCGAACAGAAGAAAGGCTCTGATGCGCCGGTTTAAGGGGCTTGAGGCCATAAAGGAAGCTACCTTAGAGGAGCTTTCCCAAACCCCTGGTATGAATGCCCTGGCGGCAAAGAGCGTTTTCGAGTTCTTCCACATATAGCTTTTCAAAATACAAAATCTGTGTTAGTATGAAAAAAACAGATGGAAAAAAGGAGCGTTCGCCATGCATGGAGTAGCCATTACAGATTTGATTAAAAAGATGAATTTCAAGAATATGACTCCGGAGATTGATGCGGAAAAGATTGTGCTCAGTCATCCGGATGTCAACCGTCCGGCTTTGCAGTTGGCAGGATTTTTTGATCACTTTGACAACGAACGGGTGCAGATCATTGGTTATGTGGAGCAGGAATACATTAATCAGATGAATCATGAAAGAAAGCTTGAGATGTACGGCAAGCTTTTATCCAGCCAGATCCCATGCCTGGTATACAGCCGGAGCCAGGCTCCTGATGAAGATATGCTGGCGTTTTGCAATCATTACGGCGTGCCGTGCCTTGTATCGGATAAGACAACTTCTGATCTTATGGCCGAGGTCATCCGCTGGCTTAAAGTGAAGCTGGCGCCCTGCATCAGCATTCACGGGGTTTTGGTTGACGTATTCGGTGAAGGTGTACTGATTATGGGAGAGAGCGGCATCGGAAAAAGCGAGGCGGCCCTGGAGCTTATTAAAAGAGGCCACCGTCTTGTGACCGATGATGTGGTGGAAATCCGCAAGGTAAGTGATGAGACGATCATTGGAAGCGCCCCGGAAATTACCAGGCATTTTATTGAATTAAGAGGCATCGGCATTATTGATGTTAAGACTCTCTTTGGTGTGGAGAGTGTAAAGGACACCCAGGCCATTGATATGGTGATCAAGCTGGAGGACTGGGATAGGGATAAGGAATACGATAGAATGGGAATTGAAGACCAGTATACGGAATTTTTAGGAAACCGGGTGGTATGCCATTCCATTCCGGTACGTCCTGGACGTAATCTGGCCATTATCGTTGAATCTGCTGCTGTCAATTACAGACAAAAGAAGATGGGGTACAACGCGGCTCAGGAATTATACAACCGCGTCCAGGCAAACCTTTCAAGAAAACAGGATGATTGAGGTGTCTGATGACTGGATTTTATGAAAAACTTCTTGGTGCAGCCGATAAGGACCATATAAAAGTTGGGGAAGAGATGCGAAAGCATACCTCGTTCCGGGTGGGCGGCCCTGCCGCCTGCTTTGTGATTCCGGCAGATGAGATAGAGCTTTGTGGGGTTATGGCTCTCTGCCGTGAGGAAGAGGTTCCTTTTTTCATACTGGGCAATGGGAGCAATCTTCTGGTTGGGGATGAAGGCTTTGACGGAGTGGTCATTTCCATGGAAAGCTTTAACCGTTGTGAAGTGGATAAGGAGACGGGGATCGTGATGGCCGGAGCCGGAGCGTCCCTGAAACGGATCGCACAGGAAGCATATAAGGCGTCATTGACCGGGTTGGAATTTGCAGCCGGGATACCTGGCACCCTTGGGGGAGCCGTGGTGATGAACGCCGGAGCCTATGGTTCGGAGATGAAGGAGGTTCTTAAGTCTGTCAAAGTTTTGACAATCCGGGGAGAAGTACAGGAAATACCCGTTGACCAGCTTTCCCTGGGATACCGGACCAGTTGCATTATACCAAAGCAGTATGTTGTGCTGGAAGCCAGGATCCGCTTAAGAGATGGGGATGAGGTTTCCATCAAGAACCGGATGGATGAACTGGCACGAAGGAGAAAGGAAAAGCAGCCATTGGAATATCCAAGCGCTGGAAGCACCTTTAAAAGGCCGGAAGGGCATTTTGCCGGAAAGCTCATAGAGGAGGCCGGTTTAAGGGGATTTGCCCTGGGCGGAGCCCAGGTTTCGGAGAAGCACTGCGGATTTGTCATTAACAAAGATCATGCCACTGCGGCTGATATCAGAAACCTGTGTGAAGAGGTGAAAAAAAGGGTATTTAAAAATTCCGGAGTGGCCCTTGAGATGGAGGTAAAGACACTGGGGAAGTTTTAACGGTGCAAAGGAGAATAATGTGAGGCTTGTAATTATAACAGGCATGTCAGGTGCAGGTAAGACCCAGGCTCTTAAAATGCTGGAGGATATGGGATTTTATTGTGTGGATAATCTTCCCATTCCCTTGATTGAAACGTTTGCGGAGCTGACCTTAAGCAATCAGGCGGGGATCCGGAACGCAGCTTTGGGAATCGATATCCGCAGCGGAGAAGATTTATCAGTTTTAAACAGGATTTTTGATGAGTGGTCAAGAAAACGAATGCCCTTTGAAATCCTTTTCCTGGATGCGGGAGATGAAACCCTGATCAAGCGCTATAAGGAAACCAGAAGGGCCCATCCCCTGGCGGCAGGAGGCAGGATCGACAGCGGTATTGAAAAAGAACGGGTGAAACTGGCCTTTTTAAAGGAAGAAGCAGATTATATCATCGATACCAGCCGCCTGCTTACAAAGGAACTGAGGCAGGAACTGGAAAAAATATTTGTGAACCGGGAATCCTACCGGAATTTATTTATCACAATCCTTTCCTTTGGGTTCAAGTATGGGATTCCATCGGATGCGGATCTGGTATTTGATGTAAGGTTCCTGCCTAATCCTTACTATTTAGAGGACCTGCGGCCTAAAACCGGAGAAGAAAAAGAAGTGCGGGACTATGTGATGCAGCATGGGACCGCTGCCCTGTTTTTAGACAAGCTATACGATATGCTGGAATTTTTAGTTCCCAATTATGTGCTGGAGGGAAAAAACCAGTTGGTGATTGCCATAGGCTGTACAGGAGGCAAGCACCGGTCGGTCACCATTGCCAGGTCCGTTTATGACAGGTTTAAGTCCAGGGAAGAATTTGGGTTAAAGATGGAGCATCGGGACATCGACAAGGATAATATACGGAAAAGGATGGTCTAGATATGTCATTTTCTTCCAAATTAAAAGAAGAGCTTTCCAGACAAATCAGTCCGGCAAGGCATTGTCAGATCGCAGAGATGGCTGCTATCATAAGCCTCTGCGGAAAAATAATCATATCGGAAGACGACCGCTACAGGATTAAAATAAATACGGAAAATGTGGCAGTTGCAAGAAAGTACTTTACATTATTGAAAAAAACATTTAATATAAATACTGATGTGTCAATTAGAAGAAATGCTTATTTAAATAAAAACCGTACTTATGCGGTGACCATTCGGGAGCATGAAGAAGCGATCCGGGTTTTACATGCCACAAAGCTTCTTGATGAAAACGGAGAAATTGGGGAAAACTTAAACCTTGTCCGGAATGTGGTCATCCAGCAGTCCTGCTGCAGGAGAGCATTTATCCGAGGTGCATTTCTCTCCTCCGGGTCTTTAAGCGATCCTGAGAAATTCTACCATTTTGAAATCGTATGTGCCACAGAGGCAAAGGCGGAACAGCTAAAATCCATTATCGCAACCTTTGATCTTGAAGCAAAAATTGTGAAGAGGAAGCGCTATTTTGTGGCATATATAAAAGAAGGAAGCCAGATTGTGGATATCCTGAATGTTATGGAAGCACCGGTGGCTTTGATGGAGCTTGAGAACATCAGGATTTTAAAGGACATGCGGAACAGTGTGAACCGACAGGTCAACTGTGAAACTGCCAATATTAATAAAACGGTATCAGCTGCGGTAAAGCAGATAGAAGATATAACATATATCAGAGATACAATTGGACTTGATAATCTACCGGACAATCTATGTGAAATTGCCAGGGAACGATTGGAAAGGCCGGAAGCAACATTAAAAGAGCTTGGAGAAGCTCTGGACCCTCCTGTAGGCAAATCAGGAGTGAACCACCGACTTAGAAAGCTTTGCGACCTGGCAGGGCGGCTGCGCGGGACAGGCGTGAGCAGCGGGATGGAATAGATCCGTTCATAGGAATGAGGAGGATAATTATGGTAAGAAAAACAGTCACCGTTGAACTTGCATCAGGCTTAGAGGCAAGACCAGTTGCTATGCTGGTTCAAGTTGCCAGTCAGTATGAAAGTAACATTTATGTTGAAATCGAGTCCAAGAGAGTAAATGCCAAGAGCATTATGGGTATGATGACTCTGGGACTTGCAGCGGGAGAACAGATTACGATCACTGCGGATGGCACGGATGAGGAACAGGCGGTTGCCGAAATCGAAAAATACTTAAGTAATCATGAATGATATGTGAAAAATACTGTGTTTTCGAGGCGGAGGCTCTGACATTGGAGGCTCCGCCTCTTATACGTTCTTATGAAATTAAGTACAAAAGGTTTTCCGGTATGTTTCTTTATGGTATACTGTTCAAGAAGGCAATGAGCAGTGCTGACCTATAATAAAATGGCAGTAACAAGGATAAAAGGAGACTCGGACAAATGGCATTTACACATTTACACGTCCATACGGAGTACAGCCTGTTGGACGGCTCCTGCAAGATAAAAGAGCTTGTGTCCAGAGCAAAGGAGCTTGGAATGGACAGCATGGCCATCACAGACCATGGCGTGATGTACGGCGTCATCGATTTTTACCGGGCGGCCAGAGAGGTGGGAATAAAGCCTGTCATCGGATGCGAGGTATATGTGACCTCCGGATCCAGGTTTGACAGGGAAACCGTTGGCGGCGAGGACCGGTATTATCATCTGGTCTTATTGGCTGAAAATAACCAGGGATACCAGAACCTGATGAAGATCGTCTCAAAAGGGTTTGTGGAAGGGTTTTATTATAAACCAAGAGTGGATTATGAGGTATTAAAGGAATACAGCGAAGGGATCATTGCATTAAGCGCCTGTCTGGCAGGAGAGGTGCAGAGGATGGTCAGCCGCGGCCTGTATGAGAAGGGCAGGGAAGCCGCTCTTCGCTACCAGGATATTTTCGGGAAGGGGAACTTCTTCTTAGAGCTTCAGGATCATGGGATACCGGCACAGAATACGGTAAACCAGGGTCTTCTGCGGATGAGCCATGAAACCGGGATCGAACTGGTGGCCACCAATGATATTCATTATACCTATGCAGAGGATGCCACTCCCCATGACCTCTTGCTGTGCATCCAGACGGGAAAAAAGGTGGCAGATGAAAACCGCATGCGCTATGAGGGCGGACAGTATTACTGTAAGTCAGAGGAAGAGATGCGGGAGCTTTTCTCCTATGCAGGAGAAGCCATCGACAATACCCACAGGATTGCAGAGCGCTGCAATGTGGAGATTGAGTTTGGCGTGACCAAGCTGCCTAAATACGATGTGCCGGAAGGGTATGATTCCGGGTCGTATTTAAACAAGCTTTGTCTGGAGGGCTTTGAGCACCATTATCCCCAGGATGACGGAACATTAAAGGAAAGGCTTGACTATGAGCTGGATGTCATTCACACCATGGGATATGTGGACTATTTCCTCATTGTTTGGGATTTTATCCATTATGCCAGATCAAAGGACATCATCGTGGGGCCTGGCAGGGGTTCTGCGGCCGGGAGCATCGTATCCTACTGCCTGGGTATTACGAACATCGATCCCATCCCCTATAACCTGCTGTTTGAGCGGTTCTTAAATCCGGAGCGAATTTCCATGCCTGATATTGACGTGGATTTCTGCTTTGAACGGCGTCAGGAGGTCATTGACTATGTAGTCCAAAAATACGGCAAGGACCAGGTGGTCCAGATCGTGACCTTTGGTACCCTGGCGGCCAAAGGTGTGGTAAGAGATGTGGGAAGGGTGCTGGACATGCCTTATGCCAGGTGTGACGCCATAGCAAAGATGATTCCCGGAGATCTTGGCATGACCCTTGAAAAAGCCTTAAAGCAAAGCCCGGACTTAAGAAACGCTTACGAGGGGGACCCTGAGGTCAAGTACCTCATTGATATGTCTAAGCGTCTGGAAGGACTGCCCAGACATACTTCCATGCACGCGGCAGGGGTGGTGATCAGCCGGACTTCCATAGATGAATATGTTCCTCTTTCCAAGGCAGCCGACGGAACCATTACCACACAGTTCACCATGACCACTCTGGAAGAGCTGGGGCTTTTAAAAATGGATTTCCTGGGGCTGCGTACTCTGACGGTCATCCAGAATGCGGTGAAAGCCATAGAGAAAAACAGGAGCTTAAGTCTGGATATGGACCGGATCGATTATAATGATAAGGCAGTTCTGGATTCCATCGGCACCGGAAGAGATGACGGGGTGTTCCAGTTGGAAAGTTCCGGAATGAAGAGCTTTATGAAGGAGCTGAAGCCGGAATGCCTGGAAGATATCATTGCCGGAATTTCCCTTTACCGTCCCGGTCCCATGGACTTCATCCCCAAGTATTTAAAGGGGAAGAATGACCGGAATTCCATTACCTATGAATGCGTCCAGTTAGAACCCATTTTAAATCCTACCTATGGCTGTATCGTGTACCAGGAGCAGGTCATGCAGATCGTAAGGGATCTGGCCGGATATACCATGGGCCGCAGCGACCTGGTGCGGAGAGCCATGTCAAAAAAGAAGACCTCTGTCATGGAAAAGGAACGGAAGAACTTTGTCTATGGGAATCCAGAGGAAGAGGTAACCGGATGCATTTCCAATGGGATCGATGAAAAAACGGCAAACCACATCTATGATGAGATGATCGATTTTGCCAAATACGCCTTTAACAAGTCCCATGCGGCGGCTTATGCGGTGGTATCCTATCAGACCGCTTTCCTGAAATATTATTACCCTGAGGAATTCATGGCGGCCCTGCTCACTTCGGTCATGGATAATGCGTCAAAGGTATCGGAATACATTTTAAGCTGCAGGCAGATGGGGATTCCCATCCTCCCTCCGGATATTAATGAAGGAGAAAGCGGCTTTTCCGTTTCCGGAAGGTCCATCCGCTATGGCTTGTCTGCTATTAAGAGTGTGGGAAGATCCGTGGTGGAGCTTATTGTGGCGGAACGGGAAGAAAACGGGATGTTTCACGATTTGGAAGACTTCATTGACCGGATGAGCAATAAGGAGGTCAACAAAAGGACTCTGGAGAATTTCATAAAATCCGGAGCTTTAGATACCCTTCCAGGTACAAGAAAACAAAAGCTTCTGACTGCACCGGAGCTTTTGGAACAGAGGAGCAAGGAACGGAAGAATACCATGGAAGGCCAGATGACCTTGTTTGATATTGCAGGGGAAGAAGAAAAGACCCGTTTTCAGATCACCTTCCCTGATGTGGGGGAATTTTTAAAGGAAGACCTTCTGGCATTTGAGAAGGAGACCCTTGGCATCTACTTAAGCGGCCACCCCATGGAAGCCTATGAAACCACCTGGAGGGATAATATTACCGCAACTACCGTAGAGTTTGTTGTGGACGAGGAAATAGGAAAGGCCGGTGTCTCCGATGGTTCCTATGTGACCATTGGCGGCATGATTACCGGAAAGACCGTAAAGACGACCAGAAACAATAAAATGATGGCATTCATCACCCTGGAGGACCTGGCAGGAGCCGTGGAAGTGATCGTATTCCCAAAGGATTATGAGAGCAAAAGGGAACTTTTTGTGGAAGATTCCAAGGTATTTATACAGGGAAGAGTATCCGTGGGAGAGGATCCCGTAGGAAAGCTGATCTGTGAGCGGGTGATCCCCTTTTCCGCCCTGCCAAAGGAGCTGTGGCTGAAATTCCCTGATAAGGAATCCTATATGGCAGTGGAAAGGGAGATTTTAGATGATTTAAAGGAATCGGAAGGGGATGATTCGGTTATCGTCTATCTGGAAAAGGAGCGGGCCAGAAAGGTTTTGCCGGCCAACCGCAACGTAAATGCGGCAGGCAGCCTCATCGATGCCCTGGTAAAAAAACTTGGTGAAAAAAATGTCAGACTCGTAGAAAAAAAACTTGAAAAGATTGGAAAAATGAATTAGAATACAACATGTATGCAATGAGAAACCTACAAAATAGATATCCGTGAATCAGGAGGAAGCTACTATGGCAAAACAAGTGAAAACCATCGGTGTATTAACCAGCGGCGGCGATGCACCAGGTATGAATGCTGCGATCCGTGCTATTGTCAGGACTGCAATCCATAAGGGATTGGAAGTAAAGGGGATCATGAGGGGATACGCAGGCCTTCTGCAGGAAGAAATCGTTGATATGAACAGTACCAGCGTATCAGATATCATCCACCGCGGCGGAACCATTTTATATACAGCCAGATGCCAGGAGTTCACCACTGCCGAAGGGCAGAAAAAGGGCGCCGAGATCTGCAGAAAGCATAATATTGACGGCATCGTGGTTATCGGAGGAGACGGTTCATTCCGGGGAGCAGGAAAGCTTTCTGCCCTTGGGATCAATACCATCGGACTTCCCGGAACCATTGATTTAGATATTGCCTGTACTGATTATACCATTGGCTTTGATACGGCTGTTAACACAGCCATGGAGGCCATTGATAAGGTACGTGATACATCTACCTCCCATGAACGCTGCAGCATCATTGAGGTAATGGGACGTAATGCAGGCTATATTGCCCTTTGGTGCGGTTTTGCCAACGGTGCAGAAGATATTCTTTTGCCGGAGCGCTATGACGGAGATGAGCAGGCCCTTATTAACCGTATCATTGAGAACAGAAAGCGGGGCAAAAAGCACCACATCATCATCAATGCAGAGGGCATTGGCCATTCTTCCTCCATGGCTAAGAGGATTGAAGCGGCAACAGGCATTGAGACCAGAGCCACCATACTGGGCCATATGCAGAGGGGCGGTGCGCCTACCTGTAAGGACCGCGTCTATGCTTCCATCATGGGCGCAAAGGCAGTGGAACTTCTCTGTGAGGGAAAGAGCAACCGTGTGATAGGATATAAGCATGGAGAATTCGTGGATTTGGATATTCAGGAAGCCCTTAGCATGACAAAGGATATTCCTGAAGACCAGTTTCAGATCTCCAAGATGCTTGTGAGATAAGGAAATAGGCGAGAGCAAACGGGATTTCAGTGAATTCCCGGCTGCTTCTCGTCATTTTTTTATCACCGCAAACTGTGCAGACGGTATCAATGGGAAAAACGGACATGGCGGATTAAAGATATCCAAGAGGATTTCCTTAAGGGGATTTGACAACCGGCATTTTTCCGGTTATGCTTGTAGAGATTGACCACAGTGGAACGGAATGTTTCAGGGTTTAAAAAGGTACAGGAAGCAAGGAGAGGAAACGTATGGATATAATTGAAAGGTATATCAATGAACTGATGGAAAAGAGCACACCGGACCGTCCGGTATGGAACATTGAAAAGCTGCTTCATGGGGAGGCGGCCGGCTGGAATTACATTGATGGCTGTATGATCAAGTCCATTTTAGAAATGTACGCCATTTCCGGGGATATTAAATATCTGGATTTTGCCGATAAGTTTATGGATTACAGAGTGAGAGAGGACGGGTCCATTGACGGCTATGATGTGGAGGAACGGAACATCGATAATGTCAATGCAGGGAAAACCCTGTTTGAGCTTTACGATCTGACGGGAAAGGAAAAATACAGAAAAGCCATTGATCTGGTTTACAGCCAGATCGAGAAGATGCCTCGGACGAAAGAGGGAAACTTCTGGCACAAGAATATTTATCCAAACCAGGTCTGGCTCGACGGCCTGTACATGTGCCAGCCATTTTATATGGAATACGAAACCCGGTTTAATAATAAGAAGAACTGCGGGGATATTTACAGCCAGTTTGCCAATGTAGTGAAGGTTATGAGAGATACGGAAACCGGCCTTTACTACCATGCATACGATTCCTCCAGAGAAATGTTCTGGTGCGACAAGGTGACAGGATTATCCCAGAATTTCTGGTTGAGAGCCTTAGGCTGGTACGCTATGGCCCTTCTGGATACCATGGATAAATCCCACAAGTCAGACGAGGAAAGCTTAAAGCAAATGGAAGCAGCGTTCCGTGACCTGATAGACTCCATGTTAAAATACCAGGATGAAAGCGGCATGTGGTATCAGGTGGTAAACTTAGGCGGCATGGACCGGAATTATCTGGAAACCAGCGGAAGCGCCATTTTCTCCTATGCTATTTTAAAGGGAGTCCGTTTAGGCTATCTTCCAAAAGCCTACGCCGGATACGGCAAAAAGGCTTTCCAGGGTATCTGCCATACCTATCTTCACCTGGAAGAGGGGAATATGAGCCTGGGAGGGATCTGCCTGGTGGCAGGGCTTGGAGGCGAGGACAGGCGAAACGGAACTTACGACTATTACATGTCCGAACCTATTGTAAAAGATGATGCCAAGGGAGTAGGCCCTTTCCTTCTTGCTTATACGGAAATGAGAAGAACCGGCTGGTCATATAATCAATAAGACAAAAGGATATAACCAATAAAAAAAGAAACGAAATGGGGATTGTGGCGCCGGATAACCGGGCTGCAATCCCCAAAACATTTTAGCTTAAGCTGTTCTGCGCATATTTCTTCGGTGAAATCCCCACTTTTTTTGTAAATGCTTTGAAAAAATTGCTGTAATCGTTAAACCCACACATGCTGTAAACCTCATTGACGCTGTAGCCTCCTGACAGCAGCCTCTGGGCCAGCTCGATGCGGCGGGTAATGATATAGGAATTAATGGTGCTGCCTGTGCTTTTTTTGAAAAGCCTGCAAAGGTAAGAGGTGCTTAAATAAAAGTGGGACGCAAGGTCTCCAACGGTCAACTGAGAATCAATGTTGTGATGGATATAAGTGATGATATCAGTCACTTTGCTGCTGAAATACTGTCCCTGCTGTTCCGATGACCATCCAAGGAGGGCTTCTGTAGCCAATTTTGTCATGAAAACCATGAACTCGGCAAAGGCAGAGCGTTCCTCCACATCCTGGCCGAATCCTTCTTCTACGGCCAATTTATTAAAATAATATTTGAAACGCCGCTGCTGTCCCAGATTTAGAACGATGTGGTGGGAAAATCTATTTGGTCTGTGAGTAAAGCAGTAGGTTAAATCCGTCTGGGGCGTGGAAATGCTTTCTAAATAGGAAGGATCTATGTATATGACAAACTTTTCATGGGGGATAGAGGGATCTATCTGCAGCACCTGGTGTTTCTCATATTGGTTGATCATGAACAGGCTTCCCGGTTCCATCCGGTAACTTGTATCATCAATCAGAAACGTGCAGCCTCCGCTGACGGAAAGATATAATTCATGGCAGAGGTGGCCGTGCATGCTTAAAACTCCTGGATCCTTATGGAGATGTACAATGGAAAAATATTGGGAGGTCATGCATTGTTCAATTCCCTCCGAAAATGAAGTAAGTACTTTCATAAATAGAAATCACCTTAGCTATTTTTTACTAAAACTATACCATAGGATGTCAATATTTGCAATGTTTTGTGCTGAATTTGAAATGAATTATCAAGAAATGGATGTTATAATAAGGAAAAAGCACAGTGTAAGCGCTTACGCAAAAATGTAAAAAAATGTAGAAAAAGTGAAAATACTTACACGTTGCTTTTAAGAACTCATTTATGAGGGACAAGAAAAAGGAGAGAGAACTATGAAAAAAATCAAACAGTGGGCGGCGATGGGGTTAGCGACTGTTATGGCAGTGTCTTTAAGCGCCTGTGGCGGAAGCAAGAGCAGCAGTGAGACAACTTCAGCAGCAGAGACGACAAAAGCAGCGGCAGGTGAGACCACAACAGCGGGTGCAGCTACTTCAGGAGAGCCGGTAGAGCTTAAGTTTTCCTGGTGGGGCGGTGACAGCAGACATGCTGCAACAGAAGAAGCCATTAAGGCATTTGAAGCCAAATATCCAAACATCAAGGTAACTCCTGAGTATGGCGCATGGACCGGCTGGGAAGAGAAGCAGTCCTTAAATATTTTAGGCGGAAATGCTGCAGACGTTATGCAGATCAACTGGAACTGGATCGAATCCTACAGCCAGGGCGGAAAGGCCTTTGCCAACCTGGAAGATTATTCAGATGTTCTTGATTTAAAACAGTTTACACCGGAAAGTCTTGACCTGTGTAAGGTTGACAATAAATTAATGGCAGTGCCCATTTCCTTAACAGGACGTGTGTTCTACTGGAACAAGACGGCTTTTGAAGAAGTAGGCTGTGACATTCCTACTGACTTAGATTCTTTGTATGCGGCAGGAGAAGCCTTCAAAGCTAAGGATCCTGATATGTATCCCTTAGTCCTTGGCGAATATGACCGTATGATTTTAATGGTTTATTATCTGGAATCCAAGTACGGTAAAAACTGGGTTGAAGGCGGCCAGGTCAACTATACGGAAGAAGAAGTGAAAGACGGAATGGATTTCATGACTGGGCTGGAAACAAAGCATGTTATTCCCGACATGGCAACTCTCCGGGGCGATATGGCCGATTCTCTTGACAAAAATGCAAAATGGATTGACGGCAAGTATGCAGGCATCTTTGAGTGGGATTCCTCTGCTTCCAAATTCAAAGGCGCCCTGGAAGGCAGTGTAAATAAGTCAGGCCAGGAATTCGTAGTTGGAGAATTTGTTAAGATGGGTGATCATGACGGAGGCTTCACAAAGATTTCCATGGCATTTGCAGTTGCCGGAAACTCCAAGCATCCAAAGGAAGCAGCTATGCTCATCGATTTCCTGTTAAATGATGAAGAAGGCGTTAAGATCTGTTCCACAGAGAGAGGAATTCCCTGTTCTACCAAGGGCTTAAAGATTCTTGAAGACAACAAACTCGGGGATTCTCTGACCATTGAGGCTAACACAAAAGTTATGGGTTACAGCAAATTCAGTCTGGACACCAAGTTTGAGCACAACGACTTAAAAGCAAATCCGGATGGTGTTTACTATAAAGTGTTCGGCAAGTTAAGCACAGGAGAAATCGATTCCACACAGGCAGCCAAAGAGCTGATCAAGGGAATTACAGAGACTCTTGAGAGTTAATAAGAGATTCAGACAGTTTAAATAGTTGATACATACTCCTATGAGCCGCCATAGCTTTATGGCGGCTCCCATAAAGAAAAGGGCAGGCAAAGATCATGGAATGGAGAAATGAGATATGGAAGCCGTACCGGCTCATGGGTGCCATACAGATGTATGAGGCTACCGGCGAAGAGGCCTATAAGGATTTTGTAACAGCCGGTCTGGACAGACTGGAAGAGGTGTCAGAAGGTCTGCCGGCACAGGATGGCCTGGCCTGTTTTTTTGCTTTGGATCAGACAGGTAATGAGAAATACAGACAGAAGATTGAGCAGCTCATCAGCCGGGATGACCGGACCCTGGAGGCTATGCCCTTTGTGACGGCATATGAAACCAGGTATAAAAGAAAAGAGCATTATAATGAGATCGTCGCTTTGTTTCGGGAGAAAGAGGCGTTTACAGGAAGCGGTCTGGTCGCTCTCATAGAAACAGTCGGTCAGATGTCACAAGAAATCTATGAATATCACAGGGAATTAAGGGATTTATTTAAGTCTGTGATTAAGGAGAAGATGAATGAACTCCCGGATTCATCTGAAACCCTGGAAATCGGTTATTCCATCCTGAAGGCATGTAATACAGGAGTTCTTCAAAGGGAAAAATACGGCGGTTTCGGGGAACTTATATGGAAAACCATCGAAGGCAACGATAAAAATACATGCGCAGGCTTGCAGGAAATGTTAAAAGCGCAATATACAATATTAAAAAAACAGGGGGTATAAGCAGTATGAAGTCAAAGGGCATTCGCAAGGTCCTGGCAGATAACGCAGGATTCTTTTTCGTCTTACCGTGGCTGGTTGGATTTATACTTTTCAAAGTTTATCCATTCGCCTCTTCACTGTACTATAGCTTTACGAACTATGACCTGTTTAACGGAATTACAAAGACAGGTATGATGAATTATAATAAGATATTCACAGATTCCGATATTAAAAAGGCGTTTTTTGTTACATTTAAATATGCGATTTTTGATGTTCCCTTAAAGCTGATGTTCGCATTGTTCATTGCATATATACTGAACTTCAAACTTAAAGGAGTTAATTTCTTCAGGACCGCATATTATATCCCCTCTATTCTGGGGGGATCCATTGCCATCGCCATTTTGTGGAGAGCCGTCTTCAATACTGACGGCCTGATCAATGCAGTCCTTGTGGTATTGGGATTTGAAAAGATCAACTGGATGGCAAGCGGGGGAGGCGCAATGACTGTTATCGTGCTTTTAAGAGTCTGGCAGTTTGGTTCTGCCATGGTCATTTTCCTTGCTGCCTTAAAGAGCGTTTCCGAGGATCTGTACGAAGCAGCTTCCATTGACGGTGCGGGAAAGTGGACCCAGTTTTTCAAGATCACCGTTCCCCTGATTACTCCGGTTATTTTCTACAACCTGATCACACAGCTATGCCAGGCATTCCAGGAATTCAACGGACCATTCCTTGTAACAAAGGGCGGACCGGACGGAGCTACCACTTTGATCTCAATTTTGATTTACAACAATGCATTCCTGCGTCATAAAATGGGTATGGCAAGTGCACAGGCCTGGATGCTGTTCCTCATTGTCATGACCTTTACGGCAGTAGCATTTATAAGCCAGAAAAAATGGGTTTACTATTCAGATGAGGACGGGAGGTAGATGATATGACGAGAGAGACCAAAAGAAAAATCAGCACATTCATCCGTTATACATTACTGATTGCCGTGGGCTTTATTATGGTTTATCCCTTGATCTGGATGGTGGGGGCTACCTTTAAGACAAATTCAGAGATTTTTACCAGCGCCTGGTTCTGGCCCAGAAAGCCTGTGTCTGACGGCTATGCCAATGCATTCGTAGATTACGGCGGAAAGATCAATCTGATCAAATCCATGCTGAATACCTATAAAATTCTCGGGCCAAAGGTTCTTTTTACAGTGGTATCTGCCACGATTACTGCTTATGGTTTCGGCAGGTTTGAATTCAAGGGAAAAGGAATTCTCTTCTCACTTATGATTTCCACCTTGTTCCTGCCACAGGTAGTGCTGAATGCGCCCCAGTATATCATGTTCAATAAATGGGGCTGGACCAATTCCTACCTGCCTCTGGTGATTCCTTCCCTGTTTGCAGGCGATACCTATTTCTTATTCATGCTCATACAGTTTTTAAGAGGCGTGCCAAAGGAGTTGGAGGAAGCTGCCAAGATCGATGGCTGCAGTTCCATGAAAACCTTATGGTATGTGATTGTTCCCATGTTAAAGCCATCCCTGGTATCTGTTGCACTGTTTCAGTTCATGTGGACTTCCAACGACTTTATGGGACCGCTTATTTATGTTTCCGATATGCCCAAATATACGAATTCCATTTATTTGCGCATGTCCATGGACGGTGATGTCGGATTCCAGTGGAACCGGATTTTGGCAATGTCCCTGATCTCCATCATTCCTTCCCTGATCGTATTCTTCTGCGCTCAGGAAGCCTTTATTGACGGTATTGCGGCTGGAGGCGTAAAGGGGTAACTAAAAAAAACGGGCGTAGTATGCAATTGCTGCGCCCTTTTTCAATAGGAAAAATTTATTTGAGGGAAATTTTACAGGTGAGGTAGGAATCAGAATGGAATTAAGGGTTGTTTTAAAAACGGCACGGTCCGTGACTGTGGAGACGGTAACAGAACAGATTTATGAATTTGAAACACCGGGAAAGATACTGGTAAATGGAAAAAAATTCGGAGAGACGAAACGGGTCGTATTTACATTGTTTGACTTAAAGCCGGATACGGATTATAATATCTCTTTAGAAAGAAATGGGGAAAAGGCGGAGACCGGTTTCCGTACCGACTATGAATTTGTAACATTAAATGTTAAGAGTGTGGGAGCCAGGGGCGATGGAGTCCAGGATGACACTTCCTTTATCCAGGCGGCCATCATGGCTTGTCCAGACCGCAGCCGGGTACTGATTCCAAAGGGAAGGTACCGGATTACCAGCCTGTTTTTAAAGAGCCATTTAAGGCTTGAGCTGGCTGAGGGAGCGGAGCTTTTGGCAGATACGGACCGGTACAAATATCCCAGATTTCCCGGAATGATCGAAAGTTATGACGAAAAAGAGGATTACAATCTTGGTACCTGGGAGGGGAATCCTCTTCCCATATTTGCAGGAATCATAACCGGGATCAATGTAGAGGATGTGGTGGTCTATGGCCCCGGCCTGATCAATGGCCAGGCATCCTTTGACAACTGGTGGGACAATGTCCGGCAGATGAAGGTGGCATTCCGCCCCCGCATGGTATTTTTAGAGAGATGTAAAAACGTGGCCCTTCAGGGCTTTTCCTTAAAAAACAGCCCTGCCTGGGTGCTGCATCCCTATTTCAGCCAAGACTTAAAATTTCTGGATCTGGATATTGAAAATCCGGCGGATTCTCCCAATACCGATGGCCTGGACCCGGAATCCTGCAAGGACGTGGAAATACTGGGGCTGCACTTTTCATTGGGCGATGACTGCATTGCAGTCAAGTCCGGAAAAATCTACATGGGACGCAGGTATAAGACGCCTTCTGAAAACATCCTGATCCGCCAGTGCCTGATGGAAAACGGTCATGGAGCGGTTACCGTTGGAAGCGAAGTAGGAGCGGGCGTCAAGAATATCCGTGTGGAGCGCTGCTTCTTCCGCAATACGGACAGGGGCCTTCGGATCAAGACCAGAAGAGGCAGGGGAAAGGATTCGGTGCTTTCTGATATTTATTTTGACCATATTCATATGGATCATGTCATGACGCCATTTGTTGTAAACAGCTTTTATTTCTGTGATCCTGACGGAAGATCCGATTATGTCCAGTGCCGGGAGGCCCTGACAATAGATGAGCGGACCCCGGAGATCAAGAGGCTGTACTTTACCAACATCAAGGCGGAAAACTGCCATGTGGCGGCTTCCTTCCTCTATGGGCTTCCGGAGAGGAAAATTGAGCGCATTGAATTTAAAAATGTTGATATTTCCTTTGCAGACAATGGAAAAGCAGGAGAGCCTGCCATGCTGTCCGGAGTGGGAGAGTGGAGGAAAAGAGGATTTTTCATCAGCAACGTAGATACCCTGATCTGTGATCATGTGAAAATTTCCGGCCAGGAAGGGGAAGCCTTTGAACTGAGCAGTATCAATCATTATGAAGTGAGATAAAGGAGGAGTTATTATGCAGATCGGAATCCGGTTACACGATGTGGCACCCGGGACCCTGGAGGAGCGGGTGAAAATCGCCCATGAACAGGGATTTACCTGTGCTCATCTGGCGCTGACAAAGACAGTAAAGGATCATTCCGTGGAGAATTCCGCCCTGACTCCGGGCTATGCCACGTATTTGCGCAAGAAATTTGCAGAATATGATGTGGATATTGCAGTCCTGGGCTGCTATTTAAACCTGGCTCATCCGGACCGGTCAGAAATTAAGAAAATCCAGGAGCGTTATTTTGCCCATATCCGTTTTGCTTCTGTTTTAGGATGCAGTGTTGTAGGAACTGAGACCGGCGCGCCCAATGCGGAATATTGCTTTGAACCGGCCTGCCACAGTTCGGAAGCACTTCAAACATTGATCACAAATCTACGCCCTGTTGTGGAATGTGCGGAAAAGTTCGGTGTGATCCTGGCTATTGAACCGGTGTGGAGCCACATTGTATACGATTCCAAACAGGCACTGAAGGTGCTTAAGGCCATTGATTCGCCTAATTTAAGGATTATCCTGGACCCTGTAAATCTATTGTCGGTAGAAAACAGTGAACATTATGAGCAGGTCATAAGGGAAGCCATTGAGGATTTAGGCGGGTATACGGATGTTCTTCATATGAAAGACTTTGCGGTGGAAGATGGACGCATGGTTTCCGGCGCGCCGGGAACCGGAGTTATGAAGTATGATGAGATCCTGGATTTTGTGAAAAAGGAAAAACCGTACATCCAGATGACCATAGAGGACAGCAGGCCGGACAATGCAGAGTGGTCAAGAAAGTTTCTTGAAAGTTATACCAATTGAAAAGCTATATGAAAAAAAAGAAACCGGTTCCTTGTTTGGGATTTCCGGTTTCTTTTTTTATTGGAAATTACATTTTACCAATTAAAAGCGCTTCGCTATGGATGAGCACTTGGGGTCAATGCAGCATGGCTGTTGAAGCCTCCGTGTTTGGTGCAGGAGTCTCCAGAGCAGGCTCCTTATTCTCATGGAAATCAGTTTAAGCATTCCTTCATGACTTCATATGCGCCTTTTTCTTTGATGGCTTTTAAATGGCCTGCAACGGCTTCTTCAAAGCCTGGGATTTCACTTAAATCCTCGTCCCAGAAATCAACATTGGTGCAGACTGCGTGGGTAAGGGAAGCCGCATCGTCATCCTTGTGGTCATAGAAGAACTGAAGAACCGGCTTATCATCCTTGACCGTGTATTCATCACCGGCGGGGCGTGCTGCAACAAGGCCATCCTCTGTAAGGTTCATTCCGGTGTAGAATGCGATGTAGAAAGCAAAGGAGGCTGTTATGCACTTGGGAAGAGCGCCGGTCTTTTCCACATAGCTCTTAAGGGAAGGCATAACCCGGGCTTTCCACTTGGAGGTGGAATTAAGGGAAATGGATAACAGGGAATGATCAATAAATGGGTTTTTGAAACGCTCTGTAACAGAGGCTGCAAAACTCATTAATTCCTCCTTTGGAAGGGTCAGTGTAGGGATGATTTCATCGTAAATGGTCTTATTCATAAAGCCGCAGATCACCTCATCATCCATACAGTTGCGGACGATGTCCTGTCCGGAAAGGTAAGCGCCTAATACAAAGGAGGTGTGGGCGCCGTTTAAAATGCGGACCTTTCTCTGCTTATATGGTTTATGGTCGTTACAGATGATAACTGGAAGGCCGGCTTCTTCAAACAAAAGTTCCTTCTTTAAGCTTTCCGGCCCTTCAATGACCCAGAAGCCGAAGACCTCACCGGTATTGATGATGTTATCCTGATAGCCTAATTCTTCACAGATGGCAGCAGCTTCATTTCTGGGATATCCGGTGACGATACGGTCTACCAGGGTGGAGCAGAAGATGTTCTCTCCTTTGATCCAGTCAATGAATTCCCCGCCCAGGTTCCATTGCTGGGCATATTTTAAAACGCATTTTTCCAGTTCTTTTCCGTTATTATCGATCAGCTCGCAAGAGAGGATGACAAAGCCTTTGCCGGCTTCTTTACCGAACTTTTCAAATCTTCTGTAAAGGAATTGGGTCAGTTTTCCCGGGTAGCTGTCGGCCGGAACATCCGTAAACTGGCAGGAAGGATCGTAGGTAATGCCTGCTTCCGTGGTATTGCAGGCAATAAAACGCAGATCAGGATTGTCCGCACAGGCCAATACGGCCTCATAATCCGTATAAGGATTTAAGCATCTGCTTACACAGGAGATCACCCGTTTGTCATTTACCTTCTGCCCGTTTTCAAATCCACGGAGGAAAAGGGTATAAAGTCCCTCCTGTTCATTGATCATATCACCCAGGCCTGGTGCAATGGGCTGGCATAAGACAACCTTGGAGTTGAAGCCGGTTTTTTCATTGAGAACGTCGATAAAATAATCCACAAAAGCCCTTAAGAAATTTCCTTCACCGAACTGCAGTACCCGCTCCGGGGCATCCTTTAAAAGGTATCCGTCAAATCCAAGCTTTTCCAGCGTTTCATAACATAACTTTTCCATTGAATTTATCTCCTTTTTTCTTCATTGCATGCATATATATGATGTTTCGGGAAGTATAAATCCCTTCCCGCAGCAAGCGGAAACCTAGGTTTTACCATGATCTTATCAGGTGAAAACAAATACCGGCTGTACTGGTGGTTATTTTCCTGCTGATAAGCGAAACTAAGTAAAATACGCTTTGCGAGTTTTTCTTAGTTGACCCGGCATTCGTTGAATAAATGGCTTACATATTCATTCGGCTCATTGCTCACGAAAATTATAAGGTCACACCTTGCTTAAAGATAGCCATGTCGTGGAAGCCGGCTTCCTCGGATTTTACCTTTTTTCCGGAAGCCACCTCAATGACAAAATCAAAGAACTCATTTTTAAGGGTATCCATATCAATATCCTCAACCAACACGCCGCAGTTAAAATCGATCCAGTTATTCTTTTTTGTGCTTAAAGCGGTGTTGGTGGAAATCTTCATGGTGGGCACCGGACAGGCAAATGGAGTTCCCCGGCCTGTGGTAAACAAGACGATGTGGGCGCCGGAAGCGGCCAGTGCGGTGGAGGCCACCAAGTCATTGCCCGGAGCGCTTAAGAGATTTAAGCCCCTGGTACGTACCGGTTCCCCATATTTTAATACGTCCATGACCGGAGCGTTGCCGGATTTTTGGACGCAGCCCAGGGATTTGTCCTCCAGGGTGGAGATGCCGCCCTTTTTGTTGCCTGGGGAGGGGTTTTCGTATATGGTCTGGTTATAACTGGTAAAATAATTCTTGAAATCATTGATCAGATCAACGGTTTTTTCAAAGGTTTCTTCATCCAGGCAGCGGTTCATGAGAAGAGTTTCCGCGCCGAACATCTCAGGGACCTCTGTGAGAATGGTGGTTCCGCCTTTGGAAACCAGCATATCGGAGAATGCCCCTACTGTGGGATTGGCCGTAATTCCAGATAAACCGTCAGAACCGCCGCATTTCATACCGATGATAAGTTGGCTGCAGCTTACAGGCTCTCTGTGGAAGGTACCTGCATATTCAGCAAGCTGACCGATGAGTTCCATGGCATCCGCCATTTCATCTTCAGACTCCTGAGCTACCAGGAACTTTACCCTGCGCTCATCATAGTCGCCAATATATGGCTTCAGCTCGGTAATGTTGCTGTTTTCACAGCCAAGCCCCAGAATCAGAACGCCGCCTGCGTTGGGATGGTTGATCAAATCAGCCAGAATGGTCCTGGTGTATTCCTGGTCATCACCCATCTGGGAGCAGCCGTAAGGATGGGGGAATGCGGCCACTTCGTCAATGGTGCCGCCTACGTATTTCTTTGCCATGCGTTCCAGTGCTGTGGCAATGTTATTAACACAGCCAACCGTAGGAATGATCCAGATCTCATTGCGTACGCCCACTTTTCCGTCCGGCCTGCGGTAACCCTGAAAGGAACGTTCGGCCGTGGGAGCAACTGCTGTTTCCTGCTTTTCGTAAGTATAAGTCAGCAAATCCCCCAAACCTGTTTTTAAGTTATGGGTGTGAATCCAGGCACCTGTCTTAATCTGTTCCTTTGCCATGCCAATGGCACAGCCGTATTTGATGACGGATGAGCCGGCAGGTATATCGGTAAGGGAAAATTTATGACCCTGTGGGATATCTTCCAGGAGTGTAACAATATTTCCTCCGATCTCTGCGGCAGTGCCGGAAGAAAGCGGCTTTAATGCAACTGCAACATTATCTCCGGAATGAATTTTGATAAAATCCTGCATAAGCTTCCTTTCCTTTCTTAGTATCAAATTCAATTGACACACGTAATGTAAGTACTTACATAAAACATACACTATTTTAGTGCAGACGTCAATAGGGAAAGAAAAAAAGAGATTTTTCTTTTTATTTAAGGGAATAACTTAAGAAAACGAAATGATTTTTCCATGGATAAAATCTAACGATAACAGTTGCTTTACCGAAAGTTATCCTGTATAATGAATCAAGAAAAGTGTAAGCGCTTACCTCACTTTCTGTATGGAAATTTGATGATGCCAAAGGGACAACCAGAATGAACATTTATGATATTGCACAGCTTGCAGGAGTTTCCATCGCTACCGTGTCTCGGGTGGTGAACGACAGCCCCCGTGTGAGTGAGAGAACAAAACAAAAGGTCAGGACGATTATGGAAGAGAATGGCTACACCCCCAATGTATTTGCCAGGGGCCTGGGGCTTGATTCCATGAAAACCATCGGGATTTTATGTCCGGATGTGTCTGATGCCTATATGGCTACAGCGGTAGCCCATTTAGAGAGCCGTATGCATGAGCACGGTTACGACTGCATTTTGTGCTGCAGCGGATTTGAACAGTCTGTAAAGGAAAAATATGTCAGCATTCTCCTTGCGAAACGGATCGATGCCCTCATTATGGTTGGTTCCACTTATGCCGGGACAGGAGAACCGGATAAGAACACACAATATGTCCGGGAGGCGGCAAAGCAGGTTCCTGTGTTTCTGATCAACGGATATTTGGACAGTGAAAATGTATACTGTGCCTATGGAGATGATTATCAGGCAACCTACAATGTAACCAGCCAGATGATTGAAGCGGGGCGGCGGCGGATCCTGTTTCTCTGTGACTCCCACTCCTACAGTGCGACTCAGAAGCTGGCTGGCTATGAAAATGCTTTAAAAGCCAATGGACTTCCTGTGCTGGGAGATTTAAAGCTTTATGTAAAAAACCGGATTCATACGGTAAGGGATATCCTTCTGGAGCGCCGTGATTTGAGATTTGACAGCGTGGTGGCCACAGATGACGGTCTTGCCGTAGGGGCGATTAAATATGCCAATGCAAAGCTTTTAAAGATTCCGGAAGATTTGTGCATTACAGGATTTAATAATTCTGCCTTGTCGATCTGCAGCGATCCTGAGCTTTCTTCCATTGACAACAGGGCCGAGGAATTGTGCAACATTACCGTTGATAATATGATGAAGATCCTTCTGGGAGAAGAAGGGGAGGTCAGCAGGAGCAACCGGATTCCCTGCCGGCTGGTAAAACGGTGTACAACTGATTTTTGACCTATTGTCATTTCTTTTCGTGTATGCTAAAATATAAAGTCAGTAAAACAATGGAAATACTCAAGGGCATACCTTTATGAGCAGGGCAGGCTCCATCCGGTAACACGAGGTGGGCTCTGCCCAAAAAGCGTGGGCAGCAATAATGAAATACCCTGCAGGTATCCCTTTACACCCGGTAACGCGGGGTGGGCCCTGCCCAAAGCACATGGGCAATAGTGAGGAAAGAGGGGTGGCAGGAACGATGGAGCATGATGGAGGCAATGTGGTGCTTTGCGGCGCCAATTCCTATGAGCAGAAATATTATTTTAACCAGCAGTTTTCAAGTCTTCCGGAGAGTGTTAAGCAGGAGCTTCAGATCATGTGCGTGCTCTATACAGAAGACGTAGGAGGAATCCTTTTTTTGGAATATGACGAGGACGGAACCCTGGAATTTAAGGTGACGGCAGAAGAGGGGGATTACCTGTTTGATGAGATCGGAAGCGTGCTGAAGATCAAGCAGTACCGGAAGGAAAAAAGGGAACTTTTGGAAGCTCTGGAAATGTATTACCGGGTGTTTTATCTGGGAGAAGAATTGGAAGACGGAGATAGAGATACGTGAAGCTTAGAATTGGAAATGTGACGTTGGACAACAACCTGATACTGGCACCTATGGCAGGAGTTACTGACCTGCCATTTCGTTTTCTTTGCAGGGAGCAGGGCTGTGGTATGGCAGTCACGGAGATGGTCAGCGCCAAGGCCGTTTTATATAAAAACAGAAACACAAAAGAGCTGCTGGAGGTGGCTCCTGAAGAGGGTCCTGTAAGCGTTCAGCTTTTTGGTTCTGACCCGGAAATCATGGCGGATATTGCAGCCCAGGTAGAAGATGGGCCTTATGTATTTCTTGATGTGAATATGGGCTGTCCCATGCCCAAGATCGTAAATAACGGAGAAGGTTCGGCACTTATGAAGGACATCAGGCTTGCGGAACGCATCTTGACTTCCATGGTAAAGGCGGTAAAAAAGCCTGTGACCGTAAAATTCAGGAAGGGCTTTACAGAAGACGACTGCAATGCAGTGGAATTTGCCAAAATGGCGGAAAGCTGCGGAGTGGCGGCAGTGGCTGTTCACGGAAGGACCAGGGAGCAGTATTATTCGGGAACAGCGGACTGGAATATTATAAGGAAGGTAAAGGAAGCTGTGGCCATTCCTGTCATCGGTAACGGCGATGTATTTAAGCCGGAGGATGCAAAGGCTCTTATGGACGAAACCGGCTGTGACGGGGTGATGATCGCCAGAGGAGCCAAGGGAAATCCCTGGATCTTTTCAAGGACCCTTCATTATCTGGAAACAGGAGAACTGCTGCCGGGGCCGGACAGAGAGGAGATCTGTAAGATGATCATCCGTCATGGTGCCCTTGAGACGGAGCACAAAGGCGAGTTAGTGGCCATGCGTGAGATGCGCGGGCATATGGCATGGTATACGGCCGGGCTTCCCCATTCCGCAAAGCTTAGAAACGATATCAACCAAGTGGGAACCATGGATGAGTTAAAGTGGTTCGCGGAAGAAAGGATCGGAAAATTCCGATCAGAGAAATGGAATCAGGAATAGTTGTATTCTTGACATTTCCAGATGTTTACGCTATAATATCTGGAATGCGAATGAGCGAGTATGAAACCAGGAGGAATCAAAACCATGGTAGACAAGAAGAATATCTTAACCTATGAAGGTCTTAAAAGATACGAGGATGAGCTTCAAAATTTAAAGGTAGTAAAAAGAAAAGAGGTCGCCCAGAAGATCAAGGAAGCCAGAGAACAAGGCGATTTATCTGAAAACGCTGAATATGATGCTGCAAAGGATGAGCAGAGGGACATTGAGCTGCGTATCGAAGAGCTGGAGAAGCTCCTTAAAAATGCAGAAGTAGTGGTTGAGGATGAGATAGATTTAGATAAGATTAACATTGGCTGCAAGGTGAAAGTCTACGATGTTGATGAGGACGAAGAGATGGAATTCAAAATCGTGGGTTCCACAGAGGCAAACAGCCTTCAGAATAAGATTTCCAACGAATCCCCGGTAGGTCATGCACTGGTCGGCAGGCAAGTGGGAGATGTCGTAGACGTAGAGACACAGTCCGGAGTGATCCAGTATAAGGTACTGGAAATCCAGAGAGTGTCTTAATATAATTTTCTTTACAGAGCCAGGCACAGCGCAGGCTGAGTCTGGAAAATAAGCCGTTCGATGAGCCGTCTGGCGAATCGGACTTCCTTAATACAGTTCACAAAGGAGTGCAAACAGGTGGCAGAACAGCAGAATCAAAACCAGAATCAGGTTATAGAAGAGGACTTAAACCATTTGCTGAAGGTCCGCCGGGAAAAGCTGGCAGAGCTTCAGGAAGCGGGAAAGGATCCGTTTAAAGTTACAAAGTACGATGCAACCGTACACAGCAGTGAGATCAAGGAACAATATGAAAAATGGGAAGGAAAGGAAGTATCCATTGCAGGACGCCTTATGTCAAAGCGCGTAATGGGGAAAGCTTCCTTCTGTAATGTACAGGATTTAAAGGGCAATATTCAGTCCTATGTGGCCAGAGACAGCATCGGAGAAGAGGAATACAAGGAATTCAAGAAGCTGGATATCGGTGATATTGTAGGCATTAAGGGAATTGCGTTTACAACAAAAACGGGAGAGGTTTCCATCCATGCCGAGAGCGTTCTCCTGCTTACCAAGAGCCTTCAGATCCTGCCGGAGAAGTTCCACGGTCTGACCAATACGGACATTCGTTACAGACAGAGATATGTGGATCTGATCATGAATCCTGAGGTAAGGGATACTTTTGTAAAGCGTTCCCAGATCATCAAGGCCATCCGTGACCATTTAGATGCTCAGGGCTTCATGGAGGTGGAAACGCCTATGCTGGTCGCTAATGCAGGCGGCGCTGCGGCAAGACCCTTTGAAACTCATTACAACGCCCTTGATGAGGATGTAAAGCTTCGCATTTCTCTTGAGCTTTATTTAAAGAGACTGATCGTAGGCGGCTTGGAAAGAGTTTATGAAATCGGGCGGGTTTTCCGAAATGAGGGCGTGGATACCCGTCATAACCCGGAATTCACCCTGATGGAATTATACCAGGCTTATACTGATTACCACGGCATGATGGATCTGGTTGAGAATTTATTCCGGTCTGTTGCCCTTAAGGTCCTTGGAACGGCAGTGGTGAACTATGATGGTGTGGAAATTGACTTATCAAAGCCATTTGAACGCATTACCATGGTAGATGCTTTAAAGAAATATAAGGACATTGATTTTACCGCCATTCATACGGATGAGGAAGCTAAGGCTCTGGCAGACCAGTGCCATGTTGAGTATGAGGCCCGCCATAAGAAGGGCGATATTTTAAGCTTGCTTTTTGAGGAATTTGTAGAAGAGCATTTGGTTCAGCCGACCTTTATTATGGACCATCCCGTTGAAATCTCTCCTCTAACCAAGAAAAAGCCTGATGATCCGGATTATACGGAGCGTTTCGAGCTGTTCATTACAAAGCGTGAGATGGCAAATGCATATTCTGAGTTAAATGATCCCCTGGATCAGATCGAGCGTTTTAAGGCCCAGGAAGCACTTCTTGCGGCGGGAGACGATGAAGCCAATACCATGGATGATGATTTTGTAAATGCCCTTATGATCGGTATGCCCCCCACTGGCGGTATTGGAATCGGAATTGACAGGTTTGTTATGCTGCTTACGGATTCTTATGCAATCAGGGATGTGTTGTTGTTCCCGACGATGAAGAGCAAGGACGTTTAAAATATCTTACAGCATTGGTACGTATTGCTATCATAAATAGAATCGTATGACATCTTATAAGTCCATATGCTTGTAGAAATATGAGTATATGGGCTTATTTTAGTGCCTGAATTGATCGGGTGAAGAAAACACACTGACTGACATAAGTTTGGATGAGAAGTGAAGTAACTACGAAAGGCTTCTCAGACCGTGTGTGGATATATGCTCAAAAAGCTTGTTTAACAAGGAATCCATAGCCGGTTTGTAATAGGAAAAATAGCAGATATATTTTGATGAAGTAATATGAACAGGTAAGATTGGCATATAATAGAATTAATAAGATCATTTGAGAGAAAACATGACCATACACGTTGTTCAACCTGGTGAAACCATATTTTCAATATCAGAGTATTACAAAATTCCTGCTGACAGATTAATATTGGAAAACGGAATTATAAACCCTAACAATTTAGCAATTGGCCAAACCATCGTGATTGTTCAACCGGAAACACTCTACACCATCCAGTCCGGCGATACTTTGGAGAGTATTGCAGAGCAGCATGGTGTTTCAACAATGGAATTATTAAGAAATAATCCCTATCTTTCCGATAGACAATTTATCTACCCCGGTGAAATCATAGTCATAAGTTATCAAACGAATAAAACAAGAACAATTGCCACTAATGGTTATGTCTTTTCTTATATAGATAAATCTGTTTTAATAAAAACACTTCCTTTTTTATCATATCTGACCATATTCAATTATAGGGCTACAAGTGAGGGAGAAATTGTCTCCAGCGCTGACGACACGGAACTTATTCAGCTTGCAAAAGTTTACGGTGCTGCACCCATGATGTTTGTTTCCACTATGACAGATGAGGGAATTGTCAGCCGTGAAGTGACCTACAATATTTTAAATAATTCTTCTGTGCAGGCAAGCCTTATTGATAACGCGCTTCGCACAGTGAAAACGAAAGGTTTTTCCGGTATAAACATATATGCCGAAAACATCACTTATGAAAACATCGATATCATTGCAGAATATTTGAAAAGAGCTTCTGAGATATTTCATTCAGAAGGTTACAAGATAATGATTACCATAACACCGATTACGAATATTGACACCCCCAGCATCAGTTTTGAAAAAATAGACTATTCAAAATTATCTGAATTTGTAGATGGAATCATATTTTCTTCTTATGATTGGGCAAGGTCTTCCAGCTATCCGAACGCAATTTTTCCGGTTGATATGTTAAAGGAATTATTAGATTACATGGTTAGTATTATTCCCCCTGAAAAGATTTTTCTGGGAATCACCGCTCTAGGTTATGACTGGACACTTCCCTATGTTCCCGGTGCAACAGAAGCTACTGTAATTACCTATAATAGTGCAGTGCAAATTGCATCGGATAACAATATACCAATACAATTTAATGAAGCAGCACAGTCACCTTACTTCTACTATATGGATAGCGATGGGGTTCTGCATATCGTATGGACTAAAGATGCAAGAAGCTTTGATGCAAGGGCTGGGCTGGTAGAGGATTATGGTCTCCAGGGCTTATCTTTTTGGACCGTTATGAGATTCGATGCCCAAATGTGGTTTGTTATTAATACTCAATATTACATAGAAAAGTTTTAAATGAGTATTTCCCATAAGTATTTCATATAGAATAAATATTTGTTCCATAGGAATTGTATTTACATGGTACAATTCCTTTGTTTTTGCTTATTTTTCAGGGTTTCCGTGAGAAATTGGTCCTGATAGAGTTGAAAAACCGGCTATGGCTCTGTACTTTAGGGAACACTTTAGTTTGATGAAAATCATAATCGGAGCAGGCATTGCTTTTTAAAAGACGGGCAGATTCAAAATGAGCTGATAAATTCTGCGGCGGTATACGGACGAATGGCCTTGATCATAAAGAAAAAGGCTGAATTATAATATCTGATCATAAGATAATGGCATCTTGACATCTTGTGTAACTTGAATTACTATTTCAATATAAAATCAGCCGTTAACGTTGAAGAATTGGAGTATAGACAGATACTTCCATTTTCCTGTCCGGTTGTTGTTTTCAGAGGGAAACAGATAAAGAGTGACATTAATACGAAACAACAATGAATTCATTATTGATCCTCTGGTGCCGGGTATTAACATGATGGAACTTCAACGGCGAAATTATTGATTAGGAAAGGAAAAATTTAATTATGGACAACCAGGAAATTATTGATAAATTAACGAAGGTATGTATCTGCAAAGGAGTTTCCAAACAAACAATAAAGAAAGCGATTTCAGAAGGTGCAGATACCGTTGAGAAAGTATGGAGTATGACGAATACCGGCAATGGCAGTTGTAAAGGAAAACGATGTGGAGGCAAAATTCAGCAGATTCTGGATCAATGGAAAGAAGAGCAATAATCAGAATAGCTATTATTCATAGAATAAAAAAGCCATCAACATATAGACTGGCGGCGGCCTGAGAGACCTAAAGATGTAAGGTCTCTTTTTTTTAGACCTAACATTTTGGATAGATATTTTCAACAATTGAAAATATAACAAGTTTGTGATATATTTTATCATATTATGAGGTTTAATTTATGCAATGTACCATAAATAAAATAGGCTGCAGACAAAACAACATGGCCATTATGGTTCCAAGGAAAAAAGGAGAGGAAGAATATAGTGGAATTTTATTTTAAGTCAAAAGGAGCAAAGATACATCTTTACCGGGAGAATGGGTTTATTGATGAGGATTTAGGAGAACTGACGGAAACATTCACTGGAAAACTGAAGACTAAAAATTTCTTAGGGGAAAACTTTGAGTTGGAAGATGTTTCTGGTTTCTTTTCAAAGGGTAACAGATATTCTATTAAAAGTACTAAAGGACTTAATGGCATTATTGAGAAAAAGGGATTCGGCGACAGATACATTCTGAAATAATAATTGTTTTTCATGGGAAGATCCATTGATGTTAAACGATTATGATAGGTTATATCATTGCCATAAAGTATGCTGGCACATTGATATAAGCTGTAAAAGGGGCATTGGAAGAATATTCCTATGCCTTTTGTAGTAGTAATAATAGTAAAAACTTAAATTAAACAATTGGAGGTGTCAAATTACATTGTCATAGAAAAAACATACAAGATTAAAAGTGTCAAGTCAGTTTATACACAGTGGTCTGAGAACTACAGAAAGATATTCTGTTTAGTAAAGAAAAATATTGAAGCCGGTAAAAACAGCGAATGTCATTTATATAGAAGCGATGTTGTGGTAAAATGGAGATATCATCACGTCATGCTTTAAGGGAGACAGACAATTTGACTTTGCATACAATGGACTTCCGGGTTACTGTTCATTGATAACTTAATACTGACCGTCAGTGAGTAAGGGGGATTCCATTCATGAAGACTATTTATGTTTGAAATAAACTTTACCATGTGAGTGATAAAATGCGAAGCAAATATAATCGACTTTAAAGTAAACCACCAGTTGTATTTATATACTTAAGCAGAAGGAGTCAATTTGCCAAACTGATATTTTCATGACGTGGCATAAGCTGTCATATCCTATAAGTGGGAGAGGCCGTTTGATTATATGGCATGGAATGAATTTAAATAAACTTGAAGGATTGATTTCAAGTGAAGAATTGAGGAGGAAGTAATATGTATAAATATGAGTATTTAATCACTTAAGGCGAGAACACCGGCCACGTTCGTGGTAGGAAGAATCCCCGCTATTTATCCGCTGTTGGGATAAGGAGTAAGTTACTACATAATTATCGCGTATATTAAAATAGTAAAAGGAGAAAGAGTATGTTAAAGATATTATTGAGTATAGCCCCAATCGTTATTATAGCCATTGTAATTTTAGGAATCCTTGCTTCAGGTTATGTAAAAGCCCCGCCGGATACGGCATATATTATTTCCGGTTTAAAGAAGAAAATTTTAATTGGGCGTGCGGGAATTAAAATTCCGTTTCTGGAGCGGCTGGATAAACTGAATTTAAAACTCATTCCTCTTGATATTGTGACAAAGGATCCTGTGCCAACACAAGACTGCATCAATATTTATGTGGATGCAGCGGTAAATGTGAAAATTAAGACAGAAGATGAAGCAATTGATTTGGCTGCTCAGAATTTCTTAAACCAAGGCTCCGAAGAAATTGGTTCAATTGTATCAGAGGTCTTGGAAGGTAACGTCCGGGAAATTATCTGTACGATGAAATTACGTGAATTAATTGGTGATAGAAAGACTTTCGTAAATAAGGTTTCTGAAAATGTAATTCCGGATCTGGAAAAGATGGGCATTGAGTTAGTAAGCTTTAATGTTCAGAATTTCCGTGATGAAAATGACGTTATTAATAACTTGGGTATTGATAATATTTCACAGATAAAAAAAGATGCTGCTATTGCAAAAGCAAATGCCAATAAAGAGGTTGCGATTGCACAGTCGGCGGCCGACAGAGAGGCAAATGATGCAAGAGTTAGTGCTGAGTCGGAAATTTCCATAAGGAATAATGAGCTTGAAATAAAAAAAGCTGAATTACAACAGATATCAGATGCGAAAAGAGCACAAGCAGATGCTGCATATGAAATCCAGAAGCAGGAACAGCAAAAAACAATTCAGACGGCTACCGTGAATGCCCAGATTGCCAGGGCAGAAAGAGAAGCCGAACTGAAAAACAAGGAAGTTGCAGTTATGCAGCAGACCCTGGAAGCTGAAATCAATAAAAAAGCAGATGCAGAACGGTATGCTGTTGAACAGAAAGCTGCGGCAGATTTATCAAGAAGGCAGAGAGAAGCCGAAGCTAAGAAGTATGAACAAGAAAAGGATGCTGAAGCAAAGAAGGCTCAGGCCGAGGCAGAAAAATATTCAATGCTTCAGGAAGCAGAAGGTATAAAGGCAAAGGGTGAAGCTGAAGCCGCCGCAATTCAGGCAAAGGGGTTAGCCGAAGCAGAAGCAATGGAAAAGAAAGCAGAAGCTTATCAAAAGTACAATAAGGTTGCTATGGCGGAAATGATGATAAAAGCTCTCCCTGAAATTGCCGGTAAGATTGCAGAACCTTTGTCCCAGATTGATAAAATAACGATTATTGGCGGAGGAAATGGAGATGCCAATAATGGAATTGGTTCTGTTGCAGGAAATGTTCCTGTTGTTATGGCTAAGTTATTTGAATCAATGAAAGAAGCGACGGGGGTTGATCTCTCCGAAATTATGAGAGCAGAAACTTACGATGCAAAAGTGACGAAGAACCTGAATATCACCGGGATTCCAGAAAATGTGAAAACAACAGATGCCACAGAAGCAATAGTGGCGACAGAAATTGCGGAAGAGGCAAAAACCGAGAAAGAATAAACCGGTGAGTCTGTTTGCTTGTAACGGGTCTATTAAGAACATATAGGTTTGGGATGGGAAAGACAGGAAAAGCAAGTTTTGCCTATGAAGTCATTGGATAAGCAAAAATGTAAGGATGGTTTAAATCAAGGTTTTCAAAGTTATGGTATAGCCGTAAATAATAAATACGGACATTAAAAATAAGCCCATTTGCTCATAGTATTATGAGTATAAGGGCTTATTTTAGTATCTTATATTTATTGGATAATGAAATACACACGGCTATAAAAACTGAATTTTAATACCATACCAGATATTATTGAATAGAGCTGATGTTTGTGATAATATTGTTTTAGAATGAATGCATGAGCATTGTAGGAATAATATATTTCTTTTATTGAGGGTTGTTTACCGGAGAACGGGTTAGCCGGTGTTTGTAAACTATTAAAATGATTGATATGGGAAAGGCGGGACATTATGTTAGCAGGAAATACAAAAATAGCTTTGGCTGACGGATCAATGAAATATATTAAGGAGCTATGGACCGGCGAACAGGTATTAACTCAAAACGGAACACCCGGTATCCTTGTGGACACCCTTTCGGGGATGGAGAATTATGTAATGATGATAAGAACTGGGAATAAAGAGATATGCGCATCGGTGGATCAGACTTTCTTAACGGTTTCCGGTTGGAAAAATGCTGCTAACATTTCTGTGGGTGATAAATTATTGGACATACATGGAGCGGAATCAGAGGTATTACAGATGGAGCTTGTGCCATACGATAATATTGATTATGGCTTGGTTATTCAGGACAATCATTCATTTTTTGCAGAGAATATTGTGGCTGGAGATGAGTCTATGAATGCTGAAATATCAAGTAAAATATATGATAGAGCAAAGGAGAATGATGCTTATATCAATGAAATGATGGAATTAATGAAGAAAATGGGAGAATCGTTTTAAAGCGGAAAACTTTATCCTGTATCTGCCGCATTAAAACGATTGCAGATAATAATTCTTTGAGATAATTATAAATTTTGGTTTAAAAATGAAAGTCCTGTGATCCTTTATTAAAAAGGGGTTCAGGATTTTTTATTTATTATGATCAGCGGTTAAAGATAAAAACATAGCTCTTATCATGAATTTATGATATTAGTTTTAGACCCAGAGAACTTGAAAACCAATCCTGTAAAACCAGATCAGATATTTTTAAGGGAGAAAAGAGGGGGAAAGTATATAGATAACATCTATTAATAACCACTTACTTATTGAATAAATCAATTGGACGCAAAAGCCGTATCTCCCTATAATAGATAGATATAGTAAAAAAATATACATATTGGGAGAAGACGTATTATGAAAAAAAGGGTACTAGGTGCATTGCTGTGTCTGACTATGGCAGCGTCACTGATAACAGGATGCGCTGCAAAGTCTGAAAGTAAATCTGCTGACAGCGAAAAGAAGACAGGGGAGGAAGAAAAGTCTGATGTAAAAGCTGATCCGGTGGATAAAAAAAAGGTGTACGTATCGCCGGAATGGGTGAAGAGCGTAATTGACGGGAATCAGGAAGAGTCTTCTGATTATGTGATTTTGGAATGTGGATGGGGAGAGGAAGCAGATAATCCTGCATATACGGAAGCACATATCAAAGGTGCATACCATATGAATACGGATTATATAGAATCGGATGAATACTGGAACATCCGCACGCCGGAGGAAATAGAAAAGCTCATGGCTGATTACGGAATCACAAAGGATACTACCGTAATCTGCTACGGAGCCGATGGAGTAAATTCTGCGGACGACAGAGTTGCATTTACGCTGCTCTGGGCAGGGGTGGAAAATGTAAAATGCTTAGATGGCGGATTTGAGGCATGGACAAAGGCCGGATACACCACGGAAAAAGGCAGTAATAAGCCGAAAGCAGCGGACAAGGGATTTGGAACAACAGTTCCTGCACATCCGGAATATATTATTTCCATTGATGATGTAAAAGAAAAGCTTGAAAATGACAGCAACTTCAAATTAGTGAGCATCAGAAGCAAGGCGGAGTTTTCAGGAGAGACCAGCGGATACGGATATATTGACAAGGCAGGAGAACCAAAAGGCGCGATTTGGGGACATGATACGGACGATGGCTCTTATAATAAGGAAGACGGAACAACCGTCGGTGTGGATGTGGTGGAAGGATATTTAAAAGAATCAGGAGCATCCCTTGACAATGAACTGGCATTTTACTGCGGTACGGGATGGAGAGCCACAGTCCCATTCCTGATCTGCTACGAAAACGGCTATACCAATGCAAAGCTTTATGATGGGGGCTGGTACCAGTGGCAGATGGATGACAGCCTTCCGGTACAGGTGGGAGATCCTGAAAGCGGTAAATGTGAGTATACCACAGTGGGAACTCTTTCCACAGATAAAGCAAAAAAATAAAAAATAAATAACATGAGCGCTGGACGCGGAAGCGGCAGCGCTTATTTGTGCAAGTGACGAGCCAGGCCGGACATGCTTGTACGTTCAGTCGGCGGCCACAGCGGCAACGAGGGAAACTCCCAGAGCGTGTTTCGTCTCGTTTTAACATGGGAAGATGGGAAAATGAAAAAAATCGGATATTTTATTGTGACCCTTGTGGAAATACTTTTTTTAGCCGGCGCATATATCATCCACTATTTTACCCGAAAAAAAATGGGGATGGCAAGATATGTGATTTATAAAAATCAAGGCTGGGAGCGGACGCTTCCCATGGAAATATTGAAATACACGTCGGTGGCAGTTTTAACGGCATTGACGCTTTTGCTTTTGGCAGTGCTGATTATCCGCCGGAAACAGAAGGGGAGGCTGACCGCTGCCATGCATTTTACAATGGTTATTCTCACACCGCTGTATGGAGCTTATACCTGTATCAGCTCCACAGAGACGATGAGAGCATACTATTTTATCAGCCTGATGCTTGGGGCGGCAGCACTGCTCCAGATCATAAAAACGGGAGCGGCACTTGTGATGTGGGGAAAGAAAAAGGATGAATAATAAAAAAATGTGGGTGTTTGCAGGAATCACCTTTGTGGTTCTATGCTTTAATCATATCTTTGGCTGGTCTTCCTATATCAGGAATATGGATAATCTGGCTTTTTTAAAGCAGGCGGTAGAGAATAATCTCCCTTATGCCATTGCAATTTATATGCTGCTCACCATTGCAGGCTGTGCCTTTCTGGCCCTTCCTGGTGTCACCTTTGCAATTTTTGCCGGTCTTTTGTTCGGGCCGTTGCTGGGAACGGTATGCTGTTCCGCAGCAACTACAATAGGAGCGGCCCTAGCATTTGCAGCAGGACGGTTCTTTTTAAAAGACACCATCAGGCCAATGGTAATAAAGAACAAATATCTGAACAAATGGTTGTTTGACAGTTCGGGAAAAAACGAATTGTTTGTCCTTATCATTACAAGGCTTGTTCCGGTATTTCCCTATAATCTTCAAAACTTTGCCTATGGAATTACGGATATTAAATTCAGCACCTACATGGTGGGTTCTCTGGTTTTCATGCTGCCGGGGACTGCCATGTATACGGTTGGAACGGCAGGACTTGCGGACAAGGAAAACCGTATGGTGTATATGGGCATTGCGGCGGTATTGGCAATTGGAGTAATGGGAATGGGAATATTCCTGAAGAAGAGATACATACAGGAGGACCAGGATGGAACATAAGCGGAGAATCATGGATCCGGATGAATGCGTTCACTGCCATATATGCCAACAGCACTGTCTCTTTCTGGAAAAATATAAAATGGATGTGGGAGATAGGGAAAAGCTGGAGGAGCTTTCATATCACTGCTTTTTGTGCGGCAAATGTTCACAGGTCTGTCCCAAGGGAATCGACGGAAGAGAAATCGTGTTAGGGATGCGTAAGGAGCAGGTGAGGAGCAATGACGGAAAGCTTCGTGAAAAAGGCTATGGGTTGCTTGTAAGGGAAAAACAGAACTATTTATTTCAGAACTACAGTCATGGAGGGAAGAAAAGCGTACTTTTTCCTGGATGTAATTTTCCCGCTTTTTATCCCCGGACAACCAGGTACCTGATGGAGCTGTTCCAGGAGAAAGCAGGCGCCGGGACCGTATTTGACTGCTGCGGAAAGCCCATTGCAGAGCTGGGAATGGAGAAGCAGGAAGAACTGATTATAGAAGGGCTGGAGAGAAAGCTAAGGAAAAACGGTGTGGAGGAAGTGATCACCCTCTGTCCAAACTGCTATGCTTTTTTAAAGCCCCGCCTGAAGGTGAAGGTAGTGGACATATATGAAAAACTCTTGGAGCTTGGCATCGGAAGGTTAATTGAGGGAAGGCTTACCATATTTCCGCCTTGTCCGGACAGGGAAAGCAAGGAGCTGCTGGGCACCATACAAGCATTCCTGAAGGAAGAACCGGAAATGATTTCCCATGTGCAGTGCTGCGGGCTTGGAGGCTGTGCCGGGAGCAAAGAAAAAGATCTGGCAAAACAGATGATTTGCTCCATGGGACAGGAGAAAAGGGAAACCATTTACACATACTGTGCTTCCTGTTCCGGGAATTTTGTAAGAATGGGATACAAGGATACAAAGCATATTCTTTTAGAAATATTAGAGAGAAATGAGCGGCCGGACACAGGCTGGTCTGTGGTAAACCGCATAAAGACGAAATACCGGAGAGAGAAAAATAATGGCTGAAAAAAGTAAATGGATTAAAAAGTTCGTGTTGATTTCAGGACTTGGGGCGGCGGCCGCAAGTTATTATGGGATCCCATCAGTAAGAGAAACCATGAATCAGGTAGTTAAAATGTTTGCAAGCGGAGATTTTGGAGTGGTAAAGGATTTTATAGGGTCCTGGGGGGCGTATGCGGCAGTCATATCCTTTGGACTTATGATCTTCCAGTCAATAGCAGCTCCTTTGCCAGCCTTTCTCATTACCTTTGCAAATGCCAATCTGTTCGGGTGGTGGCAGGGAGCCATTCTCTCGTGGACAAGCGCCATGGCGGGAGCGGCGCTGTGCTTTTTTATCGCAAGGGTTCTGGGAAGGGATGGGGCAGAAAAACTCACAAGTAAGGCGGGATTAAGGCAGGTGGATGCCTTCTTTGAAAAATACGGAAAAAGCACGGTTTTGGTATGCCGCCTTTTGCCCTTTGTATCCTTTGACCTTGTTAGTTATGGGGCGGGACTTACTTCCATGTCCTTTGGTTCCTTCTTTCTGGCAACCGGAATCGGGCAGCTTCCGGCGACCATTGTTTATTCTTATGTGGGAGGAATGCTGACAGGAGGCGCAAAATTATTTGTAACAGGTCTTATGATGCTGTTTGCATTGCCGGCGCTGATGGTAATGGCAAGAAAAATATACGTGGAAAAACAAATGAAAAAAGGAGAAAAGTAAGAATGGCTACTTGCGAAAGACAACAGATTCCCTTTGAAGAGATCCGGGAGTTATTCCTCCAGGGAATTGACTGCTCTCAGGTGGTGGCAGGGGCGTTTGCGGAGGAATTAGGGGTGGATAAGAAGTTTCTCAGAAAGGTTTCCTCCTGCTTTGGCGGGGGCATGCATTGCGGGGAGACATGCGGTGCTGTCACAGGGGCTTTGATGGTGCTTGGAATGAAGTACGGACACAGCCAGGAGGGAGATTCCGGGCAAAAGCAGGTGATGATGGAAAAAACCAGGGAATTTAAGAAGCTGTTTGGGGAGAAATATCCTTCCTGTATCTGCCGTGATCTGCTGGGGCATGATATTTCCAGGAAAGAAGAACTGGAAAAGGTGATGGAGAAAGGGCTGCTTTTGCAGTTCTGCCCCAAGGTTGTGGAAGATACCATAGAAATTTTAGGAAAGATCTTATAAATGAAACAGGCGATTATCATATTTACAAGAGTGCCCATGCCGGGAAAGACCAAGACCAGAATGATGCCCTGTCTTACTCCAGGGCAATGTGCAAAGCTTCATATTTGTTTTTTAAAAGACATTGGAAAAGAATGTGAAAAATGCAGGGCGGATATATTTGTCTGTCATACCCCGGAGGGTGACATGCCCAAACGGCTTCTGGAGAAAATACTGGGAAAGCAAAAAGGGTATTTTCCACAGCGGGGGGAACATCTGGGGGAACGGATGTACCGGGCCTTTGAAGAGGTGTTTTCCAGAGGATATGAGAAATGCCTCCTGATTGGCACCGATGTGCCGGAGCTGCGGTCCGGTGATCTTAAGAGGGCATTTGAAGTACTTAAAACTCAGGATGTGGTGTTCGGGAAAACCTATGACGGAGGATATTATCTCATAGGGATGAAGAAAGCCCGGCAAGAAGCCTTTGGCCTTGACCAATATGGGCATGGAGCTGTCCTGGAGGATACCATAAAGGCACTTTTCCGGGCTGGAATTACGGTGGGCTATACAAAGAAGCTGTGGGATATGGACACTCCATCGGACGTAAAAGAGTACCGGAAACGGATGGGCGTCGGCAAAGAATTGAAGCGGACGGAAACCGGGCGTTATGCTGCAGGAATCACCCCTGTTTCAATCATTATCCCTATTTATAATGAAGAAAAAGGAATTGTAAAGCTTCAGGAGCAGTTAAAGGCGTTGCAGGGGAAATGTGAAATATTGTTTGTGGACGGAGGAAGCACTGACCGGACACTGGAATTAATTAAACCAGGTTATCCTGTGGTCCATAGTGAAAAAGGAAGAGGAAGACAGATGAATGCAGGAGCAAAAGCAAGCTGCGGAGATATTCTGTTTTTCCTCCACTGCGACAGCCAGCTTCCTCCAAAGCCTCTGGCGGAGATCAGAAGAGTGATGAGGGATCACCGGGCAGGCTGCTTTGGGATTGCATTTCACTCCCGGAATTTTTTCATGTTCACATGCAGGGTGATTTCCAACCACAGAATTAAGGACCGGAAGATCATGTTTGGAGATCAGGGAATTTTTGTGGACCGGGAGCTGTTTTTTGAAGCCGGAATGTTTCCTGAGATTCCCATCATGGAGGATTATCAGTTTTCCCTGACATTAAAGGAAATGCGGGTGAAGCTTGGGATGGCTGGGAGAAGAATCTATACATCGGACAGGCGATTTCCCAAAGGGACCATACCGAAACTGAGGCTTATGTGGAAAATGAACCGGCTTCGAAAAATGTACCGGGAAGGGGTTCCCATAGAAAGGATTTCGGATTTGTACCGGGATATCAGATAGGGGGAAGGTTGAAAGAAAAACGCCTTTTAACCTTGAGTTTGTGAACAGCGTGCCCTGCTTTACCGGGCACAGTGCGCCCCGCTTCATGGGGCGTCAACTGGATATGCCTGCATATCCGCGTGATTTATCCAGGAGGTAAATATGGATCAGGTACAGGGATTAAGAGAATATGTCAAATGGAGGGGATACCGGGAACGTCTGGGGCTTCCAGAGAAGGTTACTGAAGAGTACCGGATGCTGGCCCAGGGAGAGTATAACAGAAACTACCTGTTTCTTCACCCGGTGACAGGGAAGAAGCTTATTCTGCGGGTGAATTTCGGAAGCCAGATGCATCTGGAAGACCAGATTGAATATGAATTCAATGCATTGAAGCTGTTAAAGGATTCGGGGCGCACACCAAGGGCCTTATATGTGGATGGAACAAAGGAGAAGATTCCCTGTGGGGTAATGGTGATGGAGTATCTTCCGGGACATGCATTGGACTATGAAAAAGAACTGCTTTATGCGGCGGACTGCCTGGCGGATATACACAGCATTCCCGTTGGAAGGGAGCCTCCCCTGGTGGCACCGGATAATCCTTTAAAAGCAATCTTAGAAGAATGTGAGGAAATGTTCCGGACGTATGAATCGTCCGCTCTTGGGGACAAGAGGAAGAAGAGAAAGATGCGCAGGATGCTGGACAGAGGCTTTCCCAGGGCAGACAGCTTGCCAAAAACAGTTTACCGGTGCTGCATCAATACTGAACTGAATTCTACGAATTTCCTTATTAACGGGGAAGGAAAAGGAAATTACCTGATTGACTGGGAGAAGCCGATTTACGGTGATCCGGCACAGGATCTGGGACATTTTCTTGCGCCAACCACCACCTTCTGGAAGACGGATGTGATTCTGGAAAACCAACAGATGGAGAAGTTTTTAGATGCGTATATTAAAAAGACGGCAGGGAGATTTGATATTGAGGGGCTGAAAGAACGGACCAGGGCGTATATTCCCATTACATGCCTGCGGGGAATCACCTGGTGTGCAATGGCCTGGGTGGAATATCAGCAGCCGGACAAAGAAATAATCAATGAATCCACAGTCCGTAAGCTGGAGGCGTATTTAAGCCATGAATTTTTGGATAAAATAGCAGGATTTATTGGTTGATAGAAAGTATCTATAGATATATGGGATAAATGAATAGGTAATCATGACGGTTCTCCTTGAATGAAGCGGGAGTAACCTTTATAATCACCATGACGCGGCGCTAAAACGATATACGGGCGCCGGAAAACCAAGGAGGAAATAAATATGAAAAAGAAGTTTTTAGCAGCAGTTTTAATGTCAGCAATGACGGTATCCATGATTGCAGGATGCAGCTCCGGAAATGGGGCAGAGAAGAAAGAAACAACGGCAGTGGAAAGCACAGCAGCAGAAAGCACAGCAACAGGGGAAAGTACAGCAATAGCAGAAAGCACATCAGTGGCAGAAAACACAGCGAAAGAAGAATACCAGTTTGTATCAGCCGGAGATGCGGTAAAAGCAGCGGCTGACGGAAAAACACATGTCCTTGATGTAAGGGAGTGGTCAAACTACGGAGCAGGAAGAGTTGCCAATTCAGAATGGTGTCCGATCTTCCCGCTGGAAGACGAATCCCTGGCAGATGAGATGAAATCATATGCGGAAGAAAGCTTAAAAGACGGAGAGAAAATCTATATTATCTGCAACAGCGGACAAAGAGGGGCCCAGAAGTCTACAAAGGTGTTGGAAGAAGCTGGGATCGATCCAGGCCTTATCTATACGGTTGAAGGGGGAGCAAAAGCCCTGGCAAAAGAAAAAGGCGCCCTGATAACAAACCGTGCAGAAGAAAGTATAGACTGGCAGTATGCAAAATCGGCAGATGTGCTTGGAAAGAAAGATGCGCAGATCGTGGATGTGCGTGATGACGATACATATGCAGGAGGCCATTTAGAAAATTCTCTTCAGATCAATTTAAAGGATTTTGAAAGCGCCGATGCACAGACAGCAATGTACCAGTTGGCATCAGAGAAGCTTAATAAAGAAGAACCGGTATATTTCTTATGCTACAGCGGAAATAAATGCGCCAAAACAGCCATTTCCGTATTAAAGGATGCAGGATTTGACGAGAAGAATCTGTTTATTATTGAAAACGGGGCAAAAGACGGTGAGGTTCAGGCGGCATTTGTAAAATGATTGTTACAGTTCAGCCATGGAGAAATATTTGTCTGACATGGCTGAACTGTAATGAATGATCAGCCGGCAGCAGGAAAACAGTAAGAGACGGAGAGAAGAGATGAAAAAAAGAATTTCGGCAGCGCTTCTGGCGGCGGTAATAGCTCTTTCCATGACAGCCTGCGGGAACAATGAAAAACCGCAGGAAGAGAAAAAGCAGGCTTCAGAAACGGAAGAGATGTCCTTTGACAAGCTGAAGGAGGAGGCAAAGGGCACTGCCGTTACATTTTATGGCTGGGGCGGGGATGAGAAGCTGAATGATTGGCTGGACAATACCTTTGCACCGGTAATGAAGGAAAAATATGATATTACCATGGAACGTGTTCCCATGGATATTGACCAGGTGTTAAGCCAGTTATCGGGAGAAATCCAGGCGGGAGAAAAGGACGGAAGGATCGATATGATCTGGATCAACGGAGAAAACTTCCGGTCTGCAAAGGAAAACCATATGCTGTACGGACCATTCGCGGATAAACTCCCCAATTTCCAGGAATATGTGGATTCAAAGTCAGAAGACGTGACACTTGATTTTGCATATCCCATTGAGGGATTTGAAGCTCCTTATGGAAAAGCGCAGATCGTAATGATTGCGGATAGGCTGGTGACCCCGGATATTCCAAAAAGCGCCGAAGCCTTAAAGGCGTTTGTCCAGAAGTATCCTGGAAAGGTGACCTATCCGGCCCTTCCGGATTTTACAGGAAGCGCATTTGTCAGAAATATTATCTATGAAATCTGCGGATATGAGCAGTTTTTGGATATGAAGGGGGATAAGGAGACGGTGAGAGCTGCCGTAGAACCTGCAATGGCATATTTAAGGGAGTTAAATCAATACCTGTGGAATGAAGGAAAAACTTTCCCGGATTCCTCAACAACCCTGGACAATATGTTTGCAGACGGAGAAGTAGTTCTGAATATGACATATGACGCTTATGGAACTGCTGTCAAAATAGCGGACGGAGCATATACCCAGACAACCCAGTCTTTCCAGTTTGACAAAGGCACCATAGGAAATACCAACTTTATGGCCATTGCGGCAAATTCCGGGAATAAGGCAGGGGCAATGGTGGCAATCAATGAAATGCTGTCACCGGAGATCCAGGCTGACCGCTATGACACCATGAAGATCATTCCTGTGCTTGACAACTCAAAGCTTTCTGGGGAACAGAAAGCTGCATTTGATAAAGTGGACCTTGGAAAAGGAACCATTCCCCAGGATGAATTGCTGTCAAAACGTCTTCCGGAAATGCCCGCAGAGCTGGTTCCGGTCATTGAAGAAATATGGGCGGAAGAAGTGGCAGGAAAATAATGAAAGAAAAGCTGATGCCATATTTACTTTTGGCTCCCCAAATATTGCTTTCCATTTTATTTATGATTGGACTAATCACTGGAATTACCCAAAGCTTAGGGGTAATTCCAGCTTTTGGGTTAAAGAAGCCAACATTTTTTTATTATAAGGAGATTCTGTCAAGGCCGGATATGCTTCAATCGGTGGTGTACAGTCTTAGGATCGCACTGATTTCAGCGGTGCTTGCGACGGTTGGGGGCGTATTTTTTTGCGGTGTTTGCGTCATGGGGAAGAAAACCAGGGGAGTGGTGGTGCGCATCATCCAGCTTCCTATTATCGTTCCTCATGTTGTAACGGCGCTTTTTATGATTAATATTTTTTCCCGGAATGGAATCCTGGCCAGGGTAGCATATGCCCTGGGCATGATACAGGAGCAGCGGCAGTTTCCCATGCTCATCTATGATCCCCATGGAGTGGGGATCATTATGGCATATCTGTGGAAAGAAATCCCCTTTATTATTTATTTTGTCATTGCGCTGATGGCAAATATTAACGGAAGCCTGGGGGAAGCAGCCACAAACCTGGGAGCAAAAAGGTGGACCGTATTCTTAAGGGTGACACTGCCCTTGTGCAGAAATACGATTATAAGCGGTTTTCTGATCATTTTTGTATTTGCCCTTGGAGCCTATGAGCTTCCCCTTCTTCTGGGAGCCACGATTCCCAAAGCTTTGCCGGTCCTTGCCTATCAGGAGTATATCCATCCGGATCTGAGAAACCGCCCCTATGCCATGGCTTTAAATGGAATTATTATTGTAATTTCCCTGATGAGCGCACTTGTATATTGTTTGATGATGAAGAAGGTTGAGAGAAAAAATGTGAAATATTTAACGGATGAAGAATAGCCATGAAGAAAAAAAGAGAGCCAATCGTTACGGAACTTACACTGCTTGTGTTGATTGCTGCCATTCTTATTCCGGCAGCCACTTTGTTTCTATGGATTTTTACGGAGAGATGGGCATGGCCGGATCTGGTGCCACAGATGTTTTCAAAAAGAGCACTTTTAGAAATTGCAGGAAGAAAAAAGGAACTTTTACGGATCATAGGGTCCAGCATACTGATTTCCACGGTTGTAGCGGCTTTATCTGGGGTGATCGGCATTATGACGGCGAGAGCAATCCTGTTGTACCGCTTCCCTGGGAAACAGTTGATATATTTTTTTACCATACTCCCCTTTATGGTTCCTGCTACTGTATTTGCAATGGGGATACAGATTACGTTTATTAAAATAGGACTGAACAACAGGATTGCAGGGGTCATCATTGCCCACCTGGTCTGTTCCCTTCCTTATGGGGTCCACCTTATTATGGATGGGACCATGGCGGTGGGAAACCGGCTGGAGGAACAGGCCAGAGTCCTGGGGGCATCTCCCTTCCAGGCATTTTACAAAACGTCTCTGCCGGTGCTGGCACCTGTGATCCTCTCCGCAGTAAGCATGTCATATATTGTCTCATTCAGCCAGTATTTTCTCACCTTGATGATCGGTGGTGGGAGTGTAAAGACCTTTACGATCCTTATGGTACCCTATCTGCAAAGCGGGAATAGAAACATTGCCTGTATATACAGCGCCTTGTTTCTGGGAGTGACGCTTCTGATATTTGCGGCGTTTGAATATGGGGCTGGTCATTGGCTGAAGAATGGCGGCGGCGGATTTTATACATCGGAATGAAATACCCAAGAAAAGGATGAGAGAAACCATGAGCCTGACGGTTGAAAATTTGAAAGTAGTTCTGCAGAAGAAAGAGATTCTTCATGGGATTACCCTTGGAATACAGGAAGGAGAATTCACCTCCCTTCTGGGACCTTCCGGGTGCGGGAAGACAACGCTTTTAAAAAGCATAGCAGGACTTCTGGAAATCCGGCAGGGGGATATCCTGATCCAGAATGCATCGGTTGTGGGAGTCCCTCCTGAGAAGAGAGGGATGGTCATCGTATTCCAGGATTTAAGGCTGTTCCCTCACATGACCGTGGAAAGGAATATTGCCTTTCCCATGGAGATACAAAAAGTGCCGAAAAATATCCGGAAGGAAAAAGTGAAGAAGCTTCTGGAAGAAGTACAGCTTTCTGGCTTTGAGAACCGCAAGATAAAAGAAATGTCCGGGGGGCAGATGCAGAGGGTGGCCCTGGCCCGGGCTCTTGCTGCAAATCCCAGAGTATTGCTTTTGGATGAACCCTTTTCAGGACTGGATGAATGCCTGAGGCTGGAAATGGGGAATCTTGTGAAAAAGCTTCACCGGGAGCGGAAGATTACCACGATTCTTGTGACTCATGAAAAAAGAGAAGCGCTGCAGCTTTCAGACAGGATCGCCCTGATGAGTCAGGGACAGATTTTGCAGTATGACACCCCAAGGAATATGTTCCGGCACCCGGTTTCCAGAGAGGTGGCGGAATATTTTGGCAGAGTGAACTATGTAAAAGGGAGCATGGAAAATAACAGGTTCTACAGCAGTCTGTTTGAGATGAGTGCACAGCAGGAAGACGGGGATTATGAGGCAATGATAAGGCCGTTCTCCGTGAAGCTTGAAAGGGAGGGAGCCTATAGGGTTTCAGGCATCACATTTATGGGAGAGATGGCGGAAGTGAAGTTAGAGGTACCGGATGGCATGATCTTGAGCCACGTTATGAGTCATGAGCTGGAACGGCTGGGACTGGAAGAAGGGGACCATGCCGGTATTTTCATAGAGGAAAACGGAGTGACCTGTTTTCGGAGGGGAGTGTAAAATCAGATGAAGCATGTGGTATTTGACTGTGACAATACATTTGGGGTAAAGGGCTGTGATGTGGATGATGGGCTTGCGCTGATGTATCTTCTTGGCTGTCCTGAGGCAAAACTGCAGGGAATCACGGCGACCTATGGGAATAATCAATTGGATGTTGTATACAGCATCAACCGAAAAATGTTAAAGGACCTGGGACGTGAGGATATTCCGGTAAAAAAGGGCGGAGAAAAATGCGGGGCATACGAAAGTGAGGCAGCAGACTATCTTGTGGAGATGGCGGATAAGTATGCGGGAGTATTATCCATCCTTGCAACCGGTTCCCTGACAAATCTTTGGGGAGCGTATGAAAGGGATCATCATTTTTTTGAGAAGGTAAAAGAAATCGTGGTGATGGGAGGGATCACAAGCCCTCTTGTGTTTGAAAAAAAGGTGATGGATGAACTGAATTTCTCCTGTGATCCCCTTGCCGCCCATACGGTGCTTACGAAAGGAAGAAATGTTTCTGTGATCACAGGGAATCATTGCCTGAAGGTGCTGTTTACAAGGGAGGAATATAAGGAACGCTTATTCGCCTCAGACAACAAAGCCGCCGCATACATCCGGGAGAAGACGGATTACTGGTTTGGATATAATGAGGAGGATTATGGCATCGGCGGATTTTATAACTGGGATGTGACGGCAGCGGCATATCTGATGCATCCGGAGCTGTTTATGGATGAAATGAGGACGCTGCTGGTTTCTATAGAGGACTTGAAACAGGGGTATCTGCGGGAAGCGGTGGAGGGAAACTGCCTGTGCAATCTCCCGGTGATTGGGGAGGAAAAGGCGTATAAGGATCATATTTATGATGTGTGGATGGGGGTTCCTATGGATTAAGGGGGTGGGGCAATGTCACTTGGGAATGATTAAATTACCGCTGGATTTATGGCGGGGATAGAACAATCCCCAAGGGTAATATAAACGGCTTTGCCGCCCGGCGCTCCCATAAGCGGCGGGCGGCAGTTCATTTAAGATGTTCTAAAACTGAAATCCCGATTTTCTTATCCGAATCAAATCCTAACCTGTAATTGGCTAATACAACAGAAGCGACCTTTTTGCTCTTATCTATTGCCAAATAGGAGCTGAAGCAACCTGTTCCGCCTCCATGTTCCATGATATTATTATTATTCTGCCGCAGCCACCATCCAAGTCCCATATCATAATTTCCGGGCCCATTTGAATGTTTTTGGTGGCAGAGCAGGAAATATGGCTTTTCTTCATACATATTTAACTTTGCATATGTTAACAAATCTTCTGCTGTTGAGCTTATGGCTCCTGCCGGAGCTGTAAGGTTACTTTTCTCCCAATGCCAATTTCCGCATTCCTGATTTTTTGTGCCAAACCCAGACAGATTTTTATTATCATATGTACCTAAATAAGTATGACTTAAGCCAAATTCCGTTGATAAAAAATCCTTCATGGTATCCCAATAGCCTTTACCAGAAACAATACCTGCCCCATAACCAAGCAATGAATATCCAAAATTAGAATAGTTCCACCTATAGTCTGTATCCCTTAAACGGGTCTTTTGGATAAGCATTTTCATGCAGTCCAAATCCATTTGCAGCGGGTTTATTCCTTGATTTTTCCCCAATATCATATCAATGATCAAATTTAGATATTCCCTTTGACTAATAGGATATGTGGGTGAATATCCCGCCGTATGAGTAGCAATCCGCCGTAATGTAGGGTAGTAGTTATTTGTATCCAGTCCTGCAATATATTTCTGAATGGAATCGTTTAATTGCATCTTATTTTCAAAAATATACTTTGATAAAAGAGAAGCCGTAAATGTTTTTGTTATTGAGCCAATTTCGTATATGCAGCTTTCCGCAGGAAGCTCACCTTGTTCACCAAAAACTTTAATTGCAGTGTTGCCGTCATTAAAAAACCCTACCGTCAGTTTGATATGCTTTTTGCCTTTGCATGTTTTGTTAATAAGGTCCATTGTTTTTGAATCCAGTTGGAACATCGTAATTCCCCCTATCTCAGCGATTTCTTCTTCGCTTAAATTCCTCTAAAGCTTTTGCCTGCAAGTCGGAATAATCACCCTCTAAACGCTGGCTTGCGTCATCTTCAAAACCTGAAAATTTTTCGCCATCAAAGCAATGGAGCTTTTTCAGTAAATGCCATAATGTTGCCAATTCTTTTTCGTCAAATCCGTTGAAAATATCCGCCATAAAGATGGTACCGATTTCCCCATTCTCCACCATAGCCTGTAAACCGGCATCAGTCACCTTAATATTGACAGACCGTTTATCAATGTCACTGCCTGATATAGTTATATAGCCTTTTTTCTCTACTGTGGTAAGCAATTGGTTCGCGTTTTGCTTGGTAGTACCCAATTTTTTTGCTATATTTTTGACTGTTGTTTCGTCCGGCGGTAAATGCAGAATTGCCAGTATGGCCATGTACTGCCTTGAGGTTAGTTTCTTATAATATTTATCGGCCTGTTTCTCAAGTTTATTGGCGGCAGACATAAGCGTTGCATACGCTTGCTGCATTAAAAAAAGTTCATGGATTTCTTTTGAATACTCCATAGCATCCTCCTGAATTTCTTGTTAGTCAATGTATTGACTAATTTTAGTATAGCAGAATATTGGAATTTAGTCAATGTATTGTCTATTTTAAAGTGTGTTTTTCGTAGGATTTGAAATATTTGCTTTTATATGGCCATTGCAGTTTTGCGGATCGTACAGTATAATAAATTCACTAAAAAATATCTATGATTGGTGAAAAATAAAGATGAAGATAAAGGTTTTATTAGATAACAATACATATATTGATCAATATTATTTTGGCGAACCTGCTGTCAGTTATTATATAGAAATCGATGACAAAAAGATATTATTTGACACAGGGTATTCCGGCATTCTTATAAAAAATGCCAAAGCCATGGACATAGACTTGAATTCTGTCACAAACATTGTTTTATCCCATGGTCATAATGACCATAGCAATGGCTTAATGTATTTAAAAGAAGAAATTGATTTGTCAAAAATCCGATTGATTGCGCACCCTTTATGTTTTCAGCCGAAATCAGAAGGAACGGAAAATATAGGTTCCCCTTATTCGGAACAGGAAATATCAAAGATGTGCCAATATGTTCCTGCAACTGCGCCATACAGAATTTCAGATAATTGTTTATTTTTAGGCGAAGTGCCGGCTTTCAATGACTATGAAAAGCGCCATAAAATAGGAAAAACTGTGATAGATGGTGAAACGGTGGATGATTTTGTTTTTGATGATTCTGCCCTGGTATGTAATACAAAAGAAGGAATCTTTATTATCACCGGCTGTTCACACAGCGGGATCTGCAATATAGTGGAATATGGGAAACAAATATGCAATTGTGAAAAAGTTGCAGGTGTATTAGGCGGCTTTCATTTATTTGACTGCGACTGCCGTTTGAGTAATACCATCCAGTATTTAAAAAATACACTGTCAGGAACATTATATCCCTGTCATTGTGTGTCGCTGCAGGCGAAAGCTGAAATGATGAAATATGTTGATGTAAAAGAGGTAGGCGTAGGATTAAGTATTGATTTATAATGAGTTCAGATTGGCGGAACAGATGAATCAGGTTTTATCTTTTTATATTATTTATCAGTGAACAGGGAGGAATGCGTGTGAATCGAATTGAAAAAGTCCGGGAACATGTTGATGCTGTACTTTTAACAGTAACAGATACCAGGGAAAGAAGATGCGGCTATCTGCATTTGTACGGAGTCTCCCAAGCCTGTGCATTGATAGCATTAAAGAGAAATGAAAATGCTGAATTAGCGACAATCGCCGGCATGCTTCATGATATATATTCGTATTCAGCCGGGGATGCAAAAGACCATGCCCACAAGGGCTCGTTGATGGCTAGGAAAATTCTGGGTGATATGAAGAATTTTGATGAAAACGAAGTCCATGTTATCTGCAGCGCCATATACAACCACAGCAGCAAGGAAATAACACATTCGTCCTTTGATGAGGTGCTGAAAGATGCTGATGTTTTGCAGCATAGCTTATATAATCCTTTGTTTGATGTTATGGATCACGAGAAAGCAAGATTTGAAAAATTAAAATCAGAATTTGGAATTGACAAAGGGTAAATCCGGTTGTTTTTTGCATCCGCTATCAGGGTTGGGATACTCATATCTTTGATTTTATCATAAAGACTTTTAAAGGTTCTGCTGTTATTTAAACTTCCAGGGTTCACTGTGTATCCAATAGTTAGGAAGGAAAAACTTCAGTTCTTCATGGTTACATGCTTTTCCAGAACAAAAGCGTTCATTGATACGTTTACAGTATAAGTTACAGTATAAGTTACAGGGCCATTTGCCTGCAGTATAAAATATCTGCACCAAAGGCCCTGTTTGCAAATTAATAAGCGTAAAGTTTTTGAATTCAATTCTTATGGCCAAATCTAAAATCAGCTTTTCTTTCCGGTCAATCAGATTATCAGATAATCGTAATGCGGCCGGCACTTTTTTGAAAAAATATTCCTATAATTTTTCCATTCATTTTTCTCTTCTGTTATTATTTTAAGAATCATTCAGCCTACTCATTAAGAATTCATAGCCGGAATGGTAATTGGCATTAAAATAAACGGAAACAATGTCTTGACAGCTCATAAAAAACAATTTATAATGAGTATACACTCATTGAGTTGGAGGTCATTATTTGAAGTCAAAAAGGCAGCTACAAAAAGAGAATACCCGAAGAAAAATAATGGAAACAGCCTATCAGGTTTATTCTGAACAAGGGTTTTCAGCTACAACGGCTGTTATTGCAAAGGAAGCTTGCGTATCTCATGGCACAATATTCGTCCATTTCTCGTCATTGGATGAATTGCTGTGTTGTCTGATACAAGATTTTGGTGATGCTTTGGGATCAGAGATCCACCGGTTAGCGGAAACAAAAGATAATATTGAGGAGTTGCTGAAAGCCCATTTGGATGTTTTGGCCCGGCACGAAAAATTTTACATCCGGCTGATCGCTGAAAGGAGTTTATTGCCGGAAGAAGCAAAATTAACATTTTCAAATATTCAATCCATTGTCGCCTACCACTTTAACAAGGTATTTGAACGGGAAAACAACACAATTAAGAATATTCCTGTTCACCTGTTGTTTAATACATGGATGGGGCTGATCCATTATTATTTGTTAAACAAGGATTTGTTTTCGCCGGATATCCCGCTTTTAGAGCGGTATGGCTCAGAGCTTACGGAAACTTTTTTGGAATTGATTGAAAAATGAACAGGAGGACATAAAATGAAGATGTGTATTGCTTGCGGTATGCCAATGAAAGAAGCTTCAGAATTTCCAGGCGGTGACACCAGTAAGGACTATTGCGTATACTGTGCCCGTCCGGATGGGACTATGCAGTCATTTGAAGAAAAGAAAGCAGGTATGATCCGCTATATCATCAAAACTCAGGGATTTGATGAAAAGGCTGCGGCCCAACTGGCCGAAAACAGCATGAAAAAACTCCCTGCGTGGAACGGTTTTTTCAATACTCTAAAGGAGGTGTGATTCTAATGAAGGTAAGCACAGCATTTCAGGCTTTTTCGAAAGAGGCTCCCGGAGTGGAAAGGGCCTGGATGGAAATGGTACAAAAACTGGACAGGGAAAGCGCACTGGATAAGAAGACAGAGGAACTTGCCTATCTTGCGGTGATGGCTGCCGTACGGCTGGACAGCGGTTTGCCGTTCCATGTTAAAATGGCAAAATCAAACGGAGCCACAAGAGAAGAGATTATAAGCAGTATTCTGGTAGGGTTACCTGCTGTTGGAAATAGGGTTATCCAGGCCTTACCCATAGCCCTGGAAGCATTTGATGAGGAAGTGTGAAATACGGAAAAAATACAAAGACAGGCCTCTTATTTTTCTGTGGTTTTTGAGAGGAATGGGCCGTAACCCTCTGATAGGATAGATGTAGGGAGATGATACAATGGACAGATAAATAACCGCCTCATTTCACTTGCAGATGACGGTAATATCTTTCCTTTTTCCGGGGGGCTGTAAGTAAAAAATTCATTGCCGTTATATTATTCCCAGGGTCCTTAATCTGCCGGATAAGGTCCTGGGCAGGTCTGTAGAAACTTTAAAAACCATGATATTGACAATATGACGAATTAATGTTATAGTAAAGACAAGTTAATAGTGAGTGTTACTGATTCGATCAGGCATCATCAAATACAAATATCCGCATAATAGAGGATATTGGTGTTTGATGATTTTTTTTACTTTATTTTTTGGCTATTATTACCTTAAATGAATTTGCAAGGAAAGATTTTAGTGAGAAGGGAGGTGTAATATGTTCGAATTTGTAAAATCACTGAATAATAACATCGTTCTTGCCTACGACGAGAATCATAATGAAGTCGTGCTGTTTGGAACCGGGATCGGATTCAGCCGGAAGAAGGGAGATCGGGTGGAGGAATCTTCTGTCAGCAAGCTTTTCATCAATGACAGCAATAAACGTCTGGCTCCCATGATTCAAAATCTGTCGGAGGATATTGTTTCCGTCACGGAAGATATCATCCAATATGGCTCCAGGGTATTGGAAAAACAGCTTCATGCCTCCATTCTGATCGTACTGGCGGATCATCTGTATTTTGCAATGGAGAGGGCGAAGAAAAGCCAGAGTGTGGATAATCCCCTTCAATGGGAAGTTCCCCATCTGTATCCAAAGGAATATGAAATCGGAGTAAAGGGGGTGAAGCTCATTGAGGAACGGCTTCAGGTAAAGCTGCCGCCTCAGGAAGCATCTTTTATAGCCCTTCATTTTGTAAATGCACAATTTGAAAGTCAGGATATGAGTGATACCCTGAAAATAACAGAAATCATCAGCCGGATCCTGGATATCGTCAGCTACCATTTTCAATTGGTATTGGATGAAAATTCATTATACTACTCCAGGTTTATTGTACATCTGCGGTATTTTATTATCCGGCAGGAAACTCATATGAAGGATACCATCGGCTTAAACGATGAGGATTTACTGGAAACGGTAAAGACCCGCTATAAAAAAAGCTATCAATGTGCCGTAAAGATTGCAAAATATCTGTATGATGCATATTCCTGGGATGTTTCCAAGGATGAAATCATTTATTTACTGCTTCATATTGAAAGAATAACAAGTGTCATTAAAAAGTGATTAAAACAAGTGTCAAAACAAGAGTGTTACTATTCAATTAGGCATTGTCTGCGAAGAAAAGTTTATTTTATTATTAAAAATAAAACGAAAAGGAGACTTTGTGTATGGAACATTTAAAATTAGCTCAGGAAATTATCCGGTATTGCGGTGGGAAGGATAATATTACCCAGGCATGGAACTGCATTACCAGGCTGCGTTTTCATCTGAAAAACAGGGAAAAGGCAGATGTGGAGGCCATTCAGGCTTTAAACGGTGTCTTAGGAGCCCAGTTTCAGGGAGACCAGTTCCAGGTGATCATCGGGAATGAGGTATTAAAGGTATTTGAAGGGATAAAGGAAGAGCTGGGAGACCTAGTGGTTTCTTCGGGAGAAAAAAAGCAGAAGGATAAAAAAAGGGAGAATCCGGTCAACGTGGTTTTCGGCGTGATCTCAGGAATTTTCAATCCCATATTACCTGCTATTACAGGGGCCGGTATTATAAAGGGGATCCTGGCGCTGCTGGTATTTCTTAAACTGCTCAGCCCTGAAACAGGAAATTATTTCGTTTTAGACATGATCTCCAATGCCACCTTTTATTTCCTGCCCTTTCTGGTAGCATTTTCAGCGGGAAAGAAATTCGGGGTAAATGAGCATCTGGCTGCTACCCTTGCAGGGATCATCATGTATCCGGCCTTTGTGAATTTAAGCGGGCAGGGGATCAGTACGGTGAACTTTCTGTTTCTGAATATTCCTGTAATGGATTATAACTCCACGGTGATCCCTATTATTTTAGGCGTCCTGTTACTGAGCATTGTATACAAATTTATAGACCGTTTTGTGCCGGGCTTTTTAAAGCTGATCGTAACGCCTGTGGTTTCCCTTCTGATCACAGCCCCAGTGGTTCTTGTATTCATCGCTCCTCTGGGAAGCTATGTGGGCAAATATGTAGCAGCCTTTTTCATTTCCCTGTTTGGAGTGGCGGGACCGGTGGCCGGTCTTCTCATGGGAGGGCTCATGTCTGTCATTGTAATGACCGGCATGCACTATGCGTTTTTCCCGTCCACCTTTGATGGGCTGGGGGGCGTTGGCTACGATATTTTACTGCTTCCCATGAGCATTGTAAGTAATATGGGCCAGTGCGGCGCTGTTTTAGGAGCGGCCTTTAAAATTAAGGATAAGAAAATGAAATCCATTGCATTTTCCAGCGCCCTTTCCGCTTTGTTCGGCATTACGGAACCTGCCATATATGGAGTGAACTTAAAATATAAAAAGCCCTTTTATGCCGCATTGACAGGCGGAGCAGTGGGAGGAGCCATTTACGGTATCTTTCATGTTAAGGCTTATGCTTTCAGCATTCCGGGAATTACCGCTTTGCCTACCTATTTGAAAGAAGGAGAGTTAAACAACTTTATCTGGGCCTGTGTGGGTGTTTTTGCTTCCTTTCTCACTGCCTTTATCATAACCATTATTCTTCCCCTGGAGGAAAAGGAAAAGACAGAAGAAAAGAAGAAAGAAGCTGATATAATCACCCAGGATCAGGAAGGGCACATTGTAAAAATACCGGTTGCCGCTCCCATGACGGGAAAAGCAGTGGGACTTGACCAGGTTCCTGATAAAATGTTTGCAGAGGGCATCCTTGGAAAAGGAATTGCAATCATACCTGATGAGGGAACGGTGAAAGCCCCATTTAAAGGACAGGTAAAAATGATTGCACCTACAAAGCATGCCATCGGCCTGATTTCCGACCAAGGCGTAAACGTGGTGATCCATATCGGCATTGACACGGTAAATCTTCAGGGAAAGGGCTTTGAAATCCTGGTAAAAGAAGACCAGTGGGTGGAGCAGGGAGAGCTTTTGATGAAGGTAGACTTAGAATTTATTAAGGAGAACCATTTAAATACCATCACCCCCATGATTGTGACAAACTCAGATGAATATGTAAATGTACTGGATCTTCCTATGGACAAGGCCCAGGCAGGAACCAGCCAGGTTCTGATGGTATTCCAATAGCCTTTCGTTAAAAGGCCAGCAATTTTTTCAACAATATATCAAAAAAGGAGAATGATCATGAAACAAAAAGTAGAATACGGATTTCCAAATGGCTTCTTATGGGGAGGGGCAACCGCTGCCAACCAGATCGAGGGAGCCTATGAGGAAGATGGAAAAGGAATGTCCACATCGGATTATGCTGCTTATAAAGATCCTTATGCAACAGGAGAAGTAAATAATTTCACCTTCAATGTCACCTCAAAGGAGCTGGAGGAATACCGTGCCCACGAGGAAAAATATAAATTCCCCAAGCGTTGGGGAATCGATTTTTACCATCATTATGCAGAGGATATCGCACTGTTTGCAGAAATGGGATTTAAGGTGTTCCGGTTTTCCATTTCCTGGGTAAGAATTTTCCCTACAGGACTTGAGACGGAACCAAATGAAGCCGGATTTGCCTTTTATGATAAGGTGATCGCCGAGCTGAAAAAGTATAACATAGAACCTTTGATTACATTATCCCATTATGAATTGCCCATAACTCTGTCAGAAAAATATAACGGATGGCAGAGCCGGGAGCTGATCGAGTGTTTTGTCCGATTTGCAACTGCATGCTTTAAACGCTATAAGGATGACGTGAAATACTGGATCACATTTAATGAAATGAATATGAACTTAAACAGCCTGTACACCGGGGCAGGCAGCTTTCCGGACAAGGTGGATCATCTGGAGCAGGCGGCTTACCAGGCTTCCCATTACCAGTTTGTGGCCAGTTCCCTGGCAGTAAAGGCGGGAAAAGAAATCATGCCTGATGGAAAGATCGGCTGTATGATCAACCGGATCGAGTCCTATGCAAAGACCTGCAAGCCGGAGGACCAGTTACAGGCATTAAAGGCTGACCAGATCAACCTCTTTTATCCGGAGGTACAGGCAAGAGGAGAATATCCCTCATACATGTCCCGGTATTTTAAAGAAAGAAACATAAAGCTGGAAACAGAACCGGAAGATTTTCAGATCATCAGGGATTATACGGTGGATTTCATCGCATTCAGCTATTATATGACCCATGTTACGGAAGACAGGCCGGATGCCAATGAACTGGCTGGAAAACTGGACAGTCCCATCAAGAACCCTTATTTAAAATTAACAGAGTGGGGATGGCCCATTGACCCCATCGGACTTCGCATTACCCTGAATAAAATGTATGACCGTTACAAAAAGCCCCTTTTCCTGGTTGAAAACGGATTGGGAGCCAGGGACAAGGCAGAGGCCGATGGAAGCATTCATGATGGTTACAGGATTGACTACATTTGCGAACATATTAAGCAGATGAAGGAGGCGGTGACAGACGGCGTAGATTTAATGGGATATACTACCTGGGGCTGCATTGATCTCATTAGCTGCGGAACATCGGAAATGACCAAGCGTTATGGTTTCATCTATGTGGATCAGGATGATGAGGGGAACGGAACCTTAAAGCGCTCCAGAAAGGATTCCTTCTACTGGTATAAAAAGGTTATAGAGACCAACGGAGAAGAGTTGTAAGACTGTTCTGAAAACGGTATTGAATAAGTTTTAAAAGAATGGCACAGCGTAAAGGCTGTGCCATTCTTTCGTTCACCGGTGTGTTCAGTTCCGGCAGAATACCGGGTAAGCCAAAGTTGATGTGAATTTTCTGTCTGTACAATCTGCTTGGGGCGAGAGGTGGTTTGCCCCATCACGCTGGTTTATTGCTTCTACGTATATACCCATTATCAGTCAGCTAAATCGTATGTTTCTATGTTATCAAAATCTAAGGTGATAAGGGCTGATTCAAAGGAAATTTCAAAGAGAACCAAGTAATCTCCAGCCTGTTCTATGGTATCTTTGTAGTCGGGAATTTTTTTGATGAAATCTTCTGCTGCATCAAATACGGTACGGCTGCTTTTTTGCACTGTGCCTTTTGCCCTGATATGCTCATTCCCTCCGTGGGGAATGGTTGTAAATGCTACCTTGTTATTGCCTTCAAATTCCTTGACTTTCTCATTGTTTCCAAAAGTGGAAAAGAGCATCACTTTGGCGGCTTCGTCAAAGTAGAAATTTACAATCCTCACACTGGGCAGGCCGTCAACACAAGTAGCCAAAGCAATTTCAGTTTGTGTGTTCATCAGCCGGGTGAATTCTCGTTTTGTATCCATTTTTAAGTTCTCCTTTATTTGTTGTTATGTTAGCAGTATAATATATAATGGTGTCAGTTAGTGAAACCATTTAATCAGAAAAAGGAAAAAACCATGAAAAAGTCAGAACGGTTAAATGATATGATGATATACCTAAATGATAAAAAGTCTTTTAATCTCAAAAACATAATGGACAGATATTCTACTTCCAAAAGTACAGCACTTCGGGATATTCAGTCATTAGAAGAAATCGGCATGCCAATTTACTCAAGGTCCGGACGAAACGGTTATTATGGCATACTCCCTAATCGCTTATTGTCCCCCATTGTCTTTACGATTGATGAGGTTGACGCATTGTATTTTTCCATGCAAACCCTTAGTGCCTATCAATCCACACCTTTTCATTTAAACGTCCAAAAGCTAAAGCAAAAATTCGAAGGATGTATATCAGAAGAACGAATAAAAAAACTACGTAAAATGGAATTGATTTTTAGCTTAGGGAGTTACCAAAACAAGAATGAATGTAACTGCTTAGAAGATATTCTGCATTTTGCGGTTGATGAAAGCGTGTGCGAAGTCCACTATATAAAGGGAGAGACTGAAAAGCAGTATTATGTTCAGTTCTTTGATATTACCTCTGCCTATGGGCAATGGTATGCAACGGCGTACAATTTCCAGACGAAAAAGCCGCAGGTGTTCCGCTGTGATAAAATTCAATTTGTACAGCCCTGCTATAAATATACAGCAAAGCCGCTTTCTGAATTTCTCATTTCCTCTAAAGAAATGTTTCGGGATAAGGAGGCAATTGACTTTGAAGTTGGTGTTTCTGTAAAAGGCGTTGATTTATTCTATAAAGAGCATTACCCATCCATGGAACTGCATTATGAAAATGGGAAATATTATGTGAGAGGTTTTTATAACAAAGGGGAAGAACCGTTTATTGCCAATTATTTCGCTGTCTACGGTGAACGGATTTTCTCTATCAGGCCAACCAACTTGAAAAACCTAATTCTTGAACGGTTGGATACAATAAAAAACCATTTCATTTCAATGTAACAGTTGAACAAAGTAAAACAAGGCATCGGCGGCTGCCTTGTTTTTTAAACCTCTTACTCGGCAGTACCCATAAACATTTTGTTTCATCCGCCTTATGGAGGGTGCCTGAATAAGCCCTTTTATTTCTTAAAAAAACAAATTGCTTTACGGAATAATGTAATATGATTACATTTAAAACAAAATATTTTAATATATTGTAAAATTATTACATATGTGTTATAATACTAAACATAAGCGCTTATATTATAAAAAACCATACATATTGCCGAGTGAAAAGGCATGAAGCAGGAAAAGGAGGTAGACCATGCAGGGAATTTCTATGCTGGTTGTCATTGGATTGATTCTGTATACCGTGATTGCTGTGGTGGATCAGATTTCCATTCAATGCGGATTGTATACCCCGTTGTTTGCGGCTGTTATTACGGGGGCGTTATTGGGAGATTTACAGACAGGACTGGTGGTTGGTGCAACTTTGCAGTTGATGACATTGGGAGTTGCTACTTATGGAGGTGCCACGGTTCCGGACTATTTATCAGGAGCGATCATGGGGACCGCTTATGCAATCATTTCCGGACAGGGGGCAGAATACGGAATCGGTCTGGCGATTCCCATCGGGCTTTTGCTGACTCAGATGGATATTCTGGGAAGGATGACCAACTCTTTCTTTCAGCATTACGCGGACCGTTGTGCGGAGAAGGCAGATTACAAGGGAGTGGAACGGGCAAATCTTTTAGGACTGCTGCCCTGGGTCCTTTCAAGGGTGATTCCGGTTGCATTGGGACTGTGCTTTGGAGAGGCAGTGGTAACCGGAGTAAATGCTGTTATACCGGCCTGGTTCATGACAGGACTTAAAACCGCAGGCGCCATTCTTCCTGCAATGGGTATGGCTATCCTGATGCGTTATCTGCCCATTAAAAAATATTATCCATATTTTATCTTCGGCTTTGTGCTGATTGCCTTTGGAGGCGGAACCTTTACCGTTATGGCGGCTGCATTGGTGGGCCTGGCTCTGGCCGCACTTCATCTTACAAGAGTGAGGGACCGGGCAGCAGTGCAGACTTTGGATGAAGAGGAGGTAGAAATCGATGGCTGATAAAAACCAGACAGGAAACGGGAAATTGGAAAAAAGCGATATCAGAAAAGTATATCTGCGTAATTTATTCACTTTGCAATTTGGCTGGAATTATGAAAAAATGCAGGGGCTTGGTTATGCTTATGTCATCATGCCGGTTTTAAAACGGCTGTATTCCGGGGATCCTGAGAGGATGAAGCGGGCATTGAAGATGCACCTTGGTTACTTTAACACCACTCCGGCAATGTCTCATCTGATCATTGGTGCCGATATGGCTTTGGAGGAAGAACTGGGAATTGAAGCAGAAGAGGCTATTACCGGTTTAAAGACCGGACTTATGGGCCCGTTTGCGGGAGTTGGCGATACCCTGTTCATTGCGATCTACCGGGCCATCGTGTTCTCCATTGCATCTTATATTGCCATGCAGGGGAATCCCGTTGGACTTATTATACCTCTCATGGCATGTGCCGGAGTTTTGTGGATACGTTATAAATTTACCTGCATCGGCTACCAGTCCGGGCGAAAGCTTGCAACAGGATTTGCGGATAAAATATCTCCTATTACAGAGGCGGCCAGTATCCTGGGGCTGACTGTGGTGGGAGCGCTGATCCCTTCTGTGATCAAATACCGTACAGATCTGCAGTTTACCATGGGAGAAGTGACCTTTGCATTGCAGGATATGCTGGACAAAATCATGCCTTCTCTGCTTCCCCTGGGAATCGTGGCGTTCTCATACTGGCTTCTGGGAAAGAAGAAGGTGGATTCCACAAAATTAATTTTTATCCTCATTGTTTTAGGCATAGTGCTTGGCAACCTGCAGTCTATGCTGACCTTTGCAGCCGGTTTATTTTAGAAAAATGGAAGTTGAAACAGGAAAGGAAATAGTGGTATGATTGGAATCATAGTAACCGGTCATGGTGAATATGCCTCCGGTTTGACCAGCGGGCTGAAGCTGCTGGCCGGAGAGACAGAATATTATGAAGCTGTTGATTTTAAAGCGGAGGATTCCACGGAAGTTCTGGCAGAAAATCTGACAGAGGCGATCCGGCGTCTGAAGGACTGTGAATCAGTGGCAGTGCTTGCGGATCTTACGGGAGGCTCTCCCTTTAATGTGGCTTCCAGACTGAAAATGTCCGGTATCCATGAGAATATGGAGGTGGTGGGAGGCATCAGCCTTCCTCTGGTCCTCCATGCCTACCTGTCCAGAGCAATGATTTCAGATATCAGGCAGCTTTTGGATGCCTCCATGGAGATGGGAAAACAGCATATGGTGTATTTTCAACCATCAGATGAAGCATGTGAACTGGAAGAATAGGGACAAGAAAAGGAGAACGATCCATGGCAATTGTGCACGCGAGAGTAGATGAGAGGCTGATCCATGGTCAGGTGGCTATGGTTTGGACCAATACCGTAGGAGCGACCCGGATCATGGTGGTCAACGATGAGGCGGTAAAGGATGAAATGATTATTGCAGGCCTTAAGATGGCAAAGCCTGCGGGAGTGAAGTTATCCATTCTGTCTTTGAAACGGGCTGCTGAAAAGTTTGCAGAAAAGGCCTATGAAGGAGAGAAGGTATTTCTCATAACCAAAAACGTGGCGGATATGGCATCACTGGTCCGTTCTCAGGTTCCCATCAAGGCCTTTAATGTGGGAAACGTGGCAAAAAGAGAAGGAAGCCGGCCCATTAAAAAGTCGGTGAATCTGACGGAAGCAGATGAAAAGGATATCCGGGAAGTGGTAGGGCTGGGAGTGAGTGTTACGGCTCAGATGCTGCCCAATGAGTCGGACCAGTCCATTTTGAATATGCTGTAAAATAAGTGGATGGAGAAGAGGCGGAATGGAATCAGTTAGGTTAAAAATAAGAGAACAATACAATGAAATGAGCAAGGGAGAAAAGAAAATCTCGGATTTTGTATTGTCAGACACCAAAAACTGTCTTGGAATGACGGCAGTGGATATTGCAGGAAAAAGCGGGGTATCCTCCGCCTCTGTGATTCGTTATGTTCAGAAGCTTGGTTTTGAGGGTTTGGAGGGTTTTAAGCTGGCACTTGCTGCAACCGATGCCCAAAGTGATAAGGAAGATATGGTGGATCCCATTATTTCCAGGGAAGATGATCTGGACACTTTGTGCCGAAAAATGGATGCCCTGGTGGATGCGGCTTTCCAGGACTTTTTCTATCAGTTGGATAAGGATGCGCTAAAAAAGGCAATCAACAAAGTAAAGAAAGCCCGGCGCATTTATCTGGTGGGGATCGGAAGCTCTTCACTGCCTGCTTATGATCTGTTTCATAAACTGAAGCGGGCCGACATCAATGCGGCTTTTTACCAGGATATCAATATGATGGTGGAATTTTTTAATTATATTGACAAACGGGATGTGGTGATCGCATTTTCCTACAGCGGGCAGTCCCAGGAGGTCCTTTACGCCTGCAAGACTGCAGGAAAACAGGGAGCATCGGTCATAGCAATCACCCGTAGAGGAGATTCCCCTATTCAGGATATTGCAGATATATGTCTCCATGTGCCGGACAACGAAAAGGTCATGCGGATTGGTGCGTTTACCTCTCTTCATACCTCCATCATGATGGCGGATCTTTTGTACATGGGAGTGATCCAGGAGAATTTAGAGCATTATGAAGTGGAGCTGATCAAGACCAGAAAACTGGTGGAAGGGCTGAAAATAAAGAAATAGAGGAAGTTTTATGGTCAATATGGAAAAACTAACAACGGAATCAACCAATGAATCCACCCTGAACATTGACAGGCTGGAATCATTGGAAATCGTTACATTAATAAATAATGAAGACAAAAAAGTGGCGGAAGCCATAGAAAAGGTGCTTCCCCAGATCGCGGAAGCAGTGGATGCCATCGTGGACCGCTTTAAAAAAGGCGGCCGGATCATTTACTGCGGCGCAGGGTCTTCCGGCCGGATGGGTACACTGGATGCAGTGGAACTGACTCCTACTTACAGCGTATCCCCTGACAGGGCTTTTGGTCTTCTTGCAGGCGGGGAAGAGGCTATGTATACGGCGGTAGAGGGCGCGGAAGATTCAGAAGAACTGGCAGTAGAGGACTTAAAGCGGGTAAAGCTTACGGCAGATGACTGTGTGATCGGCATCGCAGCCAGCGGAAGGACTCCCTATACAATGGCGGCTCTGGAATTTGGAAAACAAACAGGGGCCTTTACCATTTCAATCACCTGTAATCAGGCCAGCGCTATGGCAAAGATCGCGGATATATCCATTGCCCCGGTAGTAGGATCGGAGGTAATCAACGGATCCACAAGAATGAAGGCAGGGACCGCTCAGAAAATGGTTGTCAATATGCTTTCCACCGCTGCCATGGTAAGGCTTGGAAAGGTCTACCGGAATTATATGGTCCATATGCAGCCCACCAATGAAAAACTTATGAAGCGGGCCGTTCAGATGATCAAGGAAATAACGGATGCAGAAGAGGAACTGGCTCTCAAAGTGCTTTATGAAGCAGATAAGGATGTGGCCGCTGCCATTGTGATGATCGAATGCGGCTGCAGAAGAGACCAGGCCCAAGAAGCCCTTTTAGAGTCCGGCGGTCAGGTTAGGAAAGCCATTGGGGCTGTGGAAAACGGAGTTTATACAGATGGAAAGAGCCTGGAATGATGAACATGAATTGATTCTGGAAAAAATGGCGGAGCAGCTTGTCAGGGATCAGGTGATCTGGGGAGTCAGTTACGGCTTTGTCAGTGAACAGGGGATCCGCTTAAAATACGCCGGAAAGCAGGGGGTAATGACGCCCTATAGTGATCAGAAGGTGGAAGCAGGTATGTATTACGACCTTGCTTCCCTGACAAAGGTCATTGGGACAGCTACCCGGGCCCTTCAGTTGGTGGAAAAAGGAGTCATAAGCCTTTCCACTCCGGTGAAGGAGATACTGGAACGTTTTTCCTATCCGGATGTCACGGTGGAACACCTGCTGCTTCATACAAGCGGGCTTCCTGCCGAGATACGGAACAAGGAAAGCTGGAGCCGGGAAAATCTTCTGGAATATCTTTACACCACGCCAAGGGAAAGGGAAGCAGGAGAAGGGTTCCTTTATTCAGATGTGGGGTTTATCCTGCTGGGAAAGATCATTGAGCGTGTGGATAATACAACTCTTGAGGAGACCTATCAGGAGCACATCTTCCGTCCTCTTGGGATGGCGGATACCTCCTATTTCTTTCAGGGCGGCAGGGACCGCTGCATTCCAACGGAATGTACAGAGCAAAGAGGCTGTATCTGCGGAGAAGTCCACGATACCAAGGCTTACCTGCTGGGCCAATGCGGCAGCGCTGGTTTGTTCTCCACATTGGAGGATGTGGCGGAGTTTGTTAAGGCGTATCTGGAACATTCCCGACTTTTATTTAGTGAAGAGATGTTTGAAACGCTTTGCAGCACCATAAGATTTGGACGCACTCTGGGCTGGAGCAAGGAGTATGGAAAGGATACCCTTTATCATACTGGTTTTACGGGAACTTCTGTATTGATGGATTTAAAGAATAGAAAAGGATTTATTCTGCTGACCAACAGGATTCATCCCAGCAGGAATAATGAGGAGTTCTTAAGGATGAGAAAGAAGATGAATGAAGTTTATCTGAATATGGCTTTTAGGAACTAAGAAAATTTGAGGGCGGCTCTTTCGCAAAGAGCCGCCCTTTCCATTTGTCAGGAATGTTTTTATCAGCAGCCGAAAATAAGAATTTTGTTTATTTCAGTAAATATTTGAAATAATAGATATCTAGTGTAAATTGAATCATACACTGGCATTCAAAAAACAGAAAGGCAGATGTTATGGCAAATAAAAATAATCTAGAAGAGTTGTTCCGACAGATAGAATATCACTTGTATCATGATGAACGTCCATCGGAATATCTTGAACAAATTAGCAGCGAACCGTGGTTTTCTGATTATCCGTTTTCCATGCTTGGCAGGATGAAGGAAACCCCACAGTCAAAACGATATCATCCGGAAGGGAGTGTATGGAATCATACCATAATGGTAGTGGATGAGGCAGCGAAACGGAGAATGGAGAGTAAGGATGCCCGAACCTTGATGTGGGCGGCTTTGCTTCATGATATCGGCAAACCGGGAGTGACGAAAAACCGGAAAGGAAAAATCACTGCATATAATCATGATTCAGAGGGAGAACAGTTGGCAGTGGATTTTTTATCCTGTTTTTCCGGTGATGAGTCATGGATCAGAGCGGTTGCAAAACTGGTCCGGTATCATATGCACGTTCTGTATGTGACAGGCGGGCTTCCTTTTGGGGATATTGCCGGTATGAAGCGGGAAACAGATATTAGTGACGTTGCACTTTTGGGACTTTGCGACCGGGTCGGAAGGGGCGGAAGTATTCTGGAAGATGAAACAAAAGTGGTCAGGGAATTTCAGAAGAAAATGCGGAATATGTGAGATTAAATTACCTCTGTTTAGTCTCTTGTAATAAAATGAATCATTAATTCCATTCAGAAGAAAACATGGCCGATTGAATTGGGAGGCTGTTGTAGTAAAATATTCTCTTTGCAAATATCATTCGGAAATAGGCAAATGATTATTATTGTATTATAATTAAAGAAAGGTTACGGAAATCAATAAATTTACAGAGGCTTACTATGAAAATAAATTATGGAATTATATCAACGGCTGCAATTGGGAAACGATTTATCAGCGGGGTGAGGGCTAATGGGGGATCGGTGACTGCGGTTGCATCAAGGTCATTGGATAGGGCAAGGGCATTCTGTGAGGAAAACAACATTGAGAAGGCTTATGGCTCTTATGAGGAACTTTATCAGGATCCGCAAATTTCGGCTGTGTATATTGCCACCATAAACCGGGAGCATTTTTATGAAATGAAGCAGGCTTTGAATAACGGCAAGCACGTGCTCTGCGAGAAACCGTTTACGCTGTCGAAATGGCAGGCGGAAGAAATTTTTCGATTGGCAAAGGAAAAAGGGCTGTTTGTCATGGAAATGCAGAAGAGCCTTTTTCTTCCTGTCACCGTTCTGATTAAATCATATATTGATTCTGGGATGCTGGGAAAACTCCATCAGGTGGATATGAGTGCATCCTTTCAAAGCCCCAAGGCTTCATGGATGCATGAGAAGGATCAGGGGGGAGTTGTTTACGGCAGCGCTTCTTATACCTTTGAATATCTCGATTATCTGCTGGAGCCTGCCGATGTAATCGTGCAGGCCCTGGGGACCAGAGGTAAAACCGGAGTTCAGGACTCTGTCAGTTTTAATATAAAAATGGATGAGGTGCTGATCAACAGCCGTATTTCCATGCGGGGACCGGCGGAAAGTTTTGCAGTATTTTATTTCGAAAATGGGTTTATAAAAACCAATGAATATTGGAAGGCGGACCGCTGCGAAATACATACTGGCCAGGGAGTTGAGCTGATTGAGAATCCGGTTGATTTTGAAATGAAATATGAGGCGGCACATGCGGAAGAGTGCATCAGACAGGAGCTGACGGAGAGCCCGGTTATGACTGGTGAAAGAACAATGCGCTGTTGTGAGCTTGTGGATCAGGTGGTGGGATCCTTGGACCGGCAGCAGGGGAGAGGGGAATGATAGAATTGGGGACAGCTGGAATCGGATGAATATCAGATTCTTTTTGCAGCTGCGACACTTTTAGCCAAGAGATCATGGTGTTATTGTGGAGTACCGGCTGCATCATACAAGCGGATTTCCTGCCGGGATACGGAGAAAGGGAAGCTTGCGCCGGGAAAGATCATTGAGAGTGTGGACAAAAAATCTGCCCCATGATAGTGATTTACGCCGGGTTATTCCTTTAAAAATTGAAAGAGAAAGTGGAATGCCATGACGTGCCTCTAAAGGTGTTAAAGACAAAATGGCATTGGGATATAAACCGGATGTCATTTTGCCTTTTTTTATTGGAGGTATTGGGTTACTGCAAAAGGTCTTTTACAAAATTACATATAAACCGCTACTAATTACATAGTGGGGTAAATCGGCGAAAACTGTAGTATAATGAAAAAAAACAATGGGGGCGGTTATTTTGGAGTTAAAAAAATTAAGAAGTATTTAATTTATTATTTTTTGGTTATGGCGAAAGTTTTTAGTTTTTATAGAACGAATATTTGTTGCTGTTAATTAGGGTTGATTTTAATATAAGGGAAGAGTGCTTTTCATTTTGGAAAAATATGATTGCTGTCATGATCGAAATGAAATGATGGAGTTAAATGGAGGAATAAATGAAAATAATACAAAAAAGTAAACGTATTTTGGTAATAATAGAAGCTCTTTTAATGCTGGTATATATTTCTGCCTGCTCTTTCCAGGAAGAATCAGAACCACAGACAGAACATCGGGAAACATTTGAAATACAGTCAGATATGTCTGAGGTAGTAGAATCCACAGGCCTGCAGACCGCCCAAACCACAGAGCCTGACGGATTTGCTTCGGCGGAAAGTGCTGTTAAAGCCTACCTGGATGGGCTTAAGGCCAGTGATTTTAAACGCATGGCAGACACCTTTGCGGAAGAAAATTATTTAGATGATATTCTGCGCCAATACACAGTCCTCTGCCAGTTGGAGTTGAGCCCCGGTGGTTACATACAATTAAAAGAAGATGGGGATGTGAAACAGTTTATGAAGAAGCTGACGGGGCAGATGAAGGCAGTGGATTTAGGAACTATGAAATTGCAGGGATTTATACCTCCGGAATCACTCGAAGACACATATGGATCTGAGACACATCAAAAAAATATGGTCAAGCGGGCGGAAAAGTATGGCGGTGACAATATGGAAAGCTGCGTGGCCGTCATTGAATTGGGAGATAATAAGTACATCCTTTTATTTGATGTGATAGAATTCGATGGCCGATGGTTTAATCTGGAATTAGGTGGTTTTTTGACTAATATGGCAGATATAGATAGGGAGATGGCCGGAACTGCGTTGCTGGACCAGGAAGGATGGCAGGTTGTTAAGCAATTGATAGTCGACTCGTCAAAGGACCTATTGGAATCCGGAACAGAAAGACCTGATGCAAAGGAACCTACGGAAATTATTTTTGAATCCGAAGGATTTGATTCTCCGCAAAAGGCTGCAAAAGCCTATCTGGAAGGTTTTAAGGCTAATGAATTAGACCAGATGATAAGTACGTTCTCTATAGAAAGCTATGTGGATCATTACGATTTACAGTCCAGTTTAGAAAGTGTCCATGGGTATGCTTTTATGCATCAGGAATTCAATCTGCCTGCTGTAAATGATTTTTCAAGAGGCTTCAATATCCAAAGCAGAAAAAAACAAATTGTACAGGATATAGCAAAACAATCTTCTGCTGTTTGTATTATAAATGAAGGGTATTTCCGGAAATCCACTTTATTGGATGATGAAGATATTTCTGATGAAAATATTTCTTCAGTACTAATAGAACTGTTGAATCAATTGGATTTAAAGTCCATGAAAATCCTGGGGTACATCCCTCCGGAAGTACTATCAGAGGTATATGGTTCGGAAGGCTTCTTGGACACCAAAGCCAGGCAGACAAAGGTTTGCGGTGCTGACAGCCTGGAAGGCTGTGTTGTCGTCTTTGAACTTGAGGGGAATAAGTATTGCTTCTGTTTTGATGCAGTACAATATAAGGACAAATGGTACATCAGGCAGCTTGGCGGTGAGATTTCCTCATTGTTGGGTATATCCACCAATTTTATAGGGATCATGCCGGTTGAAGCATTGGAAAAGCCTGAGGCTGAGAAATTGATTGTTCCTATCACGTAATAGAAATCATAAGAAAAATGCACATACTGTTCCGCCGTGGATCCGGAATGAGACCATTCATTGCATGTAGAATATTAGACCAGATGTAATAACGGATTAATGATAGGAAGAAGTGATATAAAAGGGAATGTAATTTTAACTTTAGTCGGCAGAATTGGAGGGAAATCCATTCTGCCGACTAAAATTTTATGGTATATTTCTCAAGAATGATCTGAGGAGATATCTTTAAAAAGTCATTGAGTTACTGCCAGGTATATTGAAAAAGAGATTAAGAATGAGAGCCAGAAGATTAAAAAAAGAGAATAAAAAATAGTTATTAAATACATATAAACGGCTATTAATCACATAGTGGGGGGATGTAACGAAAAATGTATTATACTTTAAAATGGAAAAAAAGTAGTTATTTTTATTCTAAAAATGTAAGCCTTACTTGTTTGATGTTCTTGATTTTAAAGTATGATTCCTTTGTATATCAATTGTTCTTGGAATTGTAGCGTCAATAAGTATATTTGCCTGGGTGATATTCTTAATTAAGAATCAGAAATGGATGTGAAGGAGGAAGAGAATATGGAGAGAAGATTAAAAGAATGGTATGATATGGTTCTTTTTGGGTTTTAAATGAATATTGAATGACCTCATAAAACAGGAAAAATGTAATGCAATATTCTGTGGCGCGAAGAGCCTTTGGAATCAGAAAAATGAAAGCCAAAGGGGGCATGAAAAGGACAAAGCTTGTTGAAATTTATGAAAATAGAAAGGAACGAATTTATAAAAAAAGAATTAATGAATAAGTTTCAGAAAAATTTGTTTTGCTTCCAGTCCCTGATATATTAAGAAATGACTGATATGACAGAACGGGGATTGGAAAGCTATATTTATAGGGGAAAATGATTGTGATTGAGATAGCTGTTTGTGATGATGAGCGTTACTTGCTTAGAGATTTGGAAGAATGTTTGTATGAACTTGGGAAGAGTGCGGGCATTCAGGTAGACGTGGAATGTTATGAAGACGGCGAAGACCTGGTTAAGGCAGTGGAAAAAGGAAAGCGATATGATATTATTTACCTGGATGTTCGAATGAGATATATGGATGGTCTGGAAGCTGCATATAAAATACGTGAAATAGACCGTACGGTACAGATGGTATATGTGACATGTTATGACAGATGCATGAAAGAGACCTTCCGGGTAGCTCCAATTGGATTTATTACGAAACCCATAGAAAAAAATGAATTTGAAGAAACCTTTTATTATGCATTAAAGCTTGTAGAGGAGCAGGATGCGTATTACCGTTTCCGGTATATGAAGTCGGATTATAAGGTGGCAATATGTGATATTTTGTATTTTGAAAGCAAGCTTCGGGTGGCAGAAATTATCTTGCAGGATGGCCGTTTAAAAGAATATAGAGCGTTGAATGAGATAGAAAAAAGTCTGATACAAAGCAAAGGGAGATTTTTACGGGTACATAAGTCTTATCCGGTAAATTACCAGCATATTATCCGCATAGGCTATGAAGAGATAGAAATGCCGAAAGGAATCATTTTGCCTTTAAGCAGGACGTATAAAAATGCGGTGGATGAAAAACTGAGACAATTTAAAAAGAGGTAAAAAATGAATGCAGTTAAAATGATATTTACAGGCGTAAGCATGTCGTTATATTCTGCACTGTTATTAAAAGTATATCTGGATATTTTTCTCGTAAAAAAGAGTGGATATATGGGGATGGTCGGCTGGCTCTTTTTTTTTCTATGGAAGATTTGTATTAATACGGAAATGGTCTTTTTCCATCCCCTAATAAACCTGATCCTGACATTAACGGCAATTTTGTCAGTTAGTTTTATCTCCTATGAAGGGATATTATGGAGACGGTGTCTGCTTCCCCTGATATTCATGATGATGTGGATGCTTTTGGAGGGGTTAGCAGAAGCTTCTTATGTATATTTAAATAATGGGCAAAATACGTCATTTATGTTTAACTCCATTTTTGCAAAAATATTGATGCTTATAATGGTAATGGGAATCCGCCAGTTCATGAACCTCCATGGATGCGGAAGAGTCCCCTATGGCGGAGGAGCTTATTTAGCTATATTTCTGTTATCTGGAATGTTCCTGTATCCTGTATTTTATATGTTGGTTGAAACAACGGAAAGTAAAGGATCTGATTCCTTTGGCTGGCTATTAATGGCAGCATTGATATTAACGGTTATGAACTTATCCATGTATTCCATTTATTTAAGATTAGTGAAAGCTATCCAGATAAAAAGAAATATCAATATGTATATAAAACAGTTGGAGTATTATGGAAGGCAGCGTGATTTAGAATCAGCAGCAACGGCAGAAATCCAGGAAATGAAGCACGATATGAAACAGCGATTGATTTATTTACAGGAACTTGCGAAATCAGGTCAAAAAGAAAAATTATTAGTGACTTTAGAGGAGTTAATCGGCCAATCCGTGAGTGTAGGGCAATTGAAGTCAAGAACCGGAAATTTGATAATAGATGCCATGGTGAATCATGTGTGGGAAAAAACGTGTAAAAAAGGGATTCTTTTACATACAAAGCTGGAAGTACCACGGATAATGAAGATAAAAGATGAAGATCTGGGGGTACTGCTGGGAAATGCCTTTGATAATGCAGTAGAGGCTTCAGAACAAGTGGAAAAGGGTAAGGGAGAGATTTGGATAGAGATAACGTATGAAAAAGGATATATGTATATTTTAGTTAAAAACCGGTATCAGGGAAAAATAAAGCAAAATAAAGAACGCAGGCTGGTAAGCCGGAAAGAAGACGCGTTTCATGGCTGGGGGATTTACTCTATGAAGAAGATTGCAAAAAAATATCATGGGCATGTGGTACTGGACTGGAAAGAAGACATATTTTCCATGGAAACCATATTGTATGATGATATATAGATAAATTTAATAAAAAACGATGGTAGTAAGGACAGAATGACATTGGAATATAAACCGGATGTCATTTTGCCTTTTTTTATTGCACTTGGGGCACTGATGAAAGCATTAAACTTATGCCGGGAATTCTGGATTTTTAAATTATATTTTAAAAGAGTTAACGCTGTCATCTGAGGTTGCCGGTACGGAAGCTGATTTGGTGGAAACAAGATCAGGAGGACAAGTGCAGAGAAGAGAAAACTACCTATATGTGGGGATTGACCTCCACAAAAGAAGCCATACCGCAGTGTTAATTAACTGCTGGAATGAAAAATTAGACGTGATTGAAATTGAAAACAAGCCCAGCGAATTCAAAAAGCTGGCAGAAAAGGTAAATAGAAAAGCAAATCAGTTAGCACTCAAACCTGTTTATGGGCTTGAAAATGCCTACGGCTACGGCAGATCATTGGCAGTGTGGCTGCTTGAAAAAGGCTATGAGGTAAAGGACATCAATCCTGCCCTGGCCTATGACCAGAGAAAAAGTGCTCCAATGCTCAGTAAAAATGATGAGTATGATGCCCATGCAGTGGCAACGGTTTTAATTAACCAGCTTCATACCCTGCCGGATGCAAAGCCAACGGATAACCATTGGACCTTATGCCAACTGGTAAACCGCAGAGATTTATTAATCAAGGATGGCACCCGGTTTAAAAACGGACTCCATGAGCAGGTATCCCTCGCATACCCAAGCTACCAAAAGTTTTTTAGTGAAATAGATGGAAAATCTGCATTGTATTTCTGGAAAACATATCCCTCTCCTGCCCACTTACAGGGCAAATTAGCAGAGGAATTGACAGAAGAATTACGAGAAATATCAAAGATTTTTAAACTCAACAAAGCGGAATTCATTCTGGAGTGTGTCAAAGCAGACGGAAATACCACCCGTGATTTTCAGGCTTCCAGAGATTTTATCACCGGAAGTCTTGTGCTTGATCTGGAGCATCAAAAAGAGACTTTGGCTCAATTAGATAAAGAAATTGAAAAAGTGCTGTTAAGCTTTGACTGCAAACTAACCAGTATGCCCGGAATCGGAACTTATGTAGCAGGCAAGCTGCTTGCAGAAATCGGTGACATCCGCAGATTTTCAAACGCAGATAAGCTGGCAAGGTATGCGGGGGTAGCACCTGTAAAATTCAGCTCTGCCGGAAAAGGCAGAGAACAAAGCTCCAGACAATGACATTATAGAGGAATATGAAGAGTTTTTAAATGAAAGTTTATTGGTAATTGGTGAGATGGAAAGAGAAAATATGAATCTATTTCTATCAAAAACCGGTAACTTTTATGGTGGATATGATGATTGTATTATAAAGTGGGGTACAGATTTTAAAGTTATAATTTACAATTTAGTTAATGGGATTAAAGGTGATATGGTAATTATAGATTAATTTGTAACCTCCGAATCAATGTAAATAAGGTTCTCTGATTCGGAGGTACTTTTTCTATAATTGTTAAATAAATTTTATAACCCTCATACCATCCATAAATCCATCCTGATACAGAAAAGCTTCTTCTAAAGCGAATTGGTCTATAAGAGTGTCAATTAAATTTTCTATCAGCTTTTTCTTTGTTTGGTAAATTTTCAATAAAAAGCTCAGCTTGTAGAATTTTTTCATGTTTCTTCACAGTTTTCTCAGGCTGGTTTTTATGGAATCTATCAATTAGCATATTGATTCGTTCCTGAATAATCATATCCAGTAATTCCTGTTCGGTCATAATGTTTTCCTCCTTTGAGAACATAGGATACCGAAATTATTGTAGGAAGTCGATACAAGAAATCACTAATAATAAGTCTCAAAAACAGCAGAAATGGACAATAGGAATGATAGGTGGCTGTTCAAGAGCACCTTAAAAACACCTTAATAGCGTGGTTTATTGTTGGAGCCGTTATGGGTGGCGACGGCTGGGATGGAACGGATACGGCAGGCTTTGAAGATAAGTTTGAAAACTGCTATTTTACCAACCATTATTCTTCAGAAGATACCGTTCCGGCTGTAGTCAATTTTGTATCAAAATATACAGAAAAGTACGGTACGGAAAACTTAAATGAATGTGCGGCTCTTTACTATGATGCCATTTACATGCTGGTGGAAGCTGCCAAAAACGGCGGTGCATCTGACTCGGCTTCCCTGGTTAAGTGGATGACGGGAATTACTTTTACAGGTGTGGGAGGAACCTTTACTATGGATGAAAACGGCGATCCGGAGAAATCTGTAGCGATCAATACCTTTGAGGCCGGCAAGGTGAAATGGCTTATGATTCTTTCACCGGAAGGAACAAAGGAATAAAGCAGCATAAATCTTACAGGAGGGTCTGAAAGGCTGAAAGAAAAGCTTCATTCAACCTTGAGTTTATGAATCAACTGGATATGCAAGCATATCTGCTTGATTCATTAGGATACAAAATGATAGGGAGATGTGCATAAAGGCTTGAGAGGTCTTTGGTGCACATTTTCCTTTTGAGAAAGGAAGATCCTATGACATTTTCATTATTCTTTCAAAGCCTGATAAACGGACTGAACCAGGGCGCTATCTATGCTTTGATTGCACTTGGCTATACCATGGTGTACGGAATCATCCGCATGATTAACTTTGCTCATGGCGATTTTATCATGATTGGAGCTTATACATTATTTTATTCCATTCCTTTGATGATCCATGCAGGAATGCCTGCATGGATCTCCGTTTTCCTTGGGGTGGTCATATGCGGGGGGGTGGGGGTTCTGGTTGAGGTGATCGCCTATAAGCCGGTTCGCAAGGCAGGCTCCATGTCAGCTCTTATTACAGCACTTGCCATGAGTCTATTTCTTGAAAATCTGGCCATGGTTTTTTTGGTGCAAAGCCTCATAATGTCCAGAAGATATTTGATTTGCCTTCTGTAAACGTGCTGGGAGTGAATCTTCCCCTGAATGTTATTTTAACCATCAGTATCGGGCTGGTTATGATGGCAGGCCTTCAGATATTTATAAAGAATACCAAGATGGGGAAGGCCATGCGGGCAGTTCCCCAGGACCGTGATGCTTCCATCCTTGCGGGGATCAATGTCAATAAAGTAATTACCATGACCTTTGCCATCGGTTCTGCATTGGTGGCAGTTGCAGCCCTTATGTACTGTACAAAATATCCCCGTGTCACCAATGATATGGGTTCCATGATGGGACTTTAAGGCCTTTATTGCCGCTGTCCTTGGAGGAATCGGAGTCATACCGGGAGCAATGCTTGGAGGAATCCTGGTTGGCTTAATTGAGATTTATGTAAGGCTTTTTGCACCAGGCTGGTATGAAGCGATTACCTATGCCATTCTCATTGTGATTCTTCTGGTGATACCGTCCGGCATTCTTGGCAAGAATGTGGGCGAGAAAGTGTAAGGGGGTGAATCATGGAAAAGCGGTTTAAAGTTTCCTATTTCATTAATTTCCTTGGTGTTCTGGCAGTTTTTTTCCTGTTTGTCCTGCTTTTCGAGAACAATGCTTTTGTCAGGTCCACCCAGTATATCAAGGGAATCAGTACCACTGCCTGCTATACGGTCATTATGGTGGCTTCCTTAAATCTGGTGGTGGGCTGCATGGGGGAATTTTCCCTTGGCCATGCGGGCTTTGTATCCGTGGGTGCATATGCCTCGGCCATTGTGTCCAATGGACTTGCCGGAAAAGGACTTCCGGATATTGCCTTATTCCTGATCGCTCTTCTTGCGGGAGGAATTGCTGCCGGTATAACGGGGTTCCTGGTTGGAATACCGGCTCTCCGTTTAAGAGGAGATTATCTCGCCATTGTGACCACTGCTTTTGCAGAGATCATCCGGGTTCTTTTCTGCAATCTTTCTATTACCGGCGGCGGAAAGACCATGAGCGGCATTTTGAAGCTTTCCAACTTCTACTGGAGCTTCTGGATCATGGTGATCTGCATCACCGTCATGTACATGTACGTACGCAGCCGTTTTGGCAGAGCAGTGAAAGCCATTCGGGAAGATTACATAGCGGCGTCTGTATCAGGAATCAATGTGACCTATTATAAAGTGGTTCTTTCCGATATTAGTTGATATTAATGTGATAAATTGGTAAAATCCCCATATAGGATGGTGGTATATATGGAACAAGTACTTATTAAAGAATTGGATACGAATTTAGAATGTTCAGATTGTAGAATAAAAAGTGATAAAATAATTATGGAAGTTCATTCTGTGAAAAAAGCAGTGAATTGCCCATATTGCGGAAATTCATCATTTAAAGTTCATTCTATTTATCAGCGAGAAATTCAAGATATTTCCTTGCAGGATAAACAAACAATTCTTCTGCTTAGTGTAAGAAAAATGTTTTGTGATAATCCTCAATGCTGTCATAAAACATTTTCAGAACGGTTTGACTTTATTACTCCTAACGCTAAAAAGACAAAACGGTTAATTAATAAAATTTTAATTACTTCAACTAAATTAAGTTCCGTCAGGGCGGCAGCATTATTGAAATCAAGCAGAATTAAAACAAGCAAAAGCAGCATCTGTGACCTGCTTAAAAAAAATGCCAGCCATTGTGGATAAATCCCTTATAACTAAGGTCTGTGTGGATGATTTTGCTTTCCGAAAACGATACACATATGGAACAGTAATGGTTGATTTAGAAAGTCATAGAATTATTGATATCATAGACTCTAGGGAAACAAAAAATGTTGAAAAATGGTTAAGAACCTATCCTAACCTGCAAGTTATTTCACGTGATGGAGCACAAACCTATTCTTCAGCAGCAACAAATTCACATCCCCGTGCCTTACAAATCAGTGATAGATTTCACCTTTTAAAAAATCTATCTGAAGTTGCAGAAAAATATATGCGTCGTTTATTTCCATCTAGATTAGTTATTCCATCAACCATAACACAAAATGCACAAATGCAGGCACTTTATAATACAAGAAATCGTTCAGAGAGAATACGTTTTGCGAGGAAGAAACGGTCAGAGGGTTATACTGTCAATGATATTGCCTTACTTTTACATTCAGCTACAACAACCATTAACAGATACTTGGCAATTCCGGAAGATGAAATTCCAGAGTTACAAGAAAATGTCATGGAACGAAAACATATTCAGCAAATGGAAAAAAAGAAGGCTGCCATAGAGGAAGTTCGAAAATTATATTCTCAGGGACATACCGCAGATGAAATCAGCAGACTGACCGGGCATACATGGAAGACCGTAACCAATTATTTAAAAGATAACTGCTTACTAAATAATGGTCACTATGATCTCAGACTGCCCGGGAAACTCGCTCCTTATGAACAAACAGTAATTGAAATGCGATCAAAAGGATTTACTTATTCGAAAATTCATGAATATATTACAGAGAAAGGATATACCGGAACATTGGCATCATTGCGTGTATTTATGCAAAAGGAGCGAACTCATCGTCAAAGAGTAGAAAAGCAGTTTACTGAACCAGTAGAATATATTCCTCGTAAATTTATGTGCCAACTAATTTATCGTGAATTGGAAGATGTAAAAGGTTTAACACAGGATCAGTATGAAGCGGCATTAAAAAAATATCCGATATTGGGTAAATTATACACCCTACTAAAAGAATTTCATAGAATTGTATTCTCACAGAAAAGCAGTGAACTGGATGCATGGATAGAAACAGCTTCTACTTTACAAGTGGATGAGCTGGAGAGCTACATAGTAGGATTGAAAAAGGATTTGATTGCCGTAAAAAATGGTATTGATCATAAATATAATAATGGATTAGCAGAGGGAAGCGTAAATAAAATAAAGTTAGCTAAAAGGATAATGTATGGAAGAAATAGTTTTTTACTGCTCAAAGCAAAACTTCTTCTAAATGAACACTTTTATCAAATCAACTAACTATGGAAAGAACCTTTGAAGCACTTACATTTCTTATAAAGTAAAAAGAACCCATCATTTTATTTACTCAAACATCGCACTTGAATAGATCTCTATTTTTTATGAAATTAAATTTGCGAAATTAATTATACCTTATCCTTGAATAAGTATATATGCACCTTGCTACGAAAATAAATACTTCGTAGCAAGGTGCATAGTTAAAATCTATGTGCGAAGTTTGAGTTATTTAAAACAATAAATTCTTTGCTTTTAGAAAAAAGCTTTTCAGTTCGATGGATTCTGCAGTAGCAAGAGAATACGGATATAAGCCTGATAATCGTTATTTGTATTATGTCAAACTAGTCTATTTATCCCCTCTTCCGTAATCTTTAATTCACCTTAAAATTTTTCACTATGCTCTTTAAAGAAGTTATAATATATCCGCACATTTTCTAATTCGGTCCACTTTTTTATATCAACAGGTGTTTCATCAAAGTCATAAATTTTTGCTCCATGCATAGCTAATAGAAATGGCGAATGTGTGGAAATAATAAATTGACATCCAAAAAAGCGCGCGCCATTTTCGATAAAACGCATTAACTCCATTTGTCGGTTCGGAGAAAGACTATTCTCAGGCTCATCCAAGACATACAGAGCATTTTCACCTATTTTCTCGGTAAAATACATATAGGCACTTTCCCCATTTGAATATTCCTTTACATTATCAATTAATTCACTTCTGATAAACCGAGACTGTGTTTTATTTCTAGAACTATTTACTTTTTTGAGCTTGTCATAATCAGCCATAGACCGCATTTGAAATTTAGCGTATTTAGCTTCTAAATATTCATCAAACAGCGTTTCTCGTTTTGTATCAATTCCTTCGTTTAAATTTCTGATATTTAACATATAATCAAACACATCATCACTTGTGATTATCCTGCTGTCGGTAGGCAATTTAGTTTTTAGCCGCATGCTACACAGCCTTAAATAATTGGGATAAAAATTAGATTTATTAAACACTGAATCTCGCGAAATTCCAGTTTTTTCTGCAATGACATTTAATGCTGTAGATTTCCCACACCCATTTCCACCATATAAAATAGTAATGGGTTCAAAATCTATTCTTCCAAGACGGTGTTGTGACAGTACTCTAAAAGGATAATATGAATCATAACATGTTCTTTTCAAAGATAAAAAAAAGTCTGTTTCCGTTTCTTCATTAGGGAATGTAAAGTAATCTAAATAAATCATCTTAATTTGTATGAGCATTAATTATCTAATTGTCATACTTTTCCTTTCTACAAATTATCATATCTATTAACTTTGATTGGGCGTGGCTACATCTATTTTGCTTTGAACATAATCGATAAAGTTATCTATGGCTTTAAATTTTTCTTTATCAAGATCCTCATCGGGAAACTCGAATCCATATGTCGATTCAAGCGCCACAACAACTTTTATCAGGTTAAATGAGTTCATTCCTAAATCATACAAATTATCTGTATCGCAAATTTGCTCAATAGGTATTTCTGTATCGATATTTTTATGTACAATTTCTCGGATCTTAATTTCGATTGTCTCATCCATATTGACTACCTTCCTCTTAAATAGTTATAAATACCAGGACCCTTTAGATGTATTCACTTTTTTGATTTTCCGATGTAAAATCTGATATGATTTGTCACTTTACTACAAAATATAAATATTCTACAGTATAAGATATCAAGATTATAAAGTCAACAGTAAGCGTCTAATCT